>JBBDTH010000123.1:10935-26759 GCA_040904505.1 Rhodospirillales bacterium | reverse complement strand
CAAGGAAGGCGAGCGCCGGCCGCTGCTGCCGGGCGGCACCGGTAAGATTCTTCTGACGTTTTCCGAAGATGCCCCCGATCATGACGGGCTCGACCTGGCCTCTATCCGGGAAACCTACCTGGCGGACAACGCGGGCGAGCGGCACCCCGAGATCGCGTCCATCGCCGTGCCGGTCTTCGGGCGCGGCAACGCATTGGAGGGCGCCATGTCCTTTTCGGGACCGGTCGCCCACTTCACGCAACAAAAGATCCGCGAGTTGGCCGTGCCGTTGTTCGAAACGGCGGCGCAATTGACCCGGCAATTGGGCGGCGACCCGGCGCCCCTTTATGCCCGCCTGAAAAAGTAAAGATCGTTATTCGGGCCGTTCGCCCTGCAATTGGGTGCGGTGCAGGATACGCGGATGACTCGGATCGGTCGCCTCGCGCCGATGCATCACGCACCGATTGTCCCAGATGACGAGATCCCCTTTCCGCCACCGGTGGGTCCAGACGAATCGCGCCTGGGTCGCGTGTTTCCAAAGGAAATCGAGCAATTCGGTGCTGTCGATCTCGTTCCAGCCCTCGATAAACTGCGACGGAAACTGCCGCCGCCGGCCGAGATAAAGCGCCTTACGCTTGGTCACCGGGTGCGTGCGTACGAGCGGATGAAACGGTCCCGGCACCTCTTCGGGGGTTTCCGGCAGCTTGAAACCGGGGCGCAGATACCCGCCGGAGTTTCGGCTCGCATCGTGTTTGGCCCGCAAGCTCTCGATATGCAGGCGAATCCCATCCGGCAGCGTTTCATAAGCGAGATATTGATTGCAGAAACCGGTGTTGCCGCCGTGCGGGGGAATCACCAGCGCGTACAGCACGCTCGCCTTGGGCGGGGTCTCGATGTAGGAGTTGTCCGAATGCCATTCGACCTCGGCATCGCCGAGGCCGGCGTTATCCATTTCGTCCGTGCCCTCCGTCTCGCGGTTCGAGACCGCGATCAGCTCGGGAAACTTCACGTCGCTTTGCTCGGATTTATCCTTCAACAAGCGAAAGCCGACCGGTTGCGGCTCGCCGAAGATCCGGGCCGCGTCCAGCAATTGTTCGTCGCTCAACGTTTGATCCCGGAACAACAAAACCGAATGATCGGCCCACGCGGCGTTCAGCGTGGCCTTGACGGCCGCATCCGCGGGCTGGGATAGATCCACACCCCGTATTTCCGCGCCGACGGCGGCGCCCGAAGACACCACGCCGATACGCTCGACGGTATTTGCCACGAACTTCCCTCCCCTTTTTCCCTGCATCTATGGTTATGCATATGCGGAAAGGCTGTTTTAAAGCATGTAACAAGCGTCCTGCCAAGACTTTGACCGCCGTCAAGTTTCCGAAAGGTGAAAATAGCGGGTACTTTGAGGGAAAACCGCTAAGATACCGGCCGAAATCGGGCTTAGATCGGATCATGGTTTATCGGAAACACCACTTGGTTCCGATAAACCATGATCCGATCTACATCAATAACTTAGAGCAGATTCACATGGTTGTCGGAATGCTGATTGCCAACCATTTGGCATGGGCCAAAATGGCGATTCCGACTAACCATGATCTGCTCTAGGGGAGCCTCGCAATATGAAACGAACGCTACAATTCAATATCATGACGATTTTCGTCGTTCTGTTTGCGGCGCTTTCGGGCAGCGTCGCTTGGTACACGTACAAAAAAAATTCACAAGCGGCACTTGAGTTTTCAAACGACATCATCCGGCAAGTCAGCGCCGCCGCCATCGAGAAAACGCTCCTTCTTATTGAATACCATCTTAATCCCGGTATCATCCATGCGTCCCAACGAGGGGGGAGACCGGGGCGTGGATAGTACGGCCAAGATCGCCAAATGGTCGGTGATGAGCCTGATGACGGCTTGGCTCATCGGTGCCGGCTGGAGTCAGTTCGTGCCGTTGGTTCCCGACGAGATCAAATCGCAGCAAGCCGAGATTCGCTTCCAGGATCGCCTTAAGCAATGCACGGGCTCCTACAACGAGCGCTACACGTGCAAGTCCGATCTTTTCCGCGAACGCGACACCGCCACCTTCATCCCCTGGGCAAAAGCGGCGGCCGTCGTTTTTCTGCCCCTGATACTCGTGTATTCGATCTATTCGATTTGGGCTCGTTTCCGAACCCGGCTGCGGCACGCAGCGCTTCAGGAAACCACCTTGCAGCGGCGCCGGGAAATCCGCGAGGAAGAGGAAAAACGCCGTGAGGAAACCCGCATCATCGAACAGGAACGGCTGCGCGTTCGAAACATCGAGGCCAAGCGGCGCGGCGAGATATCCCGTATCGACGACAACGCGCGCGCCGAAGGCAAGGAACCGCCGGTGCATGTCCTGTTGATCCCGGAAGACACGAACCAAACGCAAGCCCTGACCGAGGCGCTCGAAGCGCGGGATTGTCACGTTATCGCCTCGACCGATATCGAGGACGGCTTGATCGGAATCGACAAGCTTCGTTACGATGTTGCCGTGATCGGCATCCTGACCGGCGGTCCCGGCGGAATCGACGGCATCAAAAAAATCAAGGACTGCCGGAACGACATAAAAATCATCGCTCTGACAGCCGGCAGTGCCGCCATAAGCGCCGGCGATATTCTGCGCGCCGCCAAAACCCTCGGCGCCGACGGCACGTTTTCTCATCCCGTCGATCCCGCGGAACTCGGCAAGCTCGTCCAAAAACTGGCGGCCACGAAACCCAGCGTTTAGAGCAGATCATGGTTAGTCGGAATCGCCGCGAACGGAAATGGCGATCCGACAACCCTGTGAATCTGCTCTAAATTATTGATGTAGATCAGTCCTTGAAAAATTCACACTATTTTTTGCTATTATTTATTCTTAATACAGTGTTTGTCTGTGTTAGAGCGTGAATTACCGAAAAATAACGAGAATATAAATACATATTGCGGCTCAGTATACTTTCGGCGGATACGATCCTTCAACGCGTGACCTCGATCAATGATCGCGCCGAAGGGAGGCTCATATAATAACCCTGCAACGACTTAGTGGGAGGCCGTTATGCCGAAAGACTCAAGCCATTCCGACGCGGATCAAGAAACCGACGTCAATTTATTCGAAGCCTACGCCGATGATCCCGAACGCGCCGACGAAGTGATATTCGGCCGCACCGCTCATAGGGACCGTCGCGGTTTCCTCAAAGGGGCCGGGCTGGCCACGATGGGCGCAATGATCGGGACGGCGATTCCGTTCCATCGCAATATGCCTTCCGGGTTCATCCCCGTCGCGCTGGCGGAAAAAGCCGGCGCGATCAAAGGAAAAGACGGCCTCACGGTGCATAACGACCGCCCCTTGAACGCCGAAACGCCCCCGCATCTGTTGGATGATGCCATCACGCCGATCTCCCGGCACTTCATCCGCAACAACGGCGTCCCGCCCGAAAACACCTCCGCGGACGGTTGGATGCTGACCGTCGACGGCTTGGTCAACAACCCGGTAAAATTGTCGATCGAGGATCTCAAGAAGAAATTCGAGGTCGTGACGCTGCAGCTCCAACTGGAATGCGGCGGTAACGGGCGCGGCTTCTTTTATCCCAAGGCGTCGGGCAACCAGTGGACTTACGGCGCCGTCGCGTGTTCCGAATGGACCGGCGTCCGGTACGCCGACGTGCTCAAGGCCGCCGGCGTGAAAGACAACGTGGTCTATACCGCCCATGAAGGCGCCGATGCGCACCTGTCAGGCGATGCGAAGAAGTTGCCGCTCTCGCGCGGCGTGCCGATCAAGAAGGCGATGGACCCCAACAATCTGATTGCGTTCGCCATGAACGGCAAGGACCTGCACCCGCAAAACGGCGCGCCGCTGCGCTTGGTCGTGCCGGGCTGGCCGGGTTCGTGCTCGCAGAAGTGGCTGACGCGGGTCTGGATGCGCGACAAAGTGCATGACGGCGCCAAGATGACGGGCACGGCATACAAAGTACCGAAATATCCGGTCGCGCCGGGCCAAAAGGTGCCGACGCAGGACTTCGAGATCATTCACTCGATGCCGGTGAAATCCCTCATCACGACGCCGAAAAGCGGGATCGGCGTTTCCGCTTCGGCTCCGGAACTCGAGGTCCGCGGGCATGCCTGGGCCGGCGACAACGCGGTCAAGGAAATGCACGTCACGTTCGATTTCGGCGGCACTTGGGTCAAAGCGGACCTCGAAGCGCCCCGCAATCCCTTCGCCTGGCAACAGTGGAAAGCGAAAATCCGTTTTCCCCAACACGGCTATTACGAGGTCTGGGCGCGGGCGACCGACGATCAAGGCAGAAGCCAGCCCTTCGCCGTCGCCTGGAATCCGAAAGGGTATCTCAACAACGCGATGCACCGTATCGCGGTCCGCGTCGCATAACGGCGATAATAACTCAGGCCACCGGACGAGGCGTCCGGTGGCCGCTTTCATGGTCGAATTCCAACCGATGTTTCTTCGCTTTCCTTATCGTGCCGGTGCCGCCACGCTTTTGATCGGCCTTATGGTTTTGACAAGCGTGCCGGCCGCGGCGCAGACCGACCTGCCGTTAACGCCGCTACCCGGCATGATGCCGCCCGGCGGCGAACCGGCCAAACCCAAATACACCGACGACGAGGAAACCATGGGCGGCCTGCCGCCGGGGCCGGGCCGGGAAACCGTCTTCTATTTCTGCAAGGCCTGCCATTCGTTGCGCATCGTGTATCAACAGGGCCTGAGCCGCGAACGCTGGGACGATCTGCTGGTCTGGATGGTCGAGAAACAGGGCATGCCGCCGCTCGAGGGCGAGGAGCTCAAGAACGTCCTCGATTACCTCGCCGAGCATTTCGGCAGCTGAGCGGCCGCCGTTTCGCCTTATTCCCTTATCCCGAATAAACGCCGGCCGGCGCGACCCCCCGGGTGGGCCGCGGCGCCGGCCCCGGCCCCGAGTCCTCGGGAATCCCCTCTCGTTGGTCTTTCCTGGTTCTAGTCGATGACGACCGGCAGAAACGTGAAGATCTCCCACGTTTTCCGATCCTTCCGGTTGGCGTTCATCACATTGCCGCCGCCCCCTTCGGCGACCACCCAGCGTTTATGCGCCGTATAGAACGCCACCTTGTCACCGGCTTGGATAGCGGGCCCCTTACTGCCGACAATCTTGTAAATCCGGAATGTCTCCCAGGTTTTCGCCTGCGTGCGGTTGGCCTCCAGCTTTCCGTTGGGTTGCGCCGACCAATAACGCCCGTGGTGCGTGCGGATATGAATATAATCTCCGTGATTGAGTCCCCCGTCTTTCTTGGCATTGATATCGATGATACGGAATCGTTCGTAAGACTTGCAATGCGGGCGATTGGCGTTGACGGTTTTCTTGTCGTTTTCGGCGGCCACGTAATGCTTATTATTGTGAGCCTTGAGACAGACCGCGCGCAGCGCCGCCACCTGTAGACTGGCCAGTTTCTTCAGCTTGGCCAGGCGCCGGTTTTTTTGCCGAACGATGCGGTTGGCCTGCTTGACGGCATCCGTCTTCTTTTTGATGGCCGTGTTGTATGCATCGACCGTCGCGCCGACGCCCGCGAGTTGCATTTTCTCGTTGGTGCCGACGTGGTTGGCTGCCAAAGCCTTGTCCAACTCCGCGTTCACCTCGGCGCGCTTCTTGGTGTAGATGGCGTTCACCTTGTCCAAAAGCACGTGCGGAACGATCTTCGCCTTATAGCCGGCATCGAGCACGGTCTTGGTCGCCGCGCCGAGCGCCAGCACCTCGAGTTGCTTGGCGTTGAAGCCCATATCGGTCAGCGAGAACGCGAACCGGTTGTGATAGGGCTTGCCGAGCATCCGGAAGTTCATCGTTAACACCACGGGCTTACCCGTGATCGCGCCCCGCATGCTGCCGTTGATGCTGCTTTTCTCGAGCGCGAAAATATCGGGCTTGCCGACGACGTTGACGCCCTGGGTCAGGATTTTGGTGAATTCTCCGAAACCCTTGACCGTGGCTTCCGCCGCCTTGAGCGTACCCATGGCGGTTTCGCGCGCCACGATCAGGCCCGACACCCGCGGGTCCAACTCGACCGGGATGTTGGTGATACCCTTGCGCAGGCCCTCCAGGGTCTTGGAGGCGACCTCGCGTGAGGCGATCAGCGTGCCCTTGGCGGTTTCGAAGGCGGCCAGTTCGGCAGCCGGCTTGACGTTCTTAGCCTGACAGACGGCGCGCGCCGGTAAATCGGCAACGGTCACGTGCTTTACGCATTCCATCGAGATTTTCGGAATCACGCATTTGCCCAATATTTTCTTTTTACAGCCCGTTTTCTTGGGCTTGCTTAAAACGCAAATCCGTTTGCTCTGGTTACAGGAATGAATTTGGCCTTTCTTGGCGTTGATCTTGCCTTGCAGATCGGAAATCTGCCGGTTGAGCTTGTTCACCTCGTCCTCGGCCGCCTTGAGTTGCTTGGCCGGCGCTTCGCGCTCTTTCGCGACCTGGGCTTTCATTTTGGCGATCTCGTTGTCGAGTTTGGCGACTTCGGCCTGGGCTTTCTTGAGATCGGCCGTCGCCGCGTCGACGTCCTTGCGAATCTGGGCAAACGCCACTTCGACCGCCTTCTTGCCCGACGTACGCAGCCAGCCGCCCGGATCGGAGCTCAGGGAAGACGCGAGGTGAAAATCCGCGTCCGCCAAGTGTTCCAGGCTCTCGATCGGCTCGCCGGTGGTCGCCAGGAAATTGAACTTGAACAACGAGCCGAAATTCTGCAGCGCCCTCAGTTGGAACTGGTTCAAGCGCATGGCGAGGTCCATCTCGCTTTTCGAGCCGAACAGCGACATGCCGGTGGCCTTGATCAGGATACGAGGCTGCGGGATTTCCCGGTCGGCCGCGCTGGCGCGCAACATGACCTCGACGTCGGCGGTCGGGAACTTGAACGGCCCGACGCCGAGCTTGGCGGTCTTGGCGCGGATTTCGATGCCCTCGTCGGCCTGCACGAACGCCCGGTCGACGGTCGCGAGATTGCTGCCGAGAATACGCAAGGCGCCGCTCATGTCGATACCGGTTTCGCCCGAAGCCTTAAGGGTCAACGCGATGCTCGGGCCCTTGCCTTTCTCGGTGCCGGCGATCGAGACGTCCGGGAATTCCTTCGGCATCTTCAGCTTCTTGCCCGACGCCGCCTTGATCATCTCGAGATAGATTGAGGCGATGTCACGAATGCCGATGGAGCCGACCTTATCGGGCCCATCGTCGATGGCGAGATTGATTCTTTCCGGAATCGGAATGCCGATGGTTTTGGCCGAAACGGCCGCCAAGGCGAACGCATCCAAACGTTTTGATCCGATCGAGGTTTTGCCGCCGAAGCCGACCTTCACGGAGTCGGCTTCCTGGCCGAAGGTCATGCGGTAGTCCTCGATCGTCAGCCACTTGATGCCGAACGCGCGCTTCCAGGGCAGGCCCTTGAACACCGATGCGGTCACGGAAATTTCCGGCGCGCCGGTAGTCTGCTTGATCCCGGTTTCGAGGACCATGTTCACGTCCTGCTTGCCGACGCGGAACACGGTCTCGCCCTCGAGGCCCAGTTCGACGCCCTTCGAGATGACTTCCTTGGTCGGCGATTGCGCCGCCTTGATCTCGCTCGGCGTCAGCGTCGCCAGCAACGCGAATTGCACGTTCGCCGGCAAGGTGATTTTGCCGCCGATGCTCGGACGGAAGGTCGGCAGCGCCGCTCTCATGACGATTTGCGGAACCGGCGGCTGGCCTGCGAGCAGGTTGTCGAGCACGTTACCGATGATCGACACGGTCGTGAAAATCTTGGCGGATTTGCCGCCCAGGAATTTGATCGCGTCGTTGAGCGGCTTCGCGTTGCCGAGATTGAAGGTCGCGAAATTGGTCAGGCCCTGAGGGATGGCCAGGGTATAGGTCGAGGTTTCGAAGAACTTGTCCGTAATCGCGCGAACATTCGCGGGCAGATCCTTGCTTTCCACTTCGACGTCGCCCATCGCGAAGGTCAGAAGCTGATCGTCGAACTTGATGGTGTCGAGCAGCTCGATGCCGGGAATCTTCTTGAAGATGTCCTGGAACTTGAAAATCCGCTTGGGGCCGAAAGCGATGAAGGTCGATTTCGCGCCGCCGCTGCTGTAAGCAAGCAAATTCCAATTCGATTTGAGAAAGTTGACGTCGCCGGTGATGGCGCCGTTGCTTGCCTTGACATTCGAGACATTCAATCCCGGTAACTTGCTGGCACCCCGGAACAAAGTCTTCAACGCCGAAGACTGACCCGCCTTCAAGGCTCCCGACTTCAGGGCATTATCGATTTCATCCTGGAAATTAAGAGCTTGAGCCGAAGGAGTGCCGGTCAGAATGCCGGCGGACACGAAGAAAATACCGAGCAGAATCGCCCGCAAAAACGCCTTGGTCATTGTTTTCCCCCCAATGACGAACCAAAACAAAAACTGAAGAGCGCAACGGCCCCTTCGGACCGGTATCGTTCGTTATGACGGACCCTAGTTCCGTATTATGGCGAGATTATGACACACGAACGCGGATTTTAGCAAAACCGTAAAAGCGCTTTTCGTGTATAAAATCCGCATGCCCGGCATGCGTGCAAATGCCTCTTGTTTTTAACGCATTAGGATAGAGCCTCGAAGGCATCGCCCGCCGATTTGCGGCCCACTACATGCGCCTGGTGCCAAAGCGCATAGAACAAGAGCACCCAGGCGGCCTTGCCGGCACGCCCGCCTGTCCCCGAAGCGGCATTCTTAAAAAGCGTTTCCACGGCGGCCGGGTTACAGATTTCTTCAATGCCTTGTTGGCGCGCGACCAGGGGCGCGATCCGCGCCGCGCCCTCGGCGATCCACGCGCCGACCGGCACCGTGAACCCGCGCTTGCGGGCAAACGGCTTCGCGTCGGGCAAGCCGGTTTCGAGCCACTTGCGCAACACCCATTTGCCGAAGCGATGCTTGACCTTGAGATGATCGGGCAAGAGAAACGCATAGTCCGCCATCTCGCGATCGAGAAACGGCACCCGGCCTTCGACCCCGAACGCCATCAGGCAACGGTCGAGCTTGGTCAGCAAATCGTGCGCCAGCCAATCCGCGCAATCGGTCGCTTGCGCGATTTGCAACGGCGTGCGCCCGGACCCGGCGGCTTCTTTCTCCGCGTTCACGATGCCGTCGCGCCAGCCGGCCGATGCGGCCTCGTCGCGCAGCACGCCGAGGCCCTCGAGAATGCCGCGATGACGCATGCGCCGCCCGCCGAACACGCGCCAGCGGCCGGCGCGGCGGTAACGCCCGTAACCGGCGAACAACTCATCGCCGCCCTCGCCGGTGAGGATGACCTTCAAACCCGCTTCTTGCGCCGCCTGGGCCAGTTTGAAGGTCGGCAGGATCGCATAATCGGCGGCCGGATCGTCCATCGCCGCCGCGGCGCGCGGCAACAGATTCCAGAAATCGGCGCCGGTGAATTCGACTTCCGTGTGTTTCGCACCCGCGGCGCGGGCAACGACTCGCGCATGATGGCGTTCGTCGTGAACCGACTGCCCGGGGAATCCGACCGTGAACGCATGGACCCGCTCGACGTTCAAACGGTTCATCATCGCGAGCACGACGGAGGAATCGACCCCGCCCGAGAGAAACATGCCGTAGGGAACGTCCGAGCGCTGATGCAAACCGACCGAATGATTGAGCGTCTCGTCCAGGCGATTTAACGCGGCGTCGATGCCGATTTCCTTCGGCGCGCCTTCGGGCAACGCCGGCAACCGCCAGCGATCGATAATGCGTCCCTTCTCGATCGTGATCGTTTCGCCCGGCAACACGCGCTCGATGCCCTCGAAGATGGACTCCGGCCCGCAGGTGAACTGCAACTGCAACAACGCGTAGAGCGCCTCGCGGCGGAGGGACGGATTCACGAGGCCGGCCGCCAGAAGCGCTTGCGGCTCAGACGCGAACGCGAAGCCGTTCGGCGTTTCGGCGTAATACAGCGGCTTGATGCCGAACGGATCGCGGGCCAACACCAGCCGCTCCCGTTTCGGATCGTGAATCGCGATGGCATACATTCCCCGTAAATACCGGGTGAAATCCCTGCCGTGGCGCAAATACAGGTACAGCGGCGGTTCGCAGTCCGATTCGGTCGCGAACAGATCGAGGCCGAGCTGATGGCGCAGTTCGATGTAATTGTAGATCTCGCCGTTGGCGACGAGCGCGCAGCGGTTGCCGTCGCCCCCGTTGTCGGGCTTGGCGTAGAGCGGCTGATCGCCGGTTTTGAGATCGATGATGGCGAGACGGGTCTGGATCAACCCGACGCCGCCCGAAACGTGACGTCCGTCCCCGTCGGGGCCGCGATGGCGCAACGCGCGCGTCAGGGCCTCAAGATCGGCGCCGCGCGGGGGCGCGCCGTCGAGCGTCATGACCCCTGCGATACCGCACATCAGCCGGACAACCGTTCCTCGAAGAAAGCCATATACTGCGAGACTATCGTCTCTTCGGTGAAGTTTTCCAGGAAAACGTCATGACCCTGCGCGGCGATCCGAGTCCTGACGTTTTCATCCTCGATCACGTACCGGATCGCCCGCGCCATGGTCGGTGCATCGTCCACCGGGGTAAGAATACCGGTTTCCATATGCTCGATCAGCGTCCCGGGGCCGAGGCTGTCGGCGGCGATGACCGGCCGGGCTTGCGCCCACGCTTCGATCACCACGTTGCCGAGCGGCTCGTGGCGCGACGGGCAAACGAACACATCGCAGGTCGCCAACAAATCCGCGGTGTCCTCGCGCCACCCCAGGAACCGAACGCGCGGCTTGATCGCGAGTTTTTCCGCCAGCGCCTCGAGCTTTGCCCGTTCGGGACCGTCGCCCGCGATCCACAGATACGTATTCGGCACGCGTGCCACCGCCTGCAGCAGCGTATCGAAGGCCTTGTTCGGATGCAGGCGGCCGAGCGCCAAAATCAACGTCGTGTTGGTCGGCGTATAGAGAACGCTCCGGGAAACCGGCGTGCCTTTTTTGCCGGTCACGAAATTCGGCAAGTAATGCGCGCGCTCGCGCGGCCAGCCCGCGTCGACCAGATATTGAACGATATCCTCGGTATTGCCGATGAGATGATCGCAGTTCCGATAATACTTGAGATCGTAATAGCCGCCGAGCCGTCCGATATGGACGAAATCGCCCTTCGGGCAAAAGTGCGAGGCCCGGTTCATCCAGGTCATGACGATATCGGGCCCGAAATCGCGAATTTCGCGGCCAAAGGCGCGCCGGCTCTGAAAATCCCAGGCGCCGCCGAACGCCACCTTGACCGGCTCGATACCCTCCGCGGCCAAGGCCTTTTCGCGCGCGTCATTGGGCCGGATCAGAACCCGCTGCTCGAGCCCCGCGCGATGCAGCGCCGACACGAGCCTGGTAAAGAACGCCTCGGCGCCGCCGTATTGCGCTCCCGCCATGGCCTGCAAAATACGCATCAGGGCGATACCTTTTCGAACGCGGCGGCGGCATCGTCCCAAGACCACCGCCGCTGACGGTCGAGCGCGGCATCGTGTTGCGTGCGCCACAAGCCGTCATCGGTCAACAGATCGATCGCGGCCCCGGAAAAGGCTTCGTCGGTCGCGGCGACGTACCCGGTCGAGCCGTCGATCACGCGCTCGGACACCGAGCCGATATCCTGAACGACCGCCGGCACGCCCATGGCCTGAGCCTCGCCGAGCGCCAGGCAAAAGGTCTCGTTGATATCGCCGCGATAGAGCATAACGCGGGCCGCGCGCAATTCATCGATCAGTTGCCGCTTGGGGACCGGTCCCCGGACGATCACGCCGTGCCGGCGCATTTCCTGTGCCTTGTTCAATACCGTATCCATCTGGGTGGCTTTCGCATCGCCCGCCGAGCCGTATACCGAAGCGCCGGCGAACACATGAAGCTCGGCTCCGGGAACGTGGGGATATATGCCTCCGGCCCAAATGTCCAGCAGCCAATCGAGCGACCGGAGCGGGTTCGACGTAAAAACCGCCCGCGGCCCCGGCACGGAGTCGGCCGGCGGCGCGGTCCGAAACGCATCGGGAATCCCGTACGGAATAACGATCCGGCCGCCGCCGGGCGCCCAACGCGGGTAGGTCGCGGCGTGATAGGCGCCGATGAACACGATGGCCGGGCGGCGGCGCCAGAGCTTGGACAGATAGCGCCATTTCAAAAGATAGCGCGCCGGATTGTGAACCCAAAAAACCGCGCGCCGGGCTTTCGGCACCAGCGGAATGAGTTTGTCGCCCCGGTTTGCGATATAAAGATCGGCGTCTTCGGGCACGCCGCCATAGGGCCTGCCCACATGAATGGGCCGCCACGCGACGCCATTGTGATCGAGCGGCGCTTCGCATCGATTGCAGACCGTTACGTCGTGGCCGCGGCGCGCAAGCGCTTCCGCCAGACAAACGACGGCCGATTCGACCCCGCCCAAGGGTTTCGTCTCGAACGTCTTGCCGTCGAAAGATATGCCGTCGTCGGCCAGGATGATTCGGCCCATCGAATTTTATTCTCCTTCGAGACGAGCCTTGAGATGCGATATCAAGGGGTACAATCCCGCGAACACGGCAATCAACAATCCGTAGCCGCCCTCCCGGTACCCCTTGCGCAGAAAATAACACTTTATGAAACGGCTGAAAAAACGCCGCATATTGTTCAACAGCGATCCGATCTCGCCCGAGTCCCGCAGGTCTTTCGCGCGCGCGCTGGAATAACTGTCGAGCCTGCGGATCATGTCGGAAATGTTCCGGTCCACGTAGTGGTTTATGCGGTTCTTCAGCATCGCCCCCTTGCGCCCGGACCATTCAAGCCGGGGATGCACCCGCTGATGGCCCCAGACCTTGGCCCCCTTGCGAAACAACCCCGGATAGGCGGCCTTGCCGTAAGAGGCACCCCAACCGTGGCGCACCAACGTCGATCCGATATAATTGTCGACCGGAATTTCGTGCCAATCGGCATCGGTCGAGGCGATCACCTCGCGAATTTCCGCCGCCAGCGCCGGCGGCACATGCTCGTCGGCATCCACTTCCAGAATCCACGGCCCGGCGCAGGCGGCGATGCCGGCATTCCGGCGCGGTCCTTCCAACTCCCAAGACCCTTCGATGATTTGATCCGTAAAACGGAGTGCGATGTCCATCGAATCGTCGGTGCAATCGTCCAACACAACCACGATCTCGTCGGCGAACGCGAGCCGCTCGAGACACGCCGCCAAACGATCTTCTTCGTTATGCACGGTAATCAAGGCGGAAAGTCCGGGGGCGTCCTGTTCGCTCATGTCGCCTTGCCTGCCGTTCGTTTCCATAAATCGCGCGCCGCGGCTTCGGCCGCCTCGACGCTCAACGTGTCCATCAAGGTTCCCGACATGCGATGATCGAACCCCGGCGGGAAGATCGCCTCGAACGGAATACGCGTCCGGACCGCGGCGCAAGACTCTCCCCACGGCGCATAGAATACGTCTTCGCTGGGGCCGAATAAACCCAGTGTCGGAACCCCCGAGGCCGCGGCAACATGCATCAGCCCGGAATCGTTGCCGATATAAAACGCGCATCGCCGAAGGCATGCATACGCCGTCAGCAGATCGACCCGCCCGACGAGATCGATCCGGCGCCCGGCGGGAATCGCGTCGATGACGGCCTGCGCCATCGGCCGCT
Organism: Rhodospirillales bacterium; assembly: GCA_040904505.1. Taxonomy (GTDB): domain Bacteria; phylum Pseudomonadota; class Alphaproteobacteria; order Rhodospirillales; family CALINB01; genus CALINB01. The sequence goes on along the minus strand of JBBDTH010000123.1, from coordinate 13,183 downwards.
CGACGGCGCCGCCCATCACCGCCACCCGAGCGTCCGGCAAAAATCCTTCCGGCCCCGTTATGCGGCGCATCAACTCGGCGAAATTTTCGGCCCGCCATACTTTCGCCGGCCAATTCGCCGTCGGTCCCAAGGCCAACACGGGACCATCCTCGGCGATCAGATCGGCCGCCGCCCGGCGATGATCCTCGTTCGTCCACAACATCGGCGCCGGCGGATCGGATTCGCGGGACACGACGGCGGCCAGTTGACGCACGCGGTGTTCGCGGGTGTGCCGCTTGCCGCGGCGATAGCGTTCGATTGCCCTGAGCGTAAAGGACATCGGCGAGCGCCGGAGATCGACCAGAATATCCCAACGGTGACCGATACAGGCTTTCCAGAGATCGAGCCAATGCAGCGAGGCGCGTTTCTTCTCCATCACGAAAAGCCGGTCGAGCCCCGGCAGCGCCTCGAACAGCGGCGCCGCCGCCGGTCCGCAGGCAACGGTGATTCGGATGCCGGGGTTGCGATCGATCAAGTGACGCAGAATCCCCGTCGACAGGACGGCGTCGCCGACGCGCGTCGCCGTGATGAACAGCAAACGTTTCACGGCCGCTTCCGCCTCCGCACTGACGATTCGAGCCCTATCCCGCTCGACGGTCTTGGGAATCTTTTCATCATTTCGTGGTGTTATACGGTGCCCGCGCGATCTTGCCTAGAGCATACCCTTGCGGTCCCGGCGCAAGACCATTACGTACTAGAGCATTCGATAATCCCGCTCCAAACGGCCGCTTTTGCCATGCCCGAGCCCAAATACCTTTTTCTCGAAGACCGCGGCCTGATCGAGGCCGGCGGCGAGGATGCCCGCTCTTTTCTGCAGGGCCTGATATCCAACGATATCAATAAAGTCGACGCGACGCGGGCGGTCTATGCCGCCCTGCTGACGGCGCAAGGTAAATTTCTCCACGACTTCTTCATCGCCGGGCTCGGCAGCACCTTGTTGATCGATTGCGAAAGCGACCGGCTGGCCGATTTGATGCGCCGCCTGACGATGTACAAGCTTCGGGCCAAGGCCACGCTCGCCGAGCGCGGCGGCGATCTCGCCGTCGCCGTCGTATTCGGCACAAACGCTCTTGCGGCCCTGGAGCTCGGCGACGCCCCCGGCGCGGCGCGCGCGTTTCATGAAGGCGTTGCCTTTACCGATCCGCGCCATGCCGGCATGGGCGCGCGCGTGCTTCTGCCCCGCTCCGGCGCCGAGCGCCTTTTAAAGGCCCAGGGCCTGGAAGCAGGCCGCCGCGAGGAATACGACCGCAGCCGCATCGCCTTGGGGCTGCCCGACGGCAGCCGGGACATGACCGTCGAAAAGGCCATCCTTCTCGAAAACGGCTTCGATGAACTTCATGGCGTCGATTGGAACAAAGGGTGCTACGTCGGCCAGGAACTGACGGCGCGCACGAAGCATCGCGGCCTGATCAAGAAACGACTGATGCCGGTGGCCATCGACGGCGCCGCGCCCGACCCGGGTGCGCCGGTTCTGTTCGACGGCAAGGATGCCGGCGAGATGCGAACGAGCGTCGACGGTATCGGCTTGGCGCTTCTGCGCCTGGAATATCTCGAGCGGGCCCGGGAAACCGGCACGCCGCTGACCAGCGGCGACGCGACGCTCACCCCGACCAAGCCGGACTGGGCGTCCTTTTAACGCCTCGCCGGCGCATCACGAAAAACCGCGCTTATTTTCGGGCGCCGGGCTCGAAACCCTTTTCGTAATAAGGCCCGGTGTCCTTGCCGTCGGCCGGAATGCCGTGGACGTCATGGGACAAATCCTTCACCACGAAGAAGTAAACATCCTCCTCCGGCAGCGCGACCGTTGAATGCACGACGTTGGGCGGGAAATATAAAAGCGTTCCCGGCCCGGCGATCTTTTTTTCGCCGTCGATATCGATCCTAAGCCGTCCCTGAACGATATAGTTCCACTGTTCGTTCGGATGCTTATGCGGCCGCGCGCCGGTGCCGCGCGGCTTGCAAATAAGGCCGACCAGAACCTTATCGCTTTCCACCAACGGACCGTGCGCCGTCGAATACGTGCCGCCCGCGTGAATCTTGCCCATGCCCTTAAGATCGAAGATACGTTTCCCGCGCGCGCCGGCCTTGACCGCGCCTTCGGTCTTGGTTTTCGCGCCGACCTTTTTGGCGGATTTTTTCGCGGTTTTTTTCACGGTTTTCTTGGCCGTTTTCTTGGCCGTTTTCTTGGCCGTTTTCTTGGCCGTTTTCC
>JBBDTH010000123.1:0-10835 GCA_040904505.1 Rhodospirillales bacterium | reverse complement strand
GTTTTCTTGGCCGTTTTCTTGGCCGTTTTCTTGGCCGTTTTCTTGGCCGTTTTCCGGGCCGCTTTCTTCGTCGTCGTCTTTTTCGCCTTCGGTATCGCCGAACGTTTGGATTTCTTTTTGAGCGCCATGATTTTCTCCCGGGGCCGCTATCGGAAATTGAAATGCGGCCGGGATACTAGATCGGAAGACGCCCGGGACCAATCAAAAAATCCTTATTGTCCCTTCGCGCCCGCTCAATGCACCATCAGCACCGGCAGATTCGCATGGCTCAGGACGTGCTTCGTCACGCCGCCCAAGATCATCTCGCGCAGCCGGTTGTGGGAATACGCGCCCATGACCAACAGGTCGGCATCGAACGATTGCGTTTGTTCGAGCAACATCTCGCCGATCGAACGCCGGTCCGGCTCGGCCGTCACGACTTCGACATCGATGCCGTGCCACGCGAGGCTGCGCGCGATATCTTCCGGCCCGGGACCTTCTTTCGCCCGTGTGGCTACCGAAAAAGCCCGCACCGCCTTGGCCTTTTCCAGAAACGGCATCGCGCAGGCAACCGCCAGCCCCGCCTGGGGCGACCGGTTCCAGCCGATCAATATCCTCTCGCCGACCGAATCGGGCGACAGCGGCGGCGCCAGAAGAACCGGGCGGCGGGTGCTGAAAATCGCGGATTCGACGATCGGATTCCAATGACTGCTGTCCTCCCCGTGATGCCCGACCGCGATGAGGTCGTAGATACACCCCCGTTCGGCGACCACAATGGCCTCACCCCCGATCGCGCCCTCCCACGACGCCGTCGCGCCGTTGAGTTTCGGCTCTTCGCTGTAGGATATGCCCATCTGAGCGATGAGATCGTCGAACCGGCTCCGCGCTTTTTCCGCTTGCTCTTGAGCATACATTCTCGAAGCGCGAACGAGTTGACGGTAGCTGTCGCGGTTCAAATACCGTTGCGCGCCCGCGGAATCGGCGTTGATGAGCGTTTCGTCATCATACCCGTGATTATGCAACGCGGTTACGTGGGCATTGAAGTTTTTTGCGACGACCAGTGCGGTTTCGAGCAGGCTTTCGGATTCTTTCTGTGTCGTTACGGGAACGAGGATATTTTTGATACTCATGGCACCCTCCTATGCAAGGGGTTACCCGACTCGGTCTCCGGTCCCATAAGTTATATTTGCCGCGAATCTTACACCAAATCGCGGGCGGTGGCGATTGCTCTCCCGTAAAATCGGGATTTTCCCATGATAACAATATATAGGGTGCCGCCGCCCGCTTATCCTTTCGGGGACGGTCGCTGCAAGCGCGCCATGTCCTCGAGGACCGCGCATACCGAGGCGGTGTCCTCCGCGCCCCGGCCCTGCGACAAGGCCGCGTGATACACCGGCGCGCAGGCCGACAACAACGGCGCCGGGCTGCCGAGCGCGGCGGCGAACTCCATGATGATCTTCAAGTCCTTCTGCCACATGTTGATCGACATGGTCGCATCCGAATAATCGCCCTCGACCATCATCGGGCCGCGAATCTCGAACATCCGCGACGATCCGGCGCCGTCCTGAATGACCTTGTAGATCGTTTCCGGATCGAGACCGGACTTCATGCCGAGAACGAACGCCTCGGCTGTCGATACGTTGTGAATCGCAACCAAAAGATTGGCGACGAATTTCATCCGGCTGCCGTTTCCGAATTCCCCGAGATAATAATTCGAGCGGGAAAACCCATCGAACACGGACGCGCAGGCATCGTAGCCTTTCTTCTCGCCGCTGACGTAAACCGAAAGATCGCCGGACCGGGCCTGCGCGCCGGTGCCGCTTAAGGGGCAATCCATCAGGATGATTCCCGTCTTATCCAGCGTATCGCGGGCGCGTTCCTTGTCCACGATGGGAAACGTCGAACACTCGCAGACTACGAGGTTTTTGACCCCCGATTGCGCCAAACCGTCCGCGCCGCCGACGACCGCCTCCAAGGCCGCCACCGTCGGCAGCAGGGTAAAGATGACATCCGCTTGCCCCGCCACGTCCGCAGGCGAGGCCGCGATGGCCGCCCCGCGCTCGCGCATGGTCGCGCATTTAGCCGCATCGAGGTCGAAACCGGTGACGGCAAAACCGTTTTTGATCAAATTGGTGGCGATGGCGGATCCCATGATCCCAAGGCCGATAACGCCCACGCGTATCGTCATGCGGTACTCCTTTTGCAATCAACGAGTCAGAGACCCCGACGCCCTGTCTTCGGAATCGCCTTAGGGATCACACGTCATAGCTTTAGTTGTAATCGGGAAATGTCCTGGAATCCACCATTGCCCGCATATCGAAGCCGTGGGCCGGCGGTCAGCAGCGGCTGCCGCCTTCGGCCCACATGGTTTCGGCGATAAAATCTTCGGTGAAGGATTCCAGTTCGTCGAATTCGTAGATATACGAGCGGAACTTGATGGTGTAACCGGCGTTGAGACCGTTCCGCATTTTGGCAATCGACAGGATCGCATCGCCGTCGGGCCTGACGTATGCGATCCAGGGCTCCCCTCTTCGTTTATTTGGATACTCCGAAGAGAATCTTATACACATGGGGATCATAATACATGAGTATGCTTTTGATAAAATCCACGCGATTGACGCCAACGGCATCCGCATAAGCCTCATAGAGTTCGGGCGGTATTTTACCGGCGCCGTGTTCGATCTGGCTGATAAACGTGTAATACTTGAAACCGGCTTTCTCGGCCAATGTCCGCTGCGTTAATCCGGCATCCTCGCGAAGTTTCTTGAGATACGCGCCGCCCTTTTTTCTGAGTTTCTTGGTATTGCTGCTGCCTTCTGCTTGTGCCATCAAGTCGCGCCCTCCAATTTGACAACCCGTTGTGGTTATACTTTTGTATAAGATATTAGCACTTTCTTTTAGCACCCCTTCGGTTTGATATGCCATAGGGAAAATCGCCCGACTCTTTAGTGTTTTTCCCAAAAACCATGGGGTTATGATGACATTTTTTTTGTAACAACTCCTCAAACACGGCTGATTTTAATGGTTTCCGACCTCCTCAAAGAAGCGCCCAAATGGCTGGCCCCGATCGCGGTCATGTTCGACTACCAGCTCGGCAAGTACGGGGTCACCCCCAAGGGCGCCATGTGGCGCAACGAGGAACGCCAGCAAATGCGCTTCGAATTGATGATGAAGCTGATCGCGCCCGAAGACCTCAACGGGGGCATCTCCATCAACGACCTCGGCTGCGGATACGGCGCTTTTTTCGATTATCTCAAAAACGATCCGGTTATGATCGCCGGGCGCTATTTCGGCTACGACATCTCCGAAAAAATGATCGAGGCGGCGTGTTCGCGCATCCACGATCCGCGCGCCCACTTCCAGCAAAGCCTGGTTGCCCTGGTCCCGGCGGACTATTCGTTCGCGTGCGGTCCGTTCAATTTCAAAATGGACGCCGACGACGGATTATGGGGCCGGTACGTGCGCGACAGCCTAGAAGATCTCTGGTCGAAATCCTCGAAGGGCATGGCGTTCAACATGCTCAACGTGAAATACGCCCGCCACCAGGACGGGCTTTTTTACGCCGATCCGCTGGAATACGAAGATTTCTGCAAAACGGCGTTGTCGCGGAACGTCACGCTCCTAACCGATTACGACGACGAAGACTGGACGATCTTCATCCACCGCTGACGGGATAGCATCGGCGATAAGTCTCGCGTTACGCGTCGGCTTAAGGTTACGTGTCGACGCTAGATCGGATCATGATTTATCGGAAGCACCATTCGGTTCCGATAAACCCTATGAATCCGATCGACATCAATAATTTAGAGCAGATTCACATGGTTGTCGGATCACTATTTTGGCCCATGCCAAATGGTTGGCAATTGGCGATTCCGACGAACCATGATCTGCTCTAAGCGTCGACGGGCGCATCCTGGCCCAAGGTCGCCTGGGCCGCCGCCAGGCGCGCGATGGGCACCCGATACGGCGAGCAGGATACGTAATCCAACCCGACTTCCTTAAAGAACCACACGGACTTGGGATCGCCGCCGTGTTCGCCGCAAATGCCGATCTTGATATCGGGCCGGGTCGCCCGGCCCCGTTCGACGCCGAGCCGCACCAATTCGCCGACGCCGACCGGATCGATGGTCACGAACGGATCGACCGGAAAGATACCGTGACGGCAATAATCCTCGATAATGGCAGCGGTATCGTCGCGCGACAGGCCATAGGCGGTCTGCGTCAAATCGTTGGTGCCGAAGCTGAAGAACTCCGCCGTCTCGGCGATCTCGTCGGCGATCAGCGTCGCGCGCGGCAATTCGATCATGGTGCCGACGAGGTACTCGAGCTTTACGCCCTGCTCGGCCATCACCGCTTGCGCCACCCGGTCGACCAGTCCCTTGAGGATATCGAGTTCCTTCTTGGTGACGATCAACGGAATCATGATTTCCGGGATGATCGTCTCGCCGGTTTTGCCGACGTCGACGGCGGCCTCGAAAATGGCGCGGGCCTGCATTTCGTAAATTTCCGGATACGTGATCCCGAGCCGGCAGCCGCGATGCCCGAGCATCGGATTTTCCTCGTCGAGCTGCTGCTTGCGCGCCTTCACCAAATCGAGATCGATCCCCGCGGCCTCCGCCACTTCGGCCATTTCCGCTTCCGTGTTCGGCAGGAATTCGTTCAACGGCGGATCGAGCAGACGGATCGTAACCGGCAAGCCCGCCATGATCTTGAACAGTGCCACGAAATCCTCGCGCTGATACGGCAGCAGCTTATCGAGCGCCTTGCGGCGTTGCTCCACGCCGGAGGCGATGATCATCTCGCGCATGTGAACGATGCGCTCGGGATCGAAGAACATATGCTCGGTGCGCGACAACCCGATGCCTTCGGCGCCGAACTTACGCGCGGTTTCGGCGTCCTTCGGGGTTTCGGCATTGGCCCGCACGCCGAGCGTGCGGATCTCGTCGACCCATTCCATCAGGTTCGCGAAATCGCCCGACAACTCGGGCTGAATGGTCGGCACTTCGCCCAGCATCACCTCGCCGGTGGCGCCGTCGATGGTTATGATGTCGCCTTCCTTCACGATCGTGCCGTCGGCGGCGACGAAAGTCTTCTTGTCGTAATCGACCCGAATGTCGCCGGCGCCGGCGACGCAGGGAAGCCCCATGCCGCGCGCCACCACGGCGGCATGGCTCGTCATCCCGCCCCGAGTCGTGAGAATGCCCTGGGATACGTGCATGCCGCCGATATCCTCGGGCGAGGTTTCCAAACGCACCAGCAGAACCTTGCGGCCCTTGCCCGTCCAGGTCTCGGCGTCATCGGCATTGAACACCACTTGCCCCGAGGCCGCTCCCGGCGAGGCCGGCAGGCCTTTCGCCAGCACCACGCGCTCGGCATCGGGATCGAGGGTCGGGTGCAGCAACTGATCGAGTTGCCCCGGATCGATCCGGCGCACCGCCTCGGCCTTATCGATCAGGCCTTCGGCCACCATATCGACCGCGATTTTCAACGATGCCTTGGCCGTTCTTTTACCGGTCCGGGTTTGCAGCATCCAGAGCTTGCCCTGCTGGACCGTGAATTCCATGTCCTGCATGTCTTTGTAGTGGCGCTCCAGGGCGTTGCGTACCTTGACCAGTTCGCCGTAGGTTTCCGGCATGGACTCTTCCATGGCCGGCAGGTCGGTGCCGTTGTCCTGTTTTTCGAGGAGCGTCAGGGGTTGCGGCGTGCGGATACCGGCGACGACATCCTCGCCCTGCGCGTTCACCAGATATTCGCCGTAAAACGCGTTGTCGCCGGTCGAGGGATTGCGCGTAAAACAAACGCCGGTCGCGCAATTGTCGCCCATGTTGCCGAACACCATGGCCTGCACGTTGACCGCCGTGCCCCACTCTTCGGGGATGCCGTGGAGTCTGCGGTAGGTTACGGCGCGCCGGTTCATCCAACTGCCGAACACCGCGCCGATGGCGCCCCAAAGCTGCTCGTGCGGATCTTGCGGAAATGGCTTGCCGGTTTCCTTTTCGACCAGGGCTTTATATTTTTCGATCAACGCCTTCCAGTCGTCCGCCGACAATTCCGTATCCAAATCGAGGTTGCGCCGGTCCTTGAGGTCTTCCAGCAGATCCTCGAAATGATGATGGCCGACTTCCAAAACCACGTCGCCGTACATCTGAATGAAACGGCGGTAGCTGTCGTACGCAAAGCGTTCGTCGCCGCTGGCGCGCGCCAATCCCGCGACCGTCCGGTCGTTCAAGCCGAGATTGAGCACCGTATCCATCATGCCCGGCATGGACGCGCGCGCGCCCGAGCGGACCGAAACCAGCAGAACGTTGTCCGGGTCGCCGAACGTTTTACCCATGATCTTTTCGACCCGCGCCAGCGCCTTGCCGGTCTCTTTTTCAAGGCCGTCGGGATAGATGCTGCCGTTTTGGGTATAATACGTGCAGACTCCGGTCGTGATCGAGAAACCCGGCGGCACCGGCAATCCAAGGTTGCTCATTTCGGCCAGGTTCGCGCCCTTGCCGCCCAGAAGTTCCCGCATCTCGGCCTTGCCTTCGGCCTTACCGTCGCCAAAGCTGTATACCCACTTCGTCATAATGCCCTTTCCTTTTTGATCCGTTATCCCTCGATCCTTGAAAAATCGGCCACCTGCCCCATCGCCGTTCGGATTAGGGACAGCAATTTGAGCCGGTTTTTCCGCAGTGCAGCATCATCGCAGTTCACGGTGACGCGGTCAAAGAAAGCATCCACCGGCAGGCGCAGCAAGGCCAAAAAGCCCATGGCTCCGGCAAAATCCTCCTTATCTAAGGAAACCGTAATATTCGCGCGGGTTTCCGCCAGCGCCTCGAACAGGACCTGCTCTTCGCTTTCGCGCAAAAGCCCCGACTCGGGCTCCCCGGTATAAGACGCTTTGTCTTTCTTCTCCTCGATGGCAACGATATTGCTGGCGCGCTTGTACGCCGTCAGCAGATTAGCGCCGTCGTCGGTGGCGAGGAAGCCTTGCAAGGCCTCGACCCGGGCCAGCAGACGCACCAGATCGTCCTCGCCGCCGAGCGCAAAGACCGCGGAAACCAAATCGTGGCGCACGCCTTTTTCCCGCAAATGGACTTTCAGGCGATCCGCGAAGAAGACGAGCAATTCATTCGACTCGAAATCGTCACGGATTATTCCATTTCCGTATAGCGCCGCCGAGTGCTTGAACGTCTCGAGCAAGGGTAAGCGGAGTTTGTTTTCAACGATCAGGCGAATCACGCCCAAAGCCGCGCGCCGAAGTGCATACGGGTCTTTCGAGCCGGTCGGCGTCTCGCCGATTCCCCAAAACCCGACCAGCGTGTCGATCTTGTCGGCAAGCGCGACGGCGACGCCGAGCGGCGCGCTCGGGCAGGTATCGTTCGGCCCCAGGGGCGAATAATGCTCGGATATGGCCGCAGCGACGTCCGCGCGCACGCTTTCCTGAAGCGCGTAATAACGGCCCATGACGCCTTGCAGCTCGGGAAACTCGAATACCATTTCCGACACCAAGTCGGCCTTGCACAGAAACGCCGCCTGCTCGGCCGAAGCCGTATCGCAGCCGGGAACGGCGGGCGCCAGTTTTGCAACCAACGCCTGCAGGCGCGAAACCTTCTGTGCGATGGTGCCGAGCTTGGCGTGAAACACCAAGTGTTCGAGTTTCGGTACGCGCGATTCCAACGTCGCTTTTCGATCCTGATCCCAGAAGAAGCGCGCGTCCGCGAGGCGCGCGCGCAACACGCGCTCGTTGCCCGCGATAATCGCTTTTCCCTTGTCCGCCGTTTCCATGTTGGCGACGACGATGAACTTGGGCGCGAGCTTGCCGCCGGCATCAAGGGTCGAGAAATACTTCTGGTTCGCCGCCATCGTGGTCGAGAGCACTTCGGGCGGCAATTCCATGAATTCGGAATCGATCGAACCCATGAGCACGACCGGCCATTCGACCAAACCCGTTACCTCGTCGAGCAGGCCGGGATCGAGCTTGACCGTGAGGTTCTCTTTCTGCGCGAGCTTTTCGGCGTCCCGCTCGATGATCGCCCGGCGCTCGGACGCGTCGAGGACGACATAGGCTTTTCTCAGCTTTTCCTTGTAGTCGGTGAAATCCTTGGGCTTGATAATTTCAGATGAAAGGAACCTGTGACCTGTAGTAAGGCTATGAAATTGCATTGGCTCGGTAATTTTGAAAGATGGGGTTTTCTCGTCCAATACGTAGTTGTAATTAGAAATTATTATTTGCCCATCTAATGTCTCACCATTAAATATTGCTAAAATTCCTTCCAAAGGACGAATCCAATAAAAAGAGGTTGTCCCCCAACGCATAGATTTCAGCCACGGGAAGGCATCAAGTGTTTTATGAATAACCGCAATTAAAACAGCCGCCGTAGGTTTACTCTCACTCTCCACAACCGCGAACAAAAACGTACCTTTCTCGGTTTCGCGCTCCTCGATGGGCGTGCCGGCGGGGAGCGATCCCTTGAACCCGGCAACGGCTTTCTCTGGAGCAGAGACTCGCGGACCGCGTTTTTCTTCCCGGCCGGACGGGGTTTTTTTGGGCAGGCCGTCGACCACGAGCGTCAAACGGCGCGGAGTCGCGTACGATTCCGCTTTGGTGAAGTCCAAACCGGCGGCTTTCAATCCTTCACAAACAAGGCGTTTCAAATCCTCGGCGGCGCGGGCCTGCATGCGCGCGGGGATCTCTTCCGACAGCAGTTCGAGCAACAGTTCGGGCATTACGCGTACCTTCCCCCCGGCCCTCTCCCGTCAAGGACGGGGCAATCGCAAGTGACGGCCTCGCCCTTCGAGACGCCGCCCGCCGGGCGGCTCCTCAGGGTGAGGCCGCCGGGAAATGTCTCGGATTTCCTCATCCTGAGGGCGAGCGCAGCGAGCGTCTCGAAGGATGAGGAAATCCGTTCCGGGCCATGGGCGATTGCCCTCCCGTCGAGGGAGGCGGTAGAGACGGCGGTCGCCGCACCCCTGTTTCCTCCCCCTTGACGGGGGAGGATTAAGGAGGGGGTGAAAAGGGTCGATGCGTTCGTCATTAGGCGCGTTCCTCGCCCCGGCTCGCGAGCCACGCCTCGCAACAGCCGCGCGCGAGCGCGCGCACGCGCCCGATGTAGGCGGCCCGTTCGGTCACGCTGATCACGCCGCGCGCATCCAAGAGATTGAACAGATGACTCGCCTTGATGCAGTGTTCGTAGGCCGGCAACGCCAACGGCGTATCCAACGCCAACAACGCCTTGCATTGCGTTTCGGCGTCGGCGAAATGGCGCGCGAGAATGCCGGTATCGGCGTGTTCGAAATTGAACGCCGATTGCTCGCGTTCGTTTTGCCGATAGACGTCGCCGTAGGTAACGTTACCTTCGCCTTCAACGCCGTTCCAATCGAGATCGTACACGTTCTCGACGCCCTGGATGTACATTGCCAGGCGTTCGAGCCCGTAAGTCATCTCGACCGCGACCGGATTGCACTCGATGCCGCCGACCTGCTGAAAATACGTGAACTGGGTCACCTCCATGCCGTCGCACCAGACCTCCCAGCCGAGCCCGGCGGCGCCCAGGGTCGGGCTTTCCCAATCGTCCTCGACGAAGCGGATGTCGTGTTCGTTCGGATCGATGCCGAGCACCTTGAGGCTTTCCAGATAAAGGTCCTGACTGTTCTCGGGCGAAGGTTTCAAAATCACCTGGAACTGATAATAGTGCTGCAGCCGGTTCGGATTCTCGCCGTAGCGCCCATCGGTCGGCCGGCGCGACGGCTGCACGTAGGCCGCCTTCCAGGACTCCGGGCCGAGCGCGCGCAAGGTGGTGGCGGGGTGAAACGTGCCCGCGCCCATCTCCATGTCGTAGGGCTGCAAAATCGCGCAGCCGTACGCCGCCCAGTACGCCTGGAGATCGAGAATGAGCGACTGAAACGAACGTTTTTTCATGGGGTTAGCCATGCCGATCCCCGCGGGCTGCCGAATGCCCGCGGAACATATAGGCCCCCCCGGAGAGGGTCAAGAGAGGGTCAAGGAGAGGCGGCATAGCGGCCTTAGCGAGCATACGGGCAATCTCCGCGCTCGCAGGCACCGGCCCCGAGGGGGACGTAGGCCTTGCAAACCGGGCATTGCTCCGTGTCCTGGGGCTCGATCGCGGCCGCCGAGTCGGGCCGCTTGACCTGCCGCCGCCGTTTGGCGCGCAGCCAGGTGAACAGCTTCCAGGCCGCAAACACCACGATGACGGTGAAAATGATTTTGGTGAGGCTCAAACCCATCGGACGACCTTACCTGCTCGGAAATACCAAGATCAAAGCCCGAAGCGGTTCCAGAGCAGACGCTCCTCGACCGCGGCCAGCATGCCCGCTCCCCAGGCCTCCGGGCCGGCAAGAGGATCGGCGAGGCCGACGGAACCTCCTTGCAAACGCCGCAGCAGCGAGCGGCGCGGCGGCTCGACGAGCCGAAACTTGACCCGTTCTCCGAACTTCTCGCGCATCACGCTCCTGAGATCGCCGATGCCGTCGATCAGGCCGTACTCGAGCGCCCGTGTGCCGGTCCAGAAATCGCCGCTGAACAGGGTTTCGTCCGCGCCCTTCAATTTGCCCGCGCGGCGGCTTTTTACCATGGCGGTGAAGCTGGCGTAGATATCGTTCTGAATCGTCTTGAGATGCTCGACGTCGTCGGGCTGCTCTTCCCGGAACGGATCGAGGCGGGCCTTGTTCGCGCCCGCCGTGTGCAAGCGCCGCTCGACGCCGATGCGCTCGATCAGATCGACGAACCCGAAACCCGAGGACACGACGCCGATCGAGCCGACGATGGAATTATCCAGCGCGTAAATCTCGTCCGCCGCGCACGCGATGATCGTGCCCGCAGACATCGCGAGCTGAGGGATGAACGCCCG
>JBBDTH010000122.1:0-27171 GCA_040904505.1 Rhodospirillales bacterium | reverse complement strand
GCAGCAGGCCGTCGGCGCCACCCGGTGCCGGGCCGCCGATAGTTTTGCCGTCGGCCCGTTCCGTGAAAAGTCGGATTTCGGAAACGCCGTAATCATCCTCGGCGAGGAAAAAAACCTGAAGCTGGGCGCGCGACGTTTTTTGCGGCGGCTCACTGAACTCGATCGTCGGCACCCGGTCCGCGATTACCTCGAGCGGCCATACGGCGCGCTCCTTGCCCGAGATTTCAACGGCGAGACGGGTCCCGGTCTCGACCGCGGTTTCGAGCCGGTGACCTTCTTCCGGTTGCTTCCGATCGATGGCGACGAAAGGCGTGATCGTCTCGCCGACCTTCAATTGCGGTTGCGACCGCACGCCGGCAACTTGCGCCAGCAAGGCCGTCCCCTCGGGAACGCGAATCGTCGGCGCCGCCTCTTTCGGCACCCATTTGAAGAAAACCGGCGCTTGACCGGTATAGGTGGGCGGCGTCAGCCAAACCGAAATATCCAAGGCCGCGTCCGATACCCGTTCGAAACTCGGCAACAAGGCACGCTCGAACCGGGCGGCGGCGTCCCGGTGGCCGACGGCGAAAGCGATAACGACCAAAAACAAAACGACGGCGCGCAAGGCGAGCGGATCGCGCCGGGCCATGCCGGGCGACGGCAATGCCACCCGCAGCAACCGGACGGCGCGCGCCATGCGCTCACGGTGAAGCGTCCATAAGGTCCGCGCCGCTTCGTCGTCGGTGCCGCCGGCAAGCCGGTCTTCGAGTGCCGTCAAGGGACGATGATCGAAACCGCTATCGATCTCGAGCCGATGCCGGGCATCCGCGTCGGTTACGGAGCAAACGCCCTGCCATGCATTCCGCACGAACAACACGAACGCCGCGGTAAACGCCAGCAGAGTCAGAATATGAAACCACACAGGCAGGTGCGGCAGGAAATCGAACAGGACGATCGCGACGAAAATCCCCGTGACCGCGACCAGCGGCCATACGGCCAGCCAAATCTGTTCCCACAGAAGCGCGCCGCGGGCAAGTCTCAACAGAATCCGGTGGCGAACCCTGGGCGGCAGCATCAGGCCGTCGTTCCTTTCGGATTTAGCCATCGGGGAAGTGTTTCAAGCGCCATCATCTCCTCGACCGTCCAGCGCGCGCGAATCACGGCATAATCCTTTTGATGAACCAGAACTTCGGGCACCAAGGGGCGGCTGTTGTATGTCGACGCCATGACGGCGCCATACGCGCCCGCCGTGCGAATGGCGAGCAGATCGCCCGCGCCGAGCGGCGGTAGGGTACGCTGAACCCCAAAACTATCTCCGGTTTCGCAAATGGGCCCTACCACATCCATTTCCTTCAAGGATGCACCCGCCGACGCTTGCACGACCGGCACAATTGCATGGTACGCATTATACAGCGTCGGGCGCAGCAAGTCATTCATCGCCGCATCGGCAATTGCGAATGTCCGCGTTGCGCCTTCCTTTATATATAGGATGCGTGTCACTAAAATGCCCGCATTTCCGGCAATCATCCGACCCGGCTCGAAAATCAGCCGGCAACCCAAATCACCAACAGTTGATCGAACGACCTCGGCATACTCCCGGGGACCGGGCAGGTCCGCTGGGGAACGCTCTTCGCCGTAGGGAATGCCCAAGCCGCCGCCCAAGTCGAGGCGGGCGATCCGGTGGCCATCCTTGCGCAGCATGGCGACCAGGTCGCGCAAGCGGATATAGGCCTCGCGGTAAGGCTGCAGTTGCGTCAATTGCGAACCGATATGCACGGCAACGCCCACGACCTCGATCCCCTTCATCGCGGCCGCCTGCTTGAACACGGCATGGGCCCGGGTCCATTCAATGCCGAACTTGTTCTCGCTCAACCCCGTCGTGATTTTTTCATGGGTGCGCGCGTCCACGTCGGGATTGATGCGAATGGCGACCGGCGCGCGGACCCCCCGCGCGCGCGCGATTTCGTCGATCAACGCCAATTCCGGCTCCGACTCGACATTGAGTTGAAGCACCCCGGCTTCCAGCGCCGCCGCGATTTCGTCGCGCGATTTGCCGACGCCGGAAAAAACGATTTTATCCGCGGGGACCCCGCCGCGCAGAGCCCGTTGCAACTCGCCCCGGGAAACGACATCGGCGCCGGCCCCCAGGCGCGCCAAGGTCGCGATCACGGCAATATTGGAGTTGGCCTTGACGGCAAAACACACGGTCGCGTCGAGATCGGCGACGGCGTCGGCAAACGCCTTATAGTGCCGCTCCAAGGTCGCGCCGGCATAGCAATAGAACGGCGTGCCGACGGCGGCCGCGATATCCTCGATCGCGACGTCCTCGGCGTACAGCCGGCCCTCGCGGTATTGAAAGTGATCCATGCGTGGCTCCAGATCCGGCCGTTATTGCGCGGGATAATCGCGTGGAAATTTGGACTCCTTGGGCTTGTTGGGCGCGGCCTTCCGGCCGCAAGCCGCCACCGGCAGAACAACGAGCGCGGCGGCCAGCGCCAAGAGAAATCCGCGCCGGGTCTTGCTTCGCTTGGCCGGGGCCGGTGTGACTTTTCCGCGATCGCTCATGCCGTTCGTCCCATCCTGTCCCATCGTCTACAAATACCGCGCCCGCGCGGCACCGACGGCTTGGCGGACGTTCGCCGGCGCGGTGCCGCCTTCGCTGGTGCGGCTGTTGACCGAACTTTCCGCGCTCAACACCGAATATATATCATCCGTGATCCCCGCGGCGACGGCCTGCATCTCCTCGAGCGGCAGTCGGTCGAGCGTGCATGCCGCGTCCTCCGCCTTCTTGACCAGTCGGCCCGTCACGTGATGGGCCTCGCGGAACGGCATGCCGAGAACCCGCACCAGCCAATCGGCGAGATCCGTCGCCGTAACGAACCCCCGTTCGGCGGCGGCGCGCATGTTGGCCGTGTTGAAGGTTGCCTCTTCCAGCATCCCGCGCATGGCCAGGACGCACACCTGCAGCGTTTCCGCGGCGTCGAAAACCGGTTCCTTGTCTTCCTGCATATCCTTCGAATACGTCAGCGGCAGGCCCTTGAGCGTTACCATCAGCGCATTGAGGTCCCCGATCACCCGGCCGGTTTTGCCCCGGACCAATTCGGCGGCATCCGGATTACGTTTCTGCGGCATCATCGAACTGCCGGTCGAAAACGCATCCGACAGCCGGATGAACCTGAACGGGTCGGTACACCATAAAACGATTTCCTCGGCCAGGCGCGACAAATGGATCGCGAGCAGCGCGCCGGCGGCCATGAATTCGACGGCGAAATCCCGGTCCGAAACCGCATCGAGCGAGTTCGCGGACGGCGCGTCGAAGCCCAAGGCGGCGGCCGTTTGCCGCCGGTCGATCGGAAACGCGGTGCCCGCCCGGGCGCCGGCGCCGAGCGGGCAGACGTTCATCCGCGTACGGCAGTCCGCGAACCGGCTCCGGTCGCGCCCGAGCATTTCGACGTAGGCCAACATATGATGGCCGAGCGTGACGGGCTGCGCCAATTGCAGGTGCGTCATGCCCGGCATGATCGCGTCGGCATGCGTCTCGGCGATATCGATCATGGCGCCCTGCAGATCCCGGACCGCATCGTCCAAGGAATCGATGGCGTCGCGCACCCACATCCTGAAATCGGTCGCGACCTGATCGTTGCGCGAACGCGCGGTATGAAGACGGCCGGCGGCATCGCCGATCAGTTGAGCCAGGCGTGCCTCGATATTCATATGAATATCCTCGAGTCCCCGCTCGAAGGCGAACGCGCCCCTCTCGAGTTCCCCGAGAACCGTATCGAGCCCCTTAAGAATGGCGTCGCCGTCCTCTTGCGATATAATGCCCTGACGAACCAGCATGGCGCAGTGCGCTTTCGAGCCGGCGATATCTTGGGCATAAAGGCGCTTATCGAAATCAATGGAGGCATTGATCTCTTCCATCACCTTGGACGGCCCGGCCTCGAACCGGCCGCCCCACATCGTGCTCTTTGCTGTTTTTTTCGTCATGTCCGCAACCACTTAAACCACCAAGAAGGAACAGGGAGAATGCCCCGTATCATCGGCCTCGTCTTTAGCGTCGTGCTGATTTTGGCGATATCAGTACCGCATTCAAGCCTGGAAGCCCAAACAATTAGCCCTATTCCGCCGGTTCTGAAGCACTTCAAGGCGACGGAGCCCCCCAAACCCGTCCCGCAAACCCCGTTCGTCGAGGGCGACTCCCGAAGCCGGACCCTGGCAAATTACAAGGGCCGGGGAATCGTTTTGAACTTCTGGGCGACCTGGTGCGCCCCCTGCATCAAGGAAATGCCACAGCTCGACAAGCTGCAGGTCTTGAGCCGGAACAAGGGCGTCGTGGTGCTGACCGTCTCCGAGGACCGGGGCGCGGCGGCCATGGTCGAAAAATTCCTACAGCTGAACGACTTGAAGAATCTGCCCGCCTTGCGCGACCCGGAGGGCAAGCTGATGCGCCGCCTCGCCATCCGGGGCCTGCCGACGACGATTCTAATCGACGCCGAGGGCCGTGAAGTGGGCCGCGTCGTCGGTCCCGCCGAATGGGACGATCCCGAGGCCGTCGCCTTTATCCATGAACTTCTCGGGCCGAAAAAGCCCTGAACGAACAGTCCGGCCGGCGGAGCGATGAGGCGAACCGTAACGCTTGGGTTTCGCATGGCGCCGCCCAAAATGTTACGATATGATGACGGCCATCGATTATAAACGGCTTCAACGTCGCGACACCCCATGACGGATAAACCCGACTCCGGCCGCCCTCACACCGATGGCAAGGCCAAGAAAGCTCTTGCGACCTGCAGCGGCGCCCACGTCGTTCACGACGGCGTCAGCGATATCCTGTACGTTCTGTTGCCGGCCTTGGCGCAGCATTTCGGCTTGTCGCTGGCCCAAGTCGGCTTGATCCGCTCGGCCCACCGGGCCGCCATGACCCTATTTCAGATTCCGGTCGCCGTTTGGGCCGAACGGATCGGCGAAAAAAACCTTCTGGTGCTGGGCACGGCCCTTTCGGGCGCGGCCTGGATCGCGCTCGGTATGGCGCCGGGTTTCATTCCGCTGCTCCTGATCCTGTTCGTCGCGGGATTGGGCACCGCCGTGCAACACCCGCTGGCGGCGGCCATCGTGTCGCAGGCCTATCCCGAACAAGGCCGCCGAATCGCCATCGGCCAATACAATTTCTGGGGCGACTTCGGGAAACTGGCCTTCGCCGGCGGCGCCAGCATCTGGCTCGGCTTTCAATTGCCTTGGCAAGTGCCCGGATATTTCTTCGGAGCCCTGACCCTGGCCGCCGCCCTCGTCATTCTGGTCATGCTGAACAACCTCGACCTCGGCGGCCACCCCGACCGCCCGAAACGCGCGCAGGAATCGGAACGGCAACCCGCCGAAAGCCGCCCTGTGCGGTCCAAGGGATGGGGCATTAAGCACGGCGTCGGCTTTTCCGCGCTCTGCACGATCAAGCTGTTCGACAGCCTGACCCGGACGGGCTTTCTGACGTTCGCCGCGTTTCTGCTGATCGCCAAGGGCATTCCCGAGGGATGGGCCGTTCAGGCGCCGCCGATCATCTTTATCGGCGGCATGATCGGCAAACTCGCCTTCGGCTATCTGGCCGAACGGTTCGGCGTTTTCAGGACCGTCATCGCGGCGGCGCTGACCACCGGCAGCGGCATTTTTCTCATTCTGCTGCTGCCCGGCTGGTCCGCCATGCTCATCCTTGCCTTCACCGGCATCACGTTGAACGGTACCTCCTCGGTGCTCTACGGCTCGGTCGGCGACTACATCGACGCGAATAAACAAGGCCGCGCGTTCGGGCTGTTTTATACCCTCGGCAGCGCGGCCGGCATCATCGCCCCGCTCGGGTTCGGTCTGATCGGCGACTGGGCCGGCATCGAGGTCACCATAGCCATCGTCGGCGCGTTGCCATTTTTTGTCATTCCGCTGTGCTTCGTTTTACGCTCGTCCGCCCGCGAGCTCGAACATACCGCCGGATTAGCGGTGGAAAAACCGGCCGCCGTATCCTAGTTAATACCTCATGACATCCTTCCGACCGAACCGCGCGGCCGTCACCCTGATATCGCTCTTCATGACCGCCTGCGCCGCCGACACGCAATGGGCCAAACCGGGCGTAGATGCGCCGCAAATGCTGCGCGATCTGTCCGAGTGCCGCACCCGGGCCACGATCCAGGCCGAAAAGGAATATGCAATCGATCAGCAGAGCTTGCGCGGTACGCCGATCGACGCCGAGCGCGATCTGTACCGCGAGCGCATGATGGCGTTCGAGGCGACCAAACGCCGCAATGCGCTGACCGAGCGCTGCATGAACGATCGCGGCTATCAAAAAGCCGGCCGCACGTGATCGGCGCTGACAGGCGCAAGCCCGCCTGCTAGGCTTTCCCCATGGATACAAGCATTGCAACATCCGCCGACCAAGGTAGCGCCGCCCGCCTGAAGGCGTTCCGGGCCGAACTCAAACGCCAAAAGCTCGACGGTTTCATCGTTCCGCACGGCGACGAGCACCAGGGCGAATACCTGCCGCCCCGTGCCGAACGGCTAGCCTGGCTGACCGGCTTTACGGGCTCGGCCGGACTCGCGGTCGTGCTCGCCAAGAAGGCCGCGATTTTCGTCGACGGACGGTACACGCTTCAGGTCCGAAATCAATGCGACGAACGGCTTTATATGGTTCAGCACGTATCGGACGAGCCGCCGGCCGCATGGATCAAGGAACATCTGCCGAAAAAAGCGCGTCTCGGATATGACCCTTGGCTGATGACACCGGGGCAGGTCAATCGCTTCCGCGCGGCCTCCGAGAAAGCGGGCGGCACCTTGGCCGCGGTCAAAATCAACCCCATCGACGCGGTTTGGGCCGATCAACCGGCGGCCCCCATCAGCCCGGCCGTCGTTCACGAAGCAAGGTTTGCCGGCAAACCGTCCCGCGAGAAACGCCGCGCCGTCGCCAAGACTCTCGAACGGGACGGCATCGACGCCGCCGTTCTCAGCGCGCCCGATTCGATTTGCTGGCTTTTAAACATGCGCGGCGGCGACGTGCCCTACTCGCCGCTCGTTCTGTGCTTCGCCGTTTTGCACGCCGACGCCACGCTCGATCTCTTTATCGATTCGCGCAAGGTGACCCCGGCGGTCGAGAAACATCTCGGCAAGCAGGTCCACGTGCAGGGGCTCGACGGCATGGGCGCGGCACTCGATAAACTCGGCGCCGGGAAAAAAACCGTGCGGATTTCGCTCGAGGCCACCCCGGCCTGGATTTACGACCGGCTCACGACGGCAAAAGCGCGGATCACTCCCGGCCCCGATCCGTGCCAAGACCCGAAGGCGGAAAAAACCGAAATCGAACTGGACGGCATGCGCGCGGCGCACCGGCGCGACGGCGCGGCGCTCTGCCGCTTCCTCGCCTGGCTCGAGGAAGAAGCGCCCAAAGGCGGCGTCACCGAGATATCCGCCGCCGATACGCTCGAAGCCTTCCGGCGCGAGGGCGAGCATTTTCGGGGCCTGAGCTTTCCGACGATCTCGGGCGCGGGGGCCAACGGCGCCATCGTTCACTACAAGGTCACGGCGAAAACCAACAAGCCCCTCAAGCCCGGCTCGCTTTACCTCGTGGACTCGGGCGCGCAGTACCTCGACGGCACCACCGACGTCACGCGCACGATCGCCATCGGCAAACCCGCCACCGTCATGCGCGAGCACGTCACCCGCGTGCTCAAGGGGCACATTGCCTTAGGGTCGGCCCGGTTTCCGCGCGGCACCACCGGCTCACAGCTCGATATCCTGGCCCGGCGCGCGTTGTGGGAGGCGGGCCTCGATTACGATCACGGCACCGGCCACGGCGTCGGCCACTTCCTGAATGTCCATGAAGGTCCGCAACGCATCTCGAAAGCGCCCAACACGGTCGCGCTCAAACCCGGCATGGTCGTCTCCAACGAGCCCGGTTATTACAAAACCGGCGCCTACGGCATTCGCATCGAAAACCTCGTCGCCGTCATACCGGTCAAGCACGCGAATGCCGACAAGGACATGCTTGCCTTCGAAACCCTGACCCTGGCGCCGATCGATCTCAATCTCGTGGAACCGTCTTTGCTGAGCCGCGCCGAGAAAGACTGGCTCAACGCCTATCATGCCTGCGTGCGCGCGACGATCACGCCCTTGGTCGATGCCAAGACCGCGCGCTGGCTGAAGGCGGCGACCCGGCCGCTCAATTGAGCTTTTCCGAAACGGAAACGGAATCGGCCGCCTCGATCCTGTATACGTACACAGGGCTGCGAATCACATGCCCCACGACGCGTTCCTCGATGGGAGTCCACCCGCGAAAGGCAAAGAAATGCGACACGATCAAGGTACCGGGTTTCAGTTCCGCCTCGAGTTTCGGCTGTAATTTCTTCATCGTGCGCGTGTTCAAATAACACACGATCATGGCCGCATCGCTCAGATCGGCTTTGAAAAAATTTTCGCGCCGCAACGAGAGATTGGCGGCCCCGCCGATCGCTTTCAGAAATTTGCTCGTTATCCACGGCAACGGCGAAAGTTCGAAACCGACGACGCGGCACTCGGGAAAGCGCTTGGCGATCGGCACCGTCAGCGTGCCCCATCCCGAGCCGAGCTCGTATATGGTTCCCGGCCCGTTGGGCCGCATCAAGTCCAACATGGCCGCCCCGACCCTGGCGCCCGTCGGCATTGGGGTGATTCCGGTCCTGATCGCGTAAACGGCGATCACCGCGGCAATTGAAAGAAAAACCGCGAAAACGGCGATCTCAACGCCCATCGCGGGGTCCTCGCCGAATAGCTCCGGCACCGTCTCGCCCGGCGATTGAATTCCCTTGAGTCACCATAGAATCACCATAATCGGCTTCAGC
Source organism: Rhodospirillales bacterium (assembly GCA_040904505.1). Classification (GTDB taxonomy): domain Bacteria; phylum Pseudomonadota; class Alphaproteobacteria; order Rhodospirillales; family CALINB01; genus CALINB01. The sequence continues at coordinate 18,346 of JBBDTH010000122.1, read as the reverse complement.
CTTTCTGCCATCGGCGTTAGGATCACCCGTGACCGGTATCGTTCAAAAAACGTCAACGCGTCATCAACAGGGGACCGTCGCTCAAAGCGCGACACTGTATATAGGCCAACCGAATGAATTTCGCAAAACGTCTAGCCGAGCGCATTCACGCCGTCGGTGAATGCCCTCCCTCAACCGACAGCCTTCGGTGGGCGCGACTGGCGATTGCCGATACCATCGGCGTGACCCTGGCCGGCGCCGTCACCGAGACCGCCCGTATCGTTCGCCGCGTCACCCCGACGCACGCCGGCGGTCCGGCCCGGCTGCTCGGCACGCCTGACAGAGCCAATTCCGTCGATGCCGCCCTGGTCAACGGGACCACGGCGCACGCGCTCGATTTCGACGACATGACCGAGAATATGATGGGCCACCCCTCGGTCGCCATCCTGCCGGCGGCCTTGGCGCTCGGCGAAGCATATGGCGTTAACGGGGAAACGCTCCTACGCGCCTATTTGATCGGCTTCGAGACCGCGGCAAAGATCGGCCGGGCCGTCACCTACGATCATCACCGGCAGGGCTGGCACAGCACCGGTACGCTCGGCGTGTTCGGCGCGACCGCCGCCGCGGCGCATCTGCGCGGACTCGACATCGACAAGACCGCGACGGCTCTGGCCCTGGCGTGTTCGCTGTCCGCGGGCCTGCGCGCCAATTTCGGCACTATGACCAAGCCCCTTCATGCCGGCGCCGCCGCGCGCAACGGCGTGTTCGCCGCGCTCATGGCCGAACGGGGCTTCACCGCCAACCCGGATGCGTTCGAACATCCGCAGGGCTTTTTCGCGGTCTTCAACGCCGGACGCGTCATCGATCCCGAATCGGCCCTGAAAGATTGGTTCGATCCGCCAGAAATCCTCGATCCCGGTGTCTGCCTCAAACTGTACCCGTGCGGCGCCCACACCCATCCGTTCATCGAGATGGTGCGCGCGCTGAGGACCGAACACGGATTTTCCCTCAACGAAATCGACCGCATCGACGCGCTCAGCGAGACCAGCCGCCACAACCACACCGACCGCCCAAGGCCCAAAGGCGGACTCGACGGCAAATTCAGCGTGCAATACACCATGGCCCGCACGCTCACCGACGGCGCGCCCCGCCTCGAACACTTCACCGATGCCGCCGTCGAGGACCCCCGCGTCACGGCGGTCATGGCGCGCATCCAGGCCGCGCCCCACCCGGATCTCAATGCCCGCTGGGCCGATAAATACGGCGGCGAGGTCGCGGTTCATCTCAAAGACGGAACATCGCATCGCGCCCGGATCGAACATCAGATCGCGCGCGGGCCCAAGACGCCGCTCTCCGAAGACGACCTGCGCGGCAAATTCATCGACTGCGCCGTCAAATGCCTGAGCAAGCCGCAGGCCGAGTCCCTGTTCGATGATCTCATGGCCATCGAGCGGTGTGAAAATATTGCGCCCGTACTCGCCAAGACGGTGCCGGACGCGCCATGACGCGACAATCCGATCAAGACGCTCTTGCGCCGTGCCGCGACGCCCTGAGCGCCGTCGAGCGATTCGCCGATACCGCACGCGACTGCTTGCGCGCGCGGCTCGCGCCGCACGGCCGGGTCGGCCCGCAAGCCCTGGAAGAAAATCAGGGTGCCGCCCACGGCATGGCCTGGTACGCGACCTACGCGCGCGGGTTGCGCCAACTGCTCGCCTGGGCGGAAACCTTGGAAGGGCACGGAACGCTCGGCGACATCGAGCGTCTGATTCTGAACATCGCCTTCGGGGAATTCGCCGCGCAACTCGTCGGCGGCATTCCCGTGTCCGCCTCCGAAATCGTCCGGCCCGCCGATCTCGGCCTGACGGAAAGCGACGTGCGCGATTTTCAAACTCCGGCCGTGCGAACCTTGATCGCGACCGGCACCGCGCCGGACGCGCGCCGGCGCCTTGTCGATCTGGTGCTGGAACGGGACGCGCAAACCTTCGGCGCGCGCGGCATCGACGATGACTCCCTCGAGCTGGCGCGCGAACAGTTCGAGCGCTTCGTCGACGATAAAATCGCGCCGCATGCGCAGGCCTGGCATTTGCAAAACGCCTTGATCCCGCTTGCGGTCATCGAAGAGATGGCGGACCTCGGCGTGTTCGGCCTGACCCTGCCCGAACGGTGGGGCGGGCTCGGCCTCGGCAAGATCGCCATGTGTGTGATCACCGAAGAATTGTCGCGCGGCTCGCTCGCCGTCGGCTCGATCGGCACGCGTTCGGAAATCGCCGCCGAATTGATCCTGGCGCACGGCACCGAGGACCAGAAACAAAAGTATCTTGCCGCGATTGCGGACGGCGCCGTGATCCCGACCGCCGTATTCACCGAACCCGATATCGGCTCGGACCTCGCCCGTCTCAAAACCCGCGCGGTCCGGCACGGCAGTGACTACCGCATCACCGGCAACAAAACCTGGATCACCCACGGCGCGCGTGCCGATCTCATGACGCTGCTGGCGCGCACCGGCACGCCCGAGGAAGGTTACAAGGGCCTGAGCATGTTCCTGGCCGAGAAACCCCGGGGCGGTGAGGCCGACCCGTTCCCCGCGCCCGGCATGAGCGGCCATGAGATCGAGGTGCTCGGCTATCGCGGCATGAAGGAATACGAAATCGCGTTCGACGGTTTCGCCGTGCCCGCAAACGCCCTGCTCGGCGGTACCGAGGGCGAGGGCTTCAAGCAATTGATGGCGACGTTCGAGACCGCGCGCATCCAGACCGCCGCGCGCGCCGTCGGCGTCGCCCAAAGCGCGCTCGATCACGCGTTTCGATATGCTCGCGAGCGCACCCAGTTCGGCAAACCGATCGTGGCCTTCCCGCGCATCGCCGGAAAACTCGCCGGCATGATCGTCGAAACCACGGTCGCGCGCCAACTCGCCTACTTCGCCGCCCGGGAAAAGGATTCCGCCAAGCGCTGCGACGTCGAGGCCGGCATGGCGAAGCTGCTCGCCGCCCGGGTGGCCTGGACCAACGCCGATTCGGCCGTGCAGATTCACGGCGGTATGGGCTACGCCCTCGAAACCCCGGTATCGCGCATCCTGTGCGACGCCCGGATCTTGAATATTTTCGAGGGCACCGCCGAAATTCAGGCTCAGATCATCGCCCGGGGGCTTCTCCAAGGGCAGAATTAGCGCCGCGCCGCAAGATGTATGGGAGCCGCAAGGTGCATGGGATACGAGAGTAGTGTCTCGGTTTCACCCTCATCCTCACCCTTCGACAAGCTCAGGGTGAGGGTATCGTAAATCACCAGGAATGCCTCATCCTGAGCCTGTCGAAGGATGGGCATTCCGTTCCGACTTTCAAACTGAGACGCCCACCGATACGAGGGACGCATGGCCAGCCTCCCCCTTTCGTGCTATGGCTGGGCTCATGGTCGACTTCAACCCGGTTCTGATGACCTTGGCCATCGTCGCGATGGTGGCGGTGGTGGTCGTCCTGCTGGCGGGCGTCATTTCGATGGCGGTCGGCGGCGATTTCAACAAGCGCTTCGGCAACAAGCTGATGCGCTGGCGGGTGATCCTGCAACTCGTCGCGGTCTTGCTGTTCGCCGCCCTAATGCTGGTATCCGTGAAGTGACGGCGATCGTGCGATGGTGAAACTGACGCGCATCTATACCCGCGGCGGCGACGACGGCGAAACGTCGCTCAACGACGGTACCCGCGTGGCGAAACACGACCCGCAGGTCGCCGCGTACGGCACCGTCGACGAGACCAGCGCGACGATCGGCCTTGCCTGTACGGTCGCGGACGGAGACACCGTCAAGATGCTGGAGCGCATCCAAAACGACCTGTTCGATCTCGGCGCCGATCTCTGCACCCCACAGGAGGGCCGCAAGGCCGAAGGCGCCCTGCGGATCACGGAGGCCCAGGTCGAGCGGCTCGAGCGCGAAATCGACGCCCTCAATGAACATCTCGAACCGCTGAATTCGTTCGTGCTGGCCGGCGGCACCCCCTGCGCGGCCTATCTGCATCTCGCCCGGACCGTGGCGCGCCGGGCCGAACGTCTCATGACGGAACTCGCGGCCCGGGAGGCCGTCAATCCGGCGGCCCTGAAATACATCAACCGGCTGTCCGATCACCTGTTCGTGCTGGCCCGTTTCGTCAACGACAAGGGCGCCCGGGACGTCCTTTGGAAGCCCGGCGCGCATCGCTGATTCGGCCTTGCCCGCGCGTCTAGTTGACATGACCGTTTCTTTACGCTTAATTTTTGCATGTGCGAAGAGCGCGCCGGGTACGGTTTTCCGCGGATTTTCCGAAGAGTTTCCGAGGTTTTCCGGCCTCGTAGCGCGCTTTTTGCTCTAGAGCCGGTCATGGTTCGTCGGAATTTTGGCCCATGCCAAATGGTTGGCAATCAGCGATTCGACAATCCTGTGAATCGGCTCTAAGTTATTGATATAGATCGGATTCACATGATTTATCGGAACCGAATAATGTTTCCGATAAATCATGATTCGATCTAAGGCTGCATCCGCAGAGCGTACATCTCACCAAAAAGGGAGACCGGACATGAAAGTCCTCGTCGCCGTCAAACGGGTCATCGATTACAACGTTAAAATCCGGGTAAAACCCGATAATACGGGCGTTGAAACCGCCAACGTGAAAATGTCGATGAATCCGTTCGACGAGATCGCCGTCGAAGAGGCGGTCAAACTCAAGGAAGCGGGCACCGCCGAAGAGATCGTCGTCGTGTCGATCGGCTCCAAGGCCAGCCAGGAAACGATCCGCACCGCGCTCGCCATGGGGTGTGACAGCGGCATTCAGGTCGAAACGGATGCCGACCTGCAGCCCTTGGCCGTCGCGAAACTGCTGAAGGGCATTGTCGAGAAGGAAAGCCCCGATCTGGTCATCGTCGGCAAGCAGGCCATCGACGACGATTCCAACCAGACCGGGCAAATGCTGTCGGCGCTGCTGGGATGGCCGCAGGGAACGTTCGCCTCCAAACTCGACTTCGCCGACGGCGGCGTAACCGTGACGCGCGAAATCGACGGCGGCCTGGAAACCATCAAGCTTAAAATGCCGGCCATCATCACCACGGATTTGCGCTTGAACGTTCCGCGTTATGCCTCGCTGCCGAACATCATGAAAGCGAAGAAAAAGCAGATCGAGGTTCTCAGCCCCGACGATCTCGGCGTCGACGTCGCGCCGCGTCTCGAAGTCCTGAAGGTCACGGAACCCCAGAAACGCGAAGCCGGCGTCATTCTCGAAAACGTCGCCCAACTCGTCGACAAACTCAAAAACGAAGCGAAGGTCATATAACATGAGCGTCCTGGTTCTAGCCGAACACGACAACAAAAACCTGAAACCGGCGACGTTGAACGCCGTCACGGCCGCCGCCCAATTGGGCGAGGTGACGATTTTGGTGGCGGGCAAGGACTGCCGGGCGGTCGCCGACGACGCCGCCAAGGTCGCGGGTGTCGCCAAGGTCTTGCTGGCGCAATCCGATGCCTACGCCCACCCGCTGGCCGAAAACGTCGCCGCGCTGCTGGTCGAGCTGGCGGGCGATTACAGTCATGTCCTGGCGCCGGCGACAACGTCGGGCAAGAACATCATGCCGCGCGTGGCCGCGTTGCTCGACGTCGCGCAGATTTCCGATATCCTCGTCGTCGAGGGCGCGGATACGTTCGTGCGCCCGATCTATGCCGGCAACGCGCTGGCGACGGTGAAATCCTCCGACGCGATCAAGGTGATCACCGTGCGCGGCACCGCCTTCGAAGCCGCCGCCCCCGAGGGCGGTTCGGGCACGGTCGAGGAGATTTCCGTCGATAAGGACGCCGGGCTGTCGTCTTTCGTCGGCGCGGATCTGACGAAATCGGAACGCCCGGAACTGACCAGCGCGCGGATCATCATTTCCGGCGGGCGCGGCATGCAGAACGGCGAAAACTTCAAGATTCTCGAGGACGTCGCCGACAAACTCGGCGCCGCCATCGGCGCGTCGCGCGCGGCGGTCGATGCCGGATACGTTTCGAACGATTATCAGGTCGGCCAGACCGGCAAGGTCGTCGCCCCGGATCTGTACATCGCCGTCGGCATCTCCGGCGCGATCCAGCATCTTGCCGGCATGAAGGACAGCAAGGTGATCGTCGCGATCAACAAGGACGCCGAGGCGCCGATTTTCCAAATCGCCGATTATGGGGTGGTGGCCGACTTGTTCGAAGCCGTCCCCGCCCTGTCGGCCGAGCTCGATAAGGCACAATCCTGAACTCCGAAACCATTTTCACGATATATAAGGGAAACCATGGCGGACATTAAAAAGATCGGCATCATTGGCGCGGGTCAAATGGGCCATGGCATCGCGCACGTTTGCGCCTTGTCTGGATACGACGTCGTCCTCACCGACAGCAACGCCGAGGCGCTGGAAAACGCCGTTGCGGGCATCCGAAAGAACATGGAACGGCTGGCCTCGCGCAAGCGCATCGACGAAGGCGCCGTCGAACCCGCCTTGAGCCGGATCACGACGGGCACCTCGTTCGAGGCCCTCAAGGACTGCGATATCGTCATCGAGGCGGCGACCGAAAATCAGGACGTCAAAATCAAAATTCTTCAGGAGCTTTGCCCGCTGCTCAAAAAGAGCGCGATCGTCGCGACCAACACGTCGTCGATTTCCATCACCCGGCTCGCCTCCGCGACCGATAGGCCGAACAAATTCGTCGGCATGCATTTCATGAACCCGGTGCCGTTGATGGAGCTGGTCGAGTTGATCCGGGGCATCGCGACCGACGTCGATACCTACGAAACCGTTCGCGAACTGACCAAGAAGCTCGGCAAGGCGCCGGTCAATGCCGAGGATTTTCCGGCCTTTATCGTCAACCGCATCCTGTTGCCGATGATCAACGAAGCCGTCTACACGCTTTATGAGGGCGTCGGCTCGGTCGAGGCGATCGACACCGCGATGCGGCTCGGCACGCACCATCCGATGGGCCCGTTGGAACTGGCCGACTTCATCGGCCTCGATACCTGCCTGGCGATCATGAACGTGCTCCACGAAGGCTTGGCCGATACCAAATACCGGCCCTGCCCGCTGTTGGTGAAATACGTGGAAGCCGGCTGGCTGGGGCGCAAAACCGGCCGCGGGTTCTACGATTACGCCGGCGAAAAGCCGATCCCGACCCGCTGATTCCGACCCGCTGATCCTCATCCTGCCGACCCCGGCGCCCCCGAAACCCGGGCGGCGGCAACAAAAGATTCACGAAACCGTCACCGAACCTTTGTCCGTTCGATCCCCGGTCGTTCATCGAAGCTTACTAAGTTTTGATGCTCGCAAACGAATCGCGCCGATATGGTGTAGGTGGCAGCCGTGGAACCGAAATTCCCCAAGTCCTTCGACGTCCGCCTGGCGGAAACGCAAAACGATCTCGATGCGGCCCAGGCGTTACGCTATCAAGTTTTCTACAAGGAAATGGGCGCGGTCCCGAGCCTGGAGGCCCGCCGCCTCCGGCGCGACTTCGACCGGTTCGATCCGATCTGCGATCATCTGCTGGTGATCGACCGCAAACGCAGCAACGGCAAGCCCTTCGTGATCGGCACCTACCGCCTGTTGCCCCGCGCCGTCGCCAAGCGCAACGGCGGTTTCTATTCGGCGCAGGAGTTCGATCTCACCAACCTTCTCAACCACCCGGACGAATCGGTCGAATTGGGCCGGTCCTGCGTGCATCCCGAATACCGGGGCCGCGGCGTCATGCCGCTGTTGTGGCGCGGTCTCGCCGATTACGTGAAGGAACGCGACATCAAAATCTTTTTCGGGTGCGGCAGCTTTCCCGGAACCGATCCCAGGGACATCGACACGGCACTTTCCTATCTGCATCACTTTCACCTGGCCCCCCGGTCCCTGCGTCCGCGCGCGCTCCATGAACGTTACGTGGACATGCGCGCGGTGCCGGCGGCGCATCTCGATCATTCGACGGCGATTCAGGAATTGCCGCCGTTGATCAAAGGGTATCTCCGAGTCGGCGGCTTCGTGGGTGACGGGGCCGTCGTCGACCACCAATTCAAAACGACGGACGTATGTATTATCGTCAAAACGGACCGATTAACGGCGAAATACCATCGCCACTTCAAGCCGTCTGGGACATCCTCGGCGACCTCGTAACCGACCGGCGCTCGCGTCTCAGGGCCGCCTTGCGGATCATGGGGTTCCTCGCGATGACCCTCGCGCTGACGGTGCCGTACGTGCTGTTGTATCCCTTCGACGGCAGGCTCCGGCAGGGCTTGGCCAGGCTCTGGTGCCGGGGCAGTTGCGCGCTCTGCGGCTTGCGCCTGCGCATCGAGGGCACGCCGGCGGCGCGCGCCAACACCCTGTTCGTCGCCAATCACGTGTCCTATCTCGATATTCCGGTCATCGGCGCGCTGATCGACGCCGTATTCGTCGCCAAGCACGACGTCGCGGGCTGGCCGGTGTTCGGCCCGCTCGCCAAATTGGCCCGCACGATTTTCATTCGCCGCTCGCACTGCAAGGTCGGCGCGCAATGCGGCGAAATCGGCAAGCGCCTGGGCGCCGGGGACAGCATCGTGTTCTTCCCGGAAGGCACCAGCAGCGACGGCACGCGGGTTCTGCCGTTCAAGTCCGGGCTTTTCGACGCGGTCGTGCGGAACACCCCCCAGGACACTCCTCGGGGCGGCGGCCGGGATAGGCTCATCCAGCCGATATCGATCGCCTATTCCCGCGCCGCCGACGGGCAGCCCTTTCTCGCCGGTCAGGAATCGCTGTACGCCTGGTTCGGCGACATGTCGATGCTGCCGCACCTGCTCACGGTGTTCGAGCGCGACGGCGCCGAAGTCGACGTCATCTTTCACGAACCGTTTCCGGCAAGCGCGTTCGATTGCCGAAAAGCCCTCGCGCAGGCCTGCCGGGCAATCGTCGCCCGCGGCGTCGCCCGCGCTCATGGCCGCTACCTGCGCCCCGCTCTCGGTCCTGGTATCGCGTCCGTTATCTCTTCGGAAAAATCGGCGGCTTAATTCAGTTCGGCGCGCAGCTTCGCCCGCAGCACGTCGATCGGCACCAACGCGCCTTTTCGTTTCATGTGCCAGAACTGCCAGCCGTTGCATGCCGGCGCTTTTTGCACGTAGGCACCCACCTGATGGATGGAACCGCGGAAATCGGCCGTAATCAGCGTGCCGTCGGCCCGAACCTTGGCGGCATAGCGGCCGCGTTGGTCGACCAGAACCGTACCCGCCGCCAGCAACCCGCGTTCGACCAGCCAGCCGAACGGAATGCGCGGCTCGGTGCGCTTGTTCGGCGCGCGCACCAGATCGGGGTCCGCAACCGGCTTGACGCCGGCGATCCGCTCGGCCGCCAGATCGATATACTGTTCGTCGCGTTCGATTCCGATGAAGCGCCGGCCCAACCGCTTGGCGACCGCGCCGGTGGTACCGCTGCCGAAGAACGGGTCCAGGATCACGTCGTCGACCTCGGTCGACGACAGGATGACCCGATGCAGGAGCGACTCGGGTTTTTGCGTCGGGTGCGCTTTCTTGCCGTTCACCTTGAGCCGTTCCTCGCCCGTGCAGATCGGCAGCAGCCAATCGGACCGCATCTGAAGATCGTCGTTCAGGTTTTTCATCGCCTCGTAATTGAAGCGGTACTTGGCCGCCGGATCGCGCGCGCACCACAAAAGCGTTTCGTGTGCGTTGGTGAACCGCCGACCGCGGAAATTCGGCATCGGATTGGTCTTGCGCCAGATGACGTCGTTCAGAATCCAGAATCCGAGATCCTGCAGGATCGTGCCGACCCGGAAAATATTGTGATAGGAACCGATGACCCAGATCGTCCCGTTCGGCTTGAGCACCCGGCGAGTCGCCGCGAGCCAATCGCGGGTAAACCGGTCGTAGGCCGTAAAGCCGTCGAATTTGTCCCAGGCCGCGTCGACGCCGTCGACGGAGGTGTGATTGGGACGTTGCAGATCGCCGTTCAACTGCAGATTATAGGGCGGATCGGCGAACACCATGTCGACCGACTCCGCGGGCAGCCCCGCCATGACCTCGATGCATTCCCCTTGCAGGATTCGATCCGTCTTGACTTTGGTTTCCCCCGTCATGCTGCCCTCTTTCTGACGCTATCGCTGATGGCCCGTGATCGCCGAACATGATCAAGGGGGGACTCCGGGTCAAGAAGTAAATGGATTCAAGGACTTAGCGTGAATCCGGGAGTCAAGATATGGGAGTCATCCGAGGGTCAGACTCAATATCTTGCGAATGGGCGCGAAACTTTTTCTGTGATGTTCGGTCACGCCGAAGCGCTCCAAGGCGGCCTTGTGCTCGGCCGTGCCGTAACCGGCGTTGCGCTCCCAGCCATAGCCGGGAAAGAAATCCGACAGATCGCTCATCAGGCGGTCCCGGCTGACCTTGGCGACGATCGATGCCGCCGCGATCGACAAGCTCTGGGAGTCTCCTTTCACGATGCACGATACCGGGCACGCGAGCGTCGGCGGTTGGTTGCCGTCCACCAACGCGTGATCCGGCACGACGCCCAAACCGGCAACCGCGCGCGCCATGGCGAGCAGCGACGCCTGCAGGATGTTCACGCGGTCGATCTCCTCGACCTCGGCGACGCCGATCCCGATCGAGGCGCACGGCGCCAGAAGCCCGAATAACTCCTCACGACAGCCCCGGCTCAGCACCTTCGAATCGTCCAACCCGTCGCGCAGCTCGGGCGTCAGGGTTTCGGCGTCCAGGATCACCGCCGCCGCCACGACCGGGCCCGCCCAGGGCCCGCGTCCGGCCTCGTCGATCCCGGCGATAATGCCGCCGTGGCGCCGTTCGAACTGGAAATCAGGCATCGCGGCGACTCTCTCCGGGCGGTTCCTCCCCGGGCGCGGCGGCCGGCGGCGCGGCCGGTCTCGGCGGACTCTCGATGGTAGGCTCTACCTTCGCCCGTTCGGTCTGCGTTTCTTCCGGCATGCGGGCTTGCTTCCGACGGTGCCGGCGAATGACGCCCAGCAGGCGCGCCGTCCGGCGGCCCCATGCCCGCAGGCCGCCCAGTTTTCCGGCGAGGAATTCCGCTTCCGGCTCGTAGACCAATTGCACGATTTGCCGGCCCGAGGTGATCCCCGACATCGTCAACAAGCGCAACCGCCGCGCCGTGATGACCCAGACCGGGCTGAGGGCCAGGCTGAGCACCGTGACCGCGATGACCAACCGGCTGTCGGCCGGGCTGATGACGCCGTTCTGCACGCCAACCAAGGACAGCAGAAACGAAAACTCGCCGATCTGGGCGAGCATGACGCCGCTCAAAAACGCGGTATTCCAGGTTTGCCCCAACAGGCGCAAGGCGCCCACGTTCATCACCGTCTTGAAGACGGTCACCAGGAAGAACAACGTCAACACGATGCCGAGGTTGGCCCACATGTATTGCAGATCGATCAACAGCCCGATGGAGAGGAAGAAAACCATCATCAGAACGCTTTCGATCGGCTTGGTCGCCTCCTTCATCGCCTGACGTTCTTGGCTGTTGCCGATCACGAGCCCGGCCAGAAACGCGCCGTACGCCGCCGACAACCCGAACAGGCCCGACAGCGCCGCCGCGCCGAAACAGAACGCCAGCGCGCCGAGCGGTTTGAGTTCCGCGTGGCCCGCGACGATCCGGTCGAACGGCAGGCGGATTCGGCGGCGGCGCGAAAGATACCAGATCAGCAGCGCCATGAAGACGACCGACCCGGCGATCTTGAAAACGGACAGAAAATCGAAGCTCGCGTCCGCCAGCGCGCCGATCACCAACAACATCGGCACCACGGCGATATCCTGCGCGATCAGGACGCCGATGGTGATGCGCCCGACCCGGGTGTGCAATTCGCCGATATTGTCGAGTACCTTGATGGCGACCGCCGTGCTCGACAGCGCCACGACGAAACCGAGCAGGAGCGACAGGCCGAGCGGCAAACCGAGGAGCTTGGAGAGCAACAGCATGACCCCGACCGACGCGCCGATCTGAATCAGGGTCGCGATCACCGCCAGGCGCCAGACCCGCTTGAAAATCCGCAGCGAAAGTTCCATGCCGATCATGAACAGCAGCATGAGAACGCCGAGTTCGGCCAGGACGTCGATCTGGGCGCGGTCGGCGACCAAGCCCAACGCCGACGGCCCGAGCAGCACGCCGGCCAGGATATAGCCGACCAGGGCCGGCTGGCGCAGGCGTTCGAGCCCGAGGCCGCACAGCAGGGCCGCCAGGACGACCGCCGCGATCCCGATGATGTTGGAATGTTGCGCCGCTTCCATGGCGCCAGGATATCACGGCGCGCGCCGCAGCGCGACGAGCACGGCCGGGCGGCGTTTAAAAAAGATCCAGCTGATCGCCGGGGCGCGGCGGCGGGCGGAACGACGCGAAATCCAACCCGGGGCCGCGTTGCTTGTTCAGGCCCAGCCGGGCGCAGGCTTTTTTGAAACGCTGCGCGAGAAGCTCGGCGTAAACGCCGGTCCCTTTCATGCGCGAGCCGAACTCGGAAACGTAGAGAGTGCCGTTACGCGTCGTGCGCAACTGATTGAGCACGTGCTTGGCCTTGCCGGGAAAATGGGTTTGCAGCCATTCCTCGAACAGGTCCTTCAGCTCGAGCGGCAGGCGCAACAGAACGTACGCCGCATGCTCGGCGCCGGCGGTTTTGGCGGCCTCGAGCACGGCTTCCAGCTCGGCGTCGTTGAGAAACGGGATCATGGGCGCCGCCATCACGCGCACCGGCACGCCCGCCGCGCTCAAGCGCTTGATCGCCTCAAGCCGCTTCGGCGGCGTGGCCGCGCGCGGCTCCATGATCCGCGCCAGCGTACGATCGAGCGACGTCACCGAAACCGCGACCGAAATCAGACGGCGCTCCGCCATCGAGGACAAGACATCGAGATCGCGCAGGACCAGGTTGGATTTCGTGATGATCGCCGCCGGGTGATTGTGGGCCGACAGCACCTCGAGCACTTGGCGGGTGATTTGGTATTTCCGTTCGATCGGCTGATAGGGATCGGTATCGGCGCCGATCACGATCAGCTTGCATTCATATCCCGGCTTGCGCAGTTCCGCGTCCAAAAGCTTGGCCGCGTCGGGTTTGTGAAACAGCTTGGTCTCGAAATCGAGCCCGGGCGAGAGGCCTAAATAGGCGTGCCGGGGCCGCGCATAGCAATAGATGCAGCCGTGCTCGCAGCCGCGATAGGGATTGATCGACTGATCGAAGCCGATATCGGGCGAGGTGTTGCGCGCGATGATGGTGCGGGTCGCGTCCGCCGTGACCGTGGTGCGGAGCGGCGGCAGATCCTCGTCCGGCGCCCAGCCGTCGTCGACGGCGACGCGCACGTGCGGCTCGTAGCGCCCGGTCGGGTTGCCGACCGAGCCTCTTCCCTTGATCGGGCCTTTTTTCGGCACAGTCGGCAGAGCATCGTCCATGCCCGGAGTGAATACCCAAAATTAGAACAAATCAAGAACAAATTACCGGCTGAAGTAGCGCGTTCTCGCGCCGGGCCATGTATGATGGCGCCGCGACCGCAAAATCGATACCAGCCCCATGAGACATCCTCAGTGATCAGCGCCGTCATCCCGACCCTCAATGCCGAAGCGACCCTGGAACGGACCCTGGCGGGCCTCGCGCAAAGCTCCCTGATCGGCGAAATCATCGTGGCCGACGCCGCCGGCACGGACGCGACCAAAGCGATTGCCGAACGCCACAGCGCCGCCGTCATTGCCTGCGAGCGCGGGCGCGGGCGCCAACTCGCCGCCGGGGCCGCGCGGGCGCGTCATGATTGGCTCTTGTTCCTGCACGCCGATACCGTGCTCGGCGAGGGTTGGGCCGAAGCGGCCGACCGATTCATGGCGGATAACGACGACGAACGCGCGGCCGTGTTCCGCTTCGCCCTCGACGATACGTCTTCTTGCGCGCGCGTGCTCGAATGGTTCGTGAAATTACGGGTTCGCGTGTTCGCCCTGCCCTACGGCGATCAGGGCCTGTTGATATCGCGCGCGTTCTACGATTCCCTCGGCGGCTTCAAGCCTTTGCCCCTGATGGAGGACGTCGATCTCATCCGGCGCATCGGGCGCAAGCGCCTTCGGAGTCTTGCGGCGCCGGCGATCACGTCGGCCGCGCGCTATAAAAGCGGCGGCTATATGTTCCGCCCGCTGCGTAATCTGTTTTGCCTGACGCTGTATTTTCTCGGCGTTGCGCCGGAAAAAATAGAGCGGTTTTACCGATGAGCCGCCTCGTTCGTCATCTTGTTGTCTTTATGAAAACGCCGAAAGCGGGCGCGGTGAAAACCCGCCTGGCAAAAGATACCGGCGTCGTGAACGCGTGCGCGTTTTACCGGCACATGAGCGCGGCGCTGCTGCGGCGCTTAAGCGCCGATCCCCGCTGGCGCACCTGGATCGCCTTCACGCCCGATCGCGAACCGCCGCCCTTGCGCGCCCTCGGCGCGCGGCGCGGGACATGCCGCCTGATCCGCCAAGGCCCCGGCGATTTGGGCGGGCGCATGAACCGCGTCATGCAAACCCTGCCGGCCGGCCCGGTGGTGATCGTCGGCACCGATATTCCCGATATATCGCCCGCGCATATCCAGGAAGCGTTCACCGCACTCGGCGCGCACGACGCGGTGTTCGGCCCCTGCGACGACGGCGGCTACTGGCTGGTCGGCCTCAAGCGCCGCCCGACGGTGCCGGAAATCTTCGAAACCGTGCGCTGGTCGAGCGCACACGCGCTCGAGGATACGCTCGCGAATTTCCCGCCCGAATACCGCATCGCGCTGCTCGAAAAACTGGAAGACGTGGACGACGGGGAGTCGTTCAGGCGCTGGCGTAAACGCGCCGACTGTTAGAAAATAAAGTCCGAGGATTTCAGGTCGGACCGGCTCACGCCTTGTAGGGTCAGCGTCGAGCCGCCACCCAAATCGATGACGGCGCCATCGCCGCTATCGGTCGTCGCAAAAAAGACATCGACGAAGCTGTTGAGGGACGCCACGCCCGACAGATCGATGACGTCATCGGTATTCGTTCCCGCCACGAAGTCCGTTATCACCTCATCACCGGTGCCGTCTTGAATGATAAAGGTGTCGTTGCCCGCCCCGCCGGTGAGCGTATCGTTGCCCGCGCCGCCGCTGATTGTGTCATCTCCGGCACCGCCGTCCAGCGTGTTGGCCTCCGTGCTGCCCGTAATCGTATCGTTGAAGCCCGACCCGATGACATTTTCGATATTGGAAAGCGTGTCCGTATCCCCGGCGCCGTCGGTTGCCGTACCGGCCTGAAGATCGACAACGACCCCCGCGGCATCGCCTGAATAATCCACCGTGTCGGTACCGGCGCCACCGTCGATAACATCGTTACCCGCACCGCCGGTCAACGTATCGTCATCATCGCCGCCGTCGATGGTGTCATCTCCCCCGCCGCCGTCGATGATATCATTACCGGCAAAACCATTGATGATCTCGCCCTCTGCGGTACCCGTAATCACGTTGTCGCCGCTGGTGCCTTGAAAGGGGTCGCCGTTGATCGTCCCGGTGGCGGAGCTGACCCTGGTTCCTTGGAGCAACTCGAGAATTTCCGAGGAAAAGCTGAATTGGCTGTAGTGCAAGGGACCAAGTTTGGCATCATCGAAGACAAATTGGAAAATCGGGCCATTGCCGAGAAAGGCAAGATTCGGGGGCTCACTCGTATCGATTCGCCCCCTGCCACGAACATCGTAACCGTCGATCTTACCGTTTTGATTCAAATATATGTCAAACGATGCCGTTCTATTAATGCCGGCTTCAACATTCGAGATATCCACCCTGATCAAACCGGCTCTCAACTTTTCGAATTTCAAGACAAATTCCGTCGGCGTGGCTTGCCCTTCCAGCAAAACGCTTGCCGTCGTCGTCGTCGTGTTGCCATTCCGGCCGAGGACCGGCAATTCCAAGCGGATAGGTACGCTCCGAGACCGCTCGATAAGGGCAAGGGCCCCCCGCGATAAATCGAGCTGGTCGGTTACGCGCGATGAAGTATCGGCCTGCTGGTTTGTAATCGCCGTGTTCGGGCTATCGGCAATGGCCGTAAGCGTTACCATGATGCAGAGTTCTCAAAGCAGCAGCCTCATGCGCTGTCATTTCGCTGACACAGCCAAGCAACGGCGCAACGATGCATGATTTAAGTCCGACCGCTTCTGGAGGCGAACTAGGCCTCTAACCCCGCTGCAATTCAACAGCACCGGCGTTCAGTAAACGATCAACTATAGGCGGCTTCTGCCTTGTTTTTATTTTTCTCTGATACCCGATATTCTTATAGCCATCCTGAGATTTCAAGAATTAACACGGCAATGTCGGGTCATTGCCGTGTTAAGCTCGCATTATCGGTGGTTTTTTGGGGATTCGGCGACTTTGCATGGCGCCACGATACCCGCCGGTGCCTACGTCTCTTTCAATCTCGGCAAGAGCTCGGCGAAGTTGCAGGGCTTGTGGCGGATGTCGAGCTGATAGACGAGAATCCCGTCCCAGGCGTCCTTACACGCGCCCGGCGAGCCCGGCAGGGCGAACAGGTAGGTGCCGTTCGCGACCCCGGCGGTGGCGCGCGACTGGATCGTCGAGGTCTTGATCTTCTCATAGCTGATCATGCGGAAGATTTCGCCGAAGCCGGGGATCTCCTTCTCGTACACCGCCTGAAAGGCCTCGGGCGTCACGTCGCGCCCGGTCACCCCGGTGCCGCCGGTGGCGAGCACCACCTCGATGGCCGGGTCCGCGATCCAGGCGCGCAGCGTGGCGACGATCTTATCCCCATCGTCCGTGACGATGGCGCGGTCCGCCAGGCGATGGCCGGCGGCTTCCAAACGCTCGACGAGTGTGCGGCCCGACGTATCGGTTTCGAGGGTACGGGAATCGGAAACGGTGAGGACCGCGATGTTGACGGGCGCGAAAGCGATGCCGTTATTGCTCGTATTGCTCGTCGTCATGTTCCGCCACCCGGACCGGTCCTTGCCCCAGGGGTATATAGACCGGCCATTGACCGGCGGCAATAGCATCCAACGACGGCATCGGCTGGCCCAGGCGGTTGCGGTAGATCCAAAGATTGGTCAGCACGCGCTCGATGAAGATGCGGGTTTCGCGCGAGGGAATGGCTTCGATGAAGAACAACGGATCGTCCAAATGCTTGATCGTGCGGCGCCATTTGTTCAGATTGCCCGGGCCGCCGTTCCAGGCCGCCGCCAACAGAAACAGATCGCCCTTGATCTTCTCGTCCCTCAACAGCATCTCGATGTATTTCTGGCCCAACTCGAGATTGAACTCGGGCTTATAGAGGGTGCCGCGCTTGCCCCCGTGTAACCGGCGATCCCGCGCCACGAAGCTCGCGGTGCGCGGCATCAGCTGCATCAGGCCGCGCGCGCCCGCCCAGCTTTTAGCCTTTGGGTTGAATCCGGATTCCTGGCGGATCAAGGCGTAGATCAACGCTCGGTCGACCCGAAATCCTTCCTTGGGTTCCCACGGCGGAATCGGATAGGCCGCGCCGTCGAAACCGCCGCCCGCGGGGAACAAAATCCGCTCCAGGCGCACCGCCAGGGCCGGCATGGCCATCCGGCTGGCGAACGCCAGAATGCCTTGCACCAGTTTTCCGTCGGCCCGGGCGGCGAGATAGCCCAATTCCCGTTCGGCGCGGCGGGACTCGCCGGCCTCGACCAGCGACAGGGCCCGCTTGCCCGCGCTCGAGTCCACGAGGGTTTTCAGGGCCGCGGTTTCCAGATCGGGAACCGACCAGTCATACGCGATGACATCGCCGAGGATACGCCGCGCCAAGAGTCCGTAAAACGTCCGGGGATAGGCCGCCGCGATTTTAAGATACTTCGAAACTTTCTCGGGCTTGCGGTTGACGAGATTGGTGCGCGCCGCCCAAAAAGCCGCCGCCGTCACCATCCAGGACGACGAAGGATCGGCGTCGGCGACCGCCTCGAAATGTTCCGCCGCGACGTCGAACCGGTTGGTCCGCCACGCCGACAGACCGGCCGTCCAATGGGCTTCCGGCAAATACTTGCCCGACCGCTCGGCCGCCCGCGAGGCCCACGCATAGGCCCAGTCATCGCGGCCGTGGATGAAATAGGCCGCACCCAGGCGAGCTTGCTCCCGATCGTATTCGGCGTCGCTCAGAAGATCCCGGGTCCGTTTTTCCTGCAACGACCGCTTGACCGCCTTGGTCCAGCCGTTGCGAATCCACCGGCGATGCTGGCGTTTGAGCGCCGTCGCTTTTTGGCGCTGCGCCCGGTTCAAATTCTTGCTCGGAATCGAGAGCCGGGTCAAAGCCGCCTCGCCATTCAGCGAGCCGGTCGTCGGCCGTTGCGGCGCGCGCCAATTTTTCGGCTTGCGGCTCAAGGCGAGTTTATAAAGCCGCCATGCCTGCGGATGATCGGCATACTTATCGAGCCA
>JBBDTH010000121.1:0-27222 GCA_040904505.1 Rhodospirillales bacterium | reverse complement strand
TGGCGGAGGGGGAGGGATTCGAACCCCCGGTCCCCGCAAAGGGACAACGGTTTTCAAGACCGCCGCTTTAAACCACTCAGCCACCCCTCCGCACGAGGTTCGAGCTTCAAGGGGATAGCAAACTTCGCCGGGTGCGGAAATCGAAAAGACCGGCCGGGCACATTCGGTCGAGCCTTCGTTTTTATCTCATCCATTGGTTCATCAGGCGAAACATCGGTAAGCAACGCGTTGACAATGCAGATGCTTTTGGATGGAATCGAAGTTAGCCGAAAAAAACATGAATCGTTACGATCATTCTTTGGATTTGGGAGACTGAACAATGAAACCAGGGAGACTAACTTCTTTCGCCGCCGGTGCATTGGCATCGGCAGCACTCATGCTCGTCGGGTTCGGCAGCGCGTCGGCCCAGAGTAAATTTCCGAGCAAACCGGTCGAGCTTGTGGTGCCGTTCAAGCCGGGCGGCGGGACGGACCGCAGCGCCCGAATCTTCGCGCCGTTCCTGTCCAAGGAACTGGGCGTTCCGGTAAAAATCATTAACATTGCCGGCGGCGGCGGCTGGGTCGCGTGGGCTCAAATGGCCAAGTGGGACGCGAGCAAGGACGATCACAAAATCGGATACGTGAATATTCCGCACGTGCTGTCGATGCACGATCCTCGGATGAAGCGCAAGGAAAGCCTCAAGAGCTTCAATTTCGTTTCCGGCCATTCCCTGGACCCGTGCATTTGGGCCATTCGAACCGACGATCCGCGGTTTTCCGATCTGAAGTCGTTCCTCGACTACGTGAAGAAGAACCCGATGACGATCTCCGTCAGCACCACGGCCGTGGGCTCGGACGATCACCAAGGTCTCGCGTACGCCGAGAAGTTCATCAAAGGCTTCCAGGTGAAAAAGGTCTACGCGAACGGCGACAGCAAGAAGCTTCGGGAGGTGATCGGCAAGCATACCGATGCCGTGGCCGGCAACGTCGGGTACTACATCCCCTATATGCTCGAGGGCAAAATCAAGGCGATCGCGGTCTTGGATACGCAGCGCTCGGAATATCTGCCGACGGTGCCGACCTTCGAGGAAATAACGGGCCTGCAAAACGTTTCGTTCGCGGGCCGCACGTTGGCGGTGGCCCCCGGCTTGGCGGAAGATAAAAAGAAGGTCTATGCGGATGCCGTAAAAAAGGCCGTCGAAAATCCGAATTACGCCATTAAGGAACTCAAGAACAAAAACGGATTATGGCCGGTGACGGGCGCCGCGCTACAGAAGAAACTCGAAGACACGTCCGAAAACGTCAAGAAGGTCAAATACTGGGAAATGAAGCCCTGATGAATCCAAGCCGGCGGACGGAGCCGATCTTCATGTCGGTTCCGTCCGTCTCCTTTCGTATTGTCGTTCCGCGTCCGGTTTAATAAGGCCGCATTCGGTAAATCCGATACGAATTGAATTCGGAAAACGATTATCGCGTGCGGGCAAGGGAACTTTCGAATGAAACGCTTATGGGGAGACGTATTAGCCGGCGTTTTCTTCATTGTTTTTTCGATCTGGATTATTTGGGAAGCGATATCCTTTCCGGCCGGCGGCGGGGACTTCCCCCTGTTTTCGGCCGGAGCGGTCATCCTTCTCGCCATCGGCGTGATCGTCAAGGCGGTGAAGTCGAAAGCACCGGAAATGAGAGAGCCCGCTCAATTCGATTTTTCCTGGAACAACACCAAACAATACGTCATCGGCTTGATAGTCGTCGGGTATTGGCCGTTGTCCTTCGTGCTGGGATACTTCTTCACGACGTTTTTGTTTTTAGTGCTTGCGGCCTGGTTGGCCGGCGTTCGAAGCGTTAAGACCATTGCCGTAACGGCCATCGTTCTCATCCCGGCACTCTACGGATTGTTTGCCGTGCTTCTTCAGGCGAGCCTGCCTGAAGGGATTTTGATTTAGGAAACGGGACGCCATGTATCTCGATCAGTCGCTTCCGTATCTCCTGGATATTTTCGCCTGGCAAAACATTCTGGCTATTCTGTTGGGGGTGTTAGTCGGTTTGATTATCGGCGCGATTCCGGGGTTGAGCCCGCCGATGGCGATAGCCCTGCTGATTCCGGTTTCCTTCAAATTTCCGCCGGTGACGGCGCTGCTTCTGATGGTGTCGTGCTACGCGGCGGGGATTTACGGCGGTTCCTTCTCGGCGATCCTGTTGCGGGCGCCGGGAACGTCGGCCTCGGCGGCCTCGGCCATCGAAGGCTATGAAATGACCCGGCGCGGCCGGGCGATCGAGGCCATTCGGATTTCCACATTCGCCTCCGTTATCGGCGGCGTTATCAGCGGTTTCGTCCTGTTGCTGCTGGCGCCGCCGCTGGCGCAGATTTCCCTGTGGTTCGGACCGTCCGAATACTTCCTGGTCGCCATTTTGGGATTGACGGCGATTGCCTCGGTCACCTTCGGCCATGTGATGTAAGGGTTGATTTCGGGATTGCTGGGATTATTTCTCAGCACGTTCGGGATCGATCAGTATTCCGGCTTTCCGCGTTTCACCTTCGGGCTCGTTCCCTTCGAAGGCGGCTTCGACATTATGCCCGTGATCATCGGCTTGTTCGCGTTCGCCCAAGGCATGGAGCTTTGTCAGGGAGACCCGCGCGCGAACATCTCGGGCGTGAAAACGCTGACCTGGAACATTTGGCCGAAAATGTCGGAGATCGTGCATTGCCGCTGGTCGTTGATACGCGGGTGGATTTGCGGATTGGGAATCGGCATCATTCCGGCCGCCGGCGGCTCGGTCGCGCAATGGATCGCCTATGCGTGGGAAATCAGGAACGCCAAGCCCGGCGATCAGTTCGGCAAGGGCGAGATCAAGGGGCTGGCGGCGACGGAAGGGTCGAACAACGGGGTTACGGGAACGTCGTTGATTCCGATGTTCGTGCTGGGCGTTCCGGGCGGGATCGCGGCGGCTGTTATTCTCGGCGCCTTGATCATTCACGGCTTGCAGCCGGGGTTGCGCCTGTTCAAGAATAATCCCGATGTCATTTACACCATCATGTGGGGCTTTATCCTCGCGAACCTGATCATGGGTTTCATCGCGGTCGTCATCGCCCGGACCATGGCCTATCTGACGCTTTTTCCCCGCGGCGTTATCGGACCGATGATCCTGATTTTCAGCGTCATCGGAACCTACACGGCCACCAGCAATATCTACGACGTCTGGATCATGATCGGATTCGGCATCGGCGGTTATTTTATGTTCAAGTACAATTATTCGCCGGCGGGGGTCTTGTTGGGAATCATCCTGGGGCCGATCGCCGAGGACGGGCTTCGGGATCTTTTGATCATTTCCGGGTACAATCCGATACCGTTCATATTCACCCGACCGATTTCGCTTCTCTTTATCGCCTTCATCGTTATGGCGCTGTATTTTTCGGTTCGCGGTAAGAAGGAATCCGAAGAACTTCCGGAAATCGCATCGAAACGCGCGGACGACTGACGGCAATTGAAAAAACTCCGGTGTCTCGAGGGAACCGAAACGCGGGCAGCAAAAAGCACGCGAACGAAAAACGTCCGCGGTCGAGAAAGGCGAGGGTTTTTGGGTTACCCTTCGATATTTATGGTTCGACCCCGTTCAGGCACAGTCTGGCTCGGCGAGGGTGACTCCGCAAAGTCGCGCGGTTGATTTTCAGCCTTCGCCGCATCCTTACCGTCTTCAACGGGCTTGATCTGTTTTTGGTCTTTGTCGGCTTCCTTGGAAGCTTGAGCAATCTTGTCGACTTGCTCGGACACAGCCTGGCGCGCCTGTTGGCTTAAGGCAAGAGCTGCAGACGTAATCACAGTTGTGCCCAACTCTCCACCAGAGCCCAGCGGATCAACTGCCATGACACTTCTCCTATCGCTAAACAGCATTCTGCTGAGACGATTAAAATATCATGAATGCATCATGAATAAAACCCTTTTTTTCGTTTTGCGGGAGTTTCGATTAATTTAGATATTTCAAAGGTTTAGAGATTCATGGTTTCCGACTAGGTCATCTGGTTATAGACGTAGTCAAGGTTTATGAATAATATCTTTAAATAGGAATATAAATCTTATCCGATGAAAACGTGCGGGCCGTCCCTGTTCGAAATCGTTTTTTTATGCGATGACTGCACAGCTTGGCGCACCATGATCCGCTCTAAGGAAGAACAAAAAGGGGAAACGTTACGGTGCCATTGAAAGCTGTTTTAGGTCTTGTCGGCGTCCTGGCCATCGGCATCGTGGCATGGTTTTTCATCGTACACCCCGCTCGCGAGAAGCCGAAGGAGGTCGTCGAGCGGGAGGGCAAGAATATTCAGGCCCTGCGGGCCTCGCCGGGCACCGCGCCGGCGCCGGGGACACCCGCGCCGACCCAACAGCGGCAAGAGGAACTGCAAGCTCCAGGACCGCGGGGGATCGGGGCCGATCCCGATGCGTATTACGAACGTGGTGAAGTGATCGTAACGAATCCGCCGAAGAATTTCGACGCGGCGGCTTCCGTTCTCGGTTTTACGGTAATCGAGTCCGAAACCTTGCCCGGTCTCGGCGTGCGAGTCGTGACGCTGCGGGTTCCCGCCGGGACCAGCGTGCCGAGGGCGCGGCGATTGCTGGCCGCGCAATTCCCCTCGGCCAGTATCGACGCGAACCATCACTACGAAGCTCAACAAGGGCTCAAGACCAGCCCGCGTTCCGCGATCGGGTGGGGGCCGGCAACGCCGAGCTGCGGGCGGGGAATTCGGCTCGGACAAATCGATGCCGCCGTCGACCTTGCGCATGAGGCGCTTTCCGGACAGCGCATTCAGTACAAGTCGTATCACCGCGAGGGAAATTCTCCGGGGCCCGCCGATCATGGCACGGCCGTGGCCGGTATTCTGGTCGGCAAGCCGAGTTGGGGCGGATTGTTGCCGGGCGCCGATCTTTGGGCCGTCAACATGTTCGAAAAGCGTTCCGACGGACGGGTCGTCGGCAATGCCCTTGCGCTGATCAAGGGGATCGACTGGTTGGCCCAGAACAAGACTCACGTGATTAACATGAGCGTTGCCGGCGCTAATAATAAAGTCGTGCGCGATATTATCACCAAAGCCATGAGAACCGGCCTTGCGATCGTCGCGGCCGCCGGCAATTGGGGCGTTAACGGGAAGCCCGCCTATCCCGCTGCGTACAAGGAGGTTCTCGCGGTAACGGCCTTCAATTCGCGCCGCATGCTTTACAGTCACGCCAACCGGGGAGATTACATCGATTTTGCCGCGCCGGGCGTGCAGATTTGGACGCCGGTTCCCGGCGGCGGCCGCTATCAGAGCGGCACATCCTTCGCCGCGCCTTTTATCTCGGTGTTGATCGCCTTGCACACCGCGCGCGGGGTCGGGTCGAGTGCCGACGAATTGCGCCAAACGCTGCAGAAGGCGACGGTCGATCTCGGTATAAAAGGCAAGGATAAGGAATTCGGTTGGGGGTTCGTGAACATGCAGCCGAAGTGCGTGTAGAAGATTGTCGGCGCTGAAAAGGCAAACCGATAAATACCTGTTTTCGGCCTTTTTCAGGCGTTCGGAAATCTGCCTGTGATGGGCGTCACAGCTTTATACTAGTAAACGGACAATAATAAAAATAGAACGGGTGAGGAGTGAGACGATGTTTCGTCTCGTGATCGTGCTGATCGGCGTGTTTTTTACCGCCGTCGGTATCTGGTTTTATATTGCGGAGCCTTTTTCCAAACAAAACGCCGAAAAAAAACAACATGCGGTCGTTGGTTTAAAGGCGGAAGGCAGTCAAAAACCGTCCAAGCGACCGGGCTCACGGGCGCCTAAAGCCGCGCTCGGTTTCGGCGACAATCCCGACGCCTATTTCGAGCCGGGAGAAATATTGGTCACGAATTCGTTCGACGGGTTCGAAACGGCGGCCGACATCAACGGCTACAGAACGATCGAAAAAGTTAACCTGAGCACCCTCGGTCTTACCTTGCACCGGCTGCAAGTTCCGTCCGGCGTTACGATGAAACGGGCGCGTCGGCACTTTGCCGCGCGGTTTCCGTCCGTCGCGGTCGATCTAAATCACCACTACCAGGCCCAACAGTCGGAGGCCTCGCCGTACAAGACCCATGCCCGAAGCGCGATCGGCTGGACCGATACGGCTCCGACATGCGGTCGGGGAGCGCGGATCGGCATGATCGATACGGCCGTCGACCCGGCGCATCCCGCCTTGCAGGGGCGGGCTATCCGATATCGTTCCTATCATCAGGCCGGCAACACGCCCGGACCGTCGAATCACGGCACCGCCGTCGCGGGAATGTTGATCGGTACCATGGAGTGGGGCGGACTTTTGCCGGGGGCGGAACTTTACGCCGTCAATATTTTCGAACAGCGCCGTGACGGCCGGGTCGTCGGCAATGTCGTCGCCATGATGAAAGGCATGGATTGGTTGGCAAGGCAGAAGGTTCACGTAATCAATCTGAGCATTGCCGGTGCCGACAATAAGGTTCTCAATCAAGCGATCAAAAGAGTTGCGAAGAAAGGGGTTGCTCTCGTCGCGGCGGCGGGCAACTGGGGGCCCGGCGGACAACCGGCCTATCCGGCGGCGAGTGCGCACGTCATCGCGGTAACGGCCCTGAACCAAGACCGGAAGAATTTGTACGCCCATGCCAATCGCGGAGACTATATCGATTTCGCGGCGCCGGGCGCGAACATCTGGGCGGCAAGCTTCGGCACCGGCGGCCGCTACCGAAGCGGAACGTCTTATGCCGCGACGTATCTAACGGCGCTCTCGGCCCTTTATGTGGTCGCCGGGTACGGCAAGACGGTGGACCAGCTTCGGTCCGTATTCCGGCGCGCCACGCTCGACCTCGGCGTGCCTGGCAAGGATCCTGAATTCGGCTGGGGGTTCGTCAATATACAGCCCAAGTGCGCCTAGATCGGATCATGACCGGCTCTAGGCGGAGAAGTCGCGGAGAACGGGCTGCCTGTTTTGCGGATCGCTTCCCAAGGCGGCGGCGGCTTGAAATGCCTGGATCGCATTGATTAATTCGGGGGGTGAAACGGCGGCGGGCGTCGCGGCGTTCGCCGAATCATCGGCCGTTTTTTGTTACTCGAGCCGTTCTTCCTGAAGGTCGTTTTGCGCTTCGATTTTTTCGGCACGGGCCTGGGCGGCGACCTGGCGATCTTGCGGCGACGGATCCAGCGGCGCGAGCGCGGCGCGGATAACCTTGTCCATCTTCCGAATCGTCGCTTCGGGAGTGGCTGCTTCGCCGGTATCGATCGATACCTCGCCGGCGACGGCATAAAGCTTGCCGTCCGGTCCGCGGGTGGTTTTGAAACGGGCGGGGCCGGTCAGATCGGGCGCGGCGTTTTGGTGGGCGCGTTCGTGATTGCGGACTTCGCGGTCGCGCTTTTGAAGCTTCTTGACCTCCTGAAGTTCTTCCTTGCTCAATCCTTGCGGGTTGGCGGGAGTGTGGCGGGCTTCTTGCGTTTCGTCGTTTTCGGCACCGTCGCTGCTTTCGGCCGTGGCCGCATCGCCGCCTTGCGGTGTGCCGCCGCCGGGTTGCGCGGGGCGCCGTTCGGAAGATGGGGCGGTCTCCGCGGCCGCTTGGGCCTCGATCAACGTGCTGCCGTTAACCGGCGAAGACGTGGATTGAACGATTTCCAACGGAGACGGCGCGGCGGCGTCGCGGCTCCGGCTGCTCGACGGCCCGCTCAAAAATGCCTGAGCGTCGGCGGTGCCGGGCAGGGCGGCTTCCGCGCGGCTGAGTTGCGCGACTCCGACAGCCGAATGTGTGACAGATGAAACCATTGTCGATTTCCGCGTCGATGTTCTTTCGCAACCGAACGGTCGAAGGCTTGCGCTCCGGCATCGGCTTCTGCCAACGTATCGGGAATCATAACGGTTTTAACGAAAAACTCAATAATACGCCGTTACGTTGAGAAATTAGGAGCGTCTCGGTTTGCCTCTTTATCCTTCGAGACGCCCTTTTGCCTCATCCTGAGGAACCCGCCGTAGCGCTCCGCGCGAAGGCGTGGTGTCTCGAAGGATGTAAGAGGCAAAAGGGCTCCTCAGGAGGAGGCAAACCAAGCATTTCCGAGAAATCCGTTGGAGATACCGATGTTTTTTACCCTTTCCAAGGTTTTATGGGTCGTCGCCGAGCCCGGTAATCTGCTGGTTATTTTGCTGAGCCTGGGAGTCGTGTGCCTGGCATTCCGGTGGCGCCGGCTCGGACGATTGCTGATCGGCACGGCGATCCTGGCCGCTTTGGTGATCGCGACCGCGCCGATCGGCCAAAACCTTTTATTGACCCTGGAAGACCGTTTTCCGCAACCGCGACCCTTGCCGGCCAAAATCGACGGCATCATTGCGTTGGGCGGATTTACCGACCAATTCGTAACCAAGGCGCGCGGGCAGGTGAGCTTCAGCGGCGCCGTCGAGCGCCTGATCGAACTGGCGGCGTTGTCGCGCCGGTATCCGGAGGCGAAATTGGTTATCTCGGGCGGTTCTGGCGACTTGTACCGCCAGGACGTCAAGGAGGCCGAGGTGCTGGGGCCCGCGTTGGAAGCCATGGGCGTGGATCGTGCTCGGGTCGTTCTGGAAAGCAATTCGCGCAATACCTGGGAAAATGCCACGATGACGCGCGACCTTTTGCAGCCGAAGCCGGGCGAAAACTGGATTTTGATCACGTCGGCATTTCACATGCCGCGCTCCGTGGGGTGCTTTCGTAAAGCCGGTTGGACCGTTATTCCGTATCCGGTCGATTATAACCTAGAAGGGACGCGGAGCGTCCGATGGGGTTTTAATTTCACCGGCGGGTTGAATTCCCTGAGTTTGGGATTGCACGAATGGATCGGGCTGATCACGTATAGGCTGTGGCGGCGGACTGATGCTATGTTCCCGGCACCCGCGCCCGCAATCCGGTAACATAAGCGATAAAACCCCTCGATGAACAACCGTATACGCCGCAACTTTCACCGCCGCCTGTGTTTTCCCCTTTGTCTTTTTTTGGGGATTTTGGGCGCGTTTCCGGCCGGCGCCGATGAGGGCGAGTCCTTCGCCGATTGGCTTAAATCCTTTCGTGGCCAAGCCCTGAGCGAGGGCATTAGCGGCAAAACCCTGAGCGCCACCCTGGACGGCCTGAGCCTCAACCGGCGTGTCATCGAGTTGGACCAACGTCAGCCCGAGTTTACTCAGACCTTTTGGGGATATCTCTCGCGGCGTGTCACGGAGGAGCGCATTCAACGGGGGCGGCAACTGTTGAAGCAGCATTCACCGCTGTTGCGCCGCATCGAGGCCCAATACGGCATTCCGCCCCGGTTTTTGGTGTCATTTTGGGGGATGGAAAGCAATTACGGCGATTATACCGGTAAGATGCCGGTCGTGCAGTCGATCGCGACGCTGGCCTATAATCCCCGGCGCCGGCGTTTTTTCACGCAGGAACTTCTCGCGGCCCTGCGCATCATCGACCGGGGCGACATGCCGCCGTCCGTGCAGGGATCGTGGGCCGGCGCCATGGGGCAGACCCAGTTCATGCCTTCGACCTACCTGCGCTATGCCGTCGACGCCGACCAAGACGGCCGCCGGGATCTTTGGGGCAGCCTGCCTGATATTTTCGCATCGTCCTCGAATTTTCTTTCGAATGCGGGCTGGCGGCGCGAAGAGACCTGGGGACGCGAGGTCAAGCTGCCGTCGGGATTCGATTTCGACCGGTCCGGGCTGAAAAATCCGCGCAAGCTGGCCGACTGGCAAAAGATCGGGGTCCGGCGTGCCGACGGCGGGGATTTACCGGCGGCCGATCTCGACGCCGCCTTGATTCTGCCCGCCGGCCATAAAGGACCGGCATTTCTGGTGTACCGGAATTTCGAGACGATTATGGTTTGGAACCGTTCGATCTTTTATGCCGTCGCGGTCGGCCACTTGGCGGATCGTCTGATCGGCAAGGGATCGCTGGCGGCGACACCGCCCGCCGATGACACGCCCTTGTCGCGCGCCCAGATTCTGGCGATGCAGGAACGCCTCGAGGCCTTGGGGCTCGATGTCGGCAGCGCCGACGGCGTCGTCGGCGCGAAAACCCGCGAAGCCATTAAGGCGTTCCAGCGTATGGCGAAATTGCCGCCCGACGGCTACCCGACCCCGAGCCTGATCGAGGCGCTCAGTAAGTTTAATCTTAACTGATTGCGGCTTAAAGTTGGCGCGGGTTCGGACTCCCTGTAGAGTTCGGCGTTAGCGAATAGCGATACGGATATACGGGTCATGGGCAGGGAGCTTCTCGAAAAACTGGGTGTCGCGATCATTGCGCTCGGGCTGTCGGCCTGCGCCGAGACGTCTTTTTTCGCGCAGACGGCAAAGCATGTTTCGGGGGCCTTCCCCGGCGACGGTAACGGCGGATATAAAGTTGGAAAACCATATAAAATTAGTGGTTTATGGTATTATCCTAAAGTAGATTATGAATATGTGGAAACCGGGATCGCGTCCTGGTACGGACCGAAATTTCACGGCCGCAACACGGCCAACGGCGAGATTTTCGACATGAACACCCTGTCGGCGGCGCATCGGACGTTGCCGTTGCCGAGCTTCGTCAGGGTCACGAATCTGGAAAACGGCCGCAGCCTGATTCTCAGGGTCAATGACCGCGGCCCGTTCGCCCATAACCGCATTATCGACGTCTCCCGGCGCGGCGCTCAGTTGCTCGGATTTCACCTGAAGGGGACGGCCCGGGTTCGGGTCGAGATTTTAGCCAATGAAAGCAGGGCTGCGGCGGCTCGCATGACGGGGACGCGCGTTGCCACCCGGGAACAGACTCCGATCCGGATCGCGAAGCTGCCGAAGGAGTCGGTCGCCGCCGAGAATCTGGCGCCGCCGCCGGGCGCAAAATTCCAGCCGGCCCAAGCCGCACCGGTTCTCGAGCCGGTTAAGCTGAAAAAACCCTCCGGCGATACCCGCGCCGCCGATTTTGCACCGGCGCAGCCGACGGTGGGGCATCTCGCCGTTCAGCCGACCCACCCCACGACACTTTATGTTCAGGCGGGGGCCTTTTCCTATTTCGATAACGCCAATCAGGTTAAGGCCAGGCTTCATCATTTGGGCGACGTTCAAATCAGTCCGGTGCTGATCAACGGCCAGGATCTCTATCGGGTTCGCGTGGGGCCCTTTCAGCAGGTCAAACATGCGGATCGATTCCTGGAGTCGGTGATCCGGGCTGGATATACTAACGCCCGCATCGTGGTCGAATGACGCCCGGCCTTATAAATCCGTCATGGTTTTGCCTGATTTATCGGCAATAGAAGAAGCGGAGCCGGCTGGTTTAGTGGATTCGATCAGTGGGTTCGATACGTCAATGATGATGAGGGCGGCAGGCCCGCGAAAAAAGGTTTCCGATGATTTCCCGTCAACGTTTTTTAGGTTTATTCGTTCTAACCCTGGTGGCGTCGATCGCCGCCGTTCCGGGCCGCGCGGCCGTCGCCGTCGCCGCCGAGACCATCGCCAAGCAGGCTATCGTTAAGGAGCTGGCGACCGGCAAGGTGCTTTTCGAGAAGAATTCGAAAAGCCCGATGGATCCGGCCTCGATGTCCAAGATGATGACCGTTTATCTGATTTTCGAGCGCTTGCGCGACGGCCGGCTTTCGCTCGACGATACCTTTCCGGTCAGCGAAAACGCCTGGCGCAAGGGCGGCGCCAAAAGCGGCAGCTCGACTATGTTCCTCGAGCCCGGCTCGCGCGCGCGCCTCGAGGATTTGATTCGGGGCATCGTCGTGCAGTCCGGTAACGACGCCTGCATCGTTCTCGCCGAAGGGCTCGCGGGCAAGGAAGAAACCTTCGCCGCGGAAATGACCGCGAAAGCCAAGGCGCTCGGCATGGCGGACACGGTTTTCAAAAACTCCACGGGGTGGCCGGCGCCCGACCAGACCACGACGGCGGCCGATTTGGCGATTTTGGCGGAACGGACCGTGCGGGATTTCCCCCAGTATTATCACTACTATGCGGAAAAGAGCTTCACCTATAACGGCATCCGTCAGTCGAACCGGAATCCGTTGCTGTATAAGTCAATGGGCGTGGACGGCCTGAAAACGGGCCATACGGTCGCCGCCGGCTACGGGCTCGCGGCAAGCGCCGAACGCGAGAACCGGCGCCTGGTCTCCGTGGTCGGCGGTCTGCCCAGCAAACGGTCGCGGTCGCGGGAATCGGAGCGGTTGCTCGAATGGGGGTTCCGGGAATTCGCCAATTACGCTTTGTTCAAAAAGGACGAAACGGTCGCCGAAGCCGCCGTGTGGCTGGGCAAGTCTCCGAGGGTGCCGTTGGTCATTCCGCAAGACCTCACCCTGACCCTGCCGAAAAAATCCAGGCGCGACATGAAAGTCAAAGTGTCGTTTATGGGCCCGATCCCGAGTCCGATCGAAAAGGGCGCGCCGCTGGCGAAATTGCTGATCACCGTGCCGAATGAGGCGCCGATGGAGATAACGCTCGTTGCCGGGGCCGGGGTCGAGAAACTCGGGCTCTTCGGCCGCTTGAGCGCTGCGGTGCAACACATCATGTGGGGCGAGGCGAATTAGCCGACGCCCGATCGTTCCCGTTTAAGGAAAACCCGGAGCCGTGGGTACAGGAAAATTCATAACGCTCGAAGGCGGGGAGGGAACCGGCAAATCCACCCAGATCGCCTTGTTGTGCGAGGCACTGACCGAAACCGGTATCGACACGGTGCCGACCCGCGAACCGGGCGGCGCGCCGGGGGCGGAGGCCATCCGCCGGTTGCTGGTCGAAGGCGATGTCGGCAGGTGGGACGCGCTGACGGAGGCGTTGTTGCACATCGCCGCCCGTCACGAGCACCTGCGCCACACGGTCGCGCCGGCCTTGGCGGCGGGAAAATGGGTCGTGAGCGACCGGTTCGCCGACTCGACGCTGGCCTATCAAGGGTATGGCCACGGCCTCGATCTCGCCACGATCCTGAAGCTTCATGATCTTGTCGTCGGAACGTTCAAACCGGATTTGACGATCGTTCTCGATATCATGGTCGAGCACGGCTTGGCCCGGGCGGGCAGGCGGGGCGGCGGGGAGGATCGCTACGAACGCATGGATATCGGGTTTCATGAACGGGTACGTCAGGGCTTCATGGATATCGCCGAGCGCGACCCCGGGCGCTGCGTCGTGATCGACGCGGACCGGACGATCGAGGCGGTGCAGGCGGAGATCAAGGCCGCCGTCGCGGACAGGCTGGGGGTCCGCTGGTCATGACCGGCGAACCCGGCGCCGAAACCGGAACCGAAATTCCCGAGCCGCGGGCCAATCCGGATCTGATCGGCCACGAACCGGCCGAGCGCCTCCTGCGCGACGCCTTCGACACCGGCCGGCTGGCCCATGCGTGGCTGCTGTGCGGGCCGCGCGGCATCGGCAAGGCGACCTTGGCCTATCGTTTCGCGCGTTATGTCTTAGCGGCCTCGGGCCGGGCCAAGACCGGGCACGCGCACTCTTCTCAGGCGCAATCGGGCCTGTTCGGCGAGGAGCCGGCACCGCCGCCTGCCGGACTCGGAACGGATCTCTTGCACGTGCCCGAGGATCATCCGGCGTTCCGGCGGATCGCCGGCGGCGGGCACGCGGACCTGCTCGGCATCGAGCGGCGCCTGGACGACAAGGGCGAGAAACGGCGCGCCGAGATCGTGGTCGACGATATCCGCCCGATCGCCCATTTTTTGAGCCTGACGCCGGCGGAAGGCGGCTGGCGCGTCATGGTGATCGACAGCGCCGACGACATGAACCGCAACGCCGCCAATGCACTTTTGAAAGTACTTGAAGAACCGCCATCCAATGCCTTGTTATTATTAGTAAGTCATAACCCGGGGCGGTTGCTGCCGACGATCCGCTCGCGCTGCCGGCGGCTGATTTTGAGCCCGCTCGAGGACACCGCCCTGCAGTCGATTCTGCTGCGCCATCATCCGGATTTGACCCTCGATGAGGTGACGGCGCTCACCCGTCTCGCCGGGGGCAGTATCGGCCGGGCGCTCGGCCTGGCCGCGGAAGGCGGCGTCGGGTTGTATCGGGAATTCATCGGCCTGGTTTCGGGATTGCCGGACCTCGACATCAAGACCCTGCATGCCTTCGGCGATAAGCTGGCCCGCTCGGGCCAGGACGAGGCGTTCCGCACGTTCGCCGAATTGGCCCAAGGCTGGCTGCAGCGGCTTATGATCCGCATGGCGCGCCAGAGCGGATCGGAGGCCCGGGAACCCGGGGCGATCAGCGCAGAGGAGGGCGCTTTGCAGGAACGGCTGATGATCCACGGCCGTTTGGACGGTTGGCTTGCCGCGTGGGACCATATCGACGGGATTCTGGCGCGCGCCGAAACGGCGTACCTGGATAAAAAGCAGGTGGCGCTCAGCCTGTTTCATGCGCTCGAAAAAGCCGCCAAGCCGGCGTGACATGAGCCCGAAAGGTTGACTGTTTTCCGATGCTGACGTTCTTCACGCTGCTGTCGCTGTTCGATCCGGCGCTGATCGTCATTTCGGTCGGTTTGGGGGTTTTCGCGCGTCGCTGGTGGTGGGTTTTTTTATTGATGCTTGTGCCTGCCTTGGGGCTCGAGTTGGTGTATACACTCTCGGGCCTGCGCGAAAGCTATGGCGTCGGCCTGCCGCCGTTATATCTGGCCTCGGTCTTTTGGGGGTTCTGCGGCTTTCTCCTGCGGATTCTGCGGCAGCGTCATAAAGACAGGAAAACGGAACGATAATGGCCGAAAAGCCCTATTTCATCACGACGCCGATCTATTACGTGAACGATTCCCCGCATATCGGCCACGCCTACACGACGCTTGCCTGCGACGTGCTGGCGCGCTTCAAGCGGCTCGACGGGTATGACGTCAAGTTCCTGACCGGCACCGACGAGCACGGCCAGAAGGTGGCCGCCTCGGCGCGCGCCGCCGGGATCGATCCGCAGGCGTTCACCGACAAGGTGTCGCAAAACTTCCGCGATTTGCTGGATACCATGAATTTCTCGGCGGACGATTTCATCCGCACCACCGAAGAACGCCACATCAAGGCGTGCCGGGCGTTGTGGCGGGAAATCGCGGCGAAACAATCGCCGCAAGGGCGCGAGAACATTTATCTCGACTCCTACGGCGGCTGGTACGCGGTCCGCGACGAGGCGTTTTACGCCGAGGGCGAACTGACGGAGGGGCCCGACGGCAAAAAACATGCGCCCTCGGGCGCCGAGGTCGAGTGGGTCGAGGAGCCGAGCTATTTCTTTCGGCTGTCGGATTGGCAGGAAACCTTGTTGCAATTCTACCGGGACAACCCGGATTTTATCGCGCCGGTGTCGCGGCGCAACGAGGTGGTCAGCTTCGTGTCGGGCGGGCTCAACGATCTCTCCATTTCGCGCACCAGTTTCGATTGGGGCGTGCCGGTGCCGAATGATGAAAAGCACGTCATGTACGTGTGGCTCGATGCGCTTACCAATTACATCACGGCGCTCGGCTATCCGGACCAAACCGGCGAATACGCGGCTTATTGGCCGGCGGACCTGCACATGGTGGGGAAAGACATCCTGCGCTTTCACGCGGTTTATTGGCCGGCGTTCTTGCTGGCCGCCGGGCTCGAACCGCCGAAACGCGTGTTCGCGCATGGCTGGTGGACCAACGAGGGCCGGAAGATTTCGAAATCGTTCGGCAACGCGATCGATCCGCTCGAACTGGTCGAAACCTACGGTCTCGACCCGGTGCGCTATTTCCTGCTGCGCGAGGTGCCGTTCGGCAACGACGGTGATTTCTCCCGCCGCGCCATAATCAACCGCATGAACGGCGAGCTGGCGAACGATTTCGGCAATCTGGCGCAGCGGGTTCTCTCGATGATCGCCAAGAACTGCGAGGCCCAAGTGCCCGCGCCCGGCGATTTTACCGCCGAGGATATGACGCTTCTCTCAGCATGCCATGGACTACTGAAATTGGTCCGCTATCACGTTGATCGTCAAGCATTTCACGAGGCGCTCATACGTATTTGGAGCGTTATCCGTGAGGCAAACATTTACGTCGATGCCCAGGCGCCGTGGACGCTGCGCAAGGAAGACCCGGCGCGCATGCAAACCGTGCTGTACGTGCTGGCCGAAACCGTCCGCCACTTGGCGTTTCTGGCGCAGCCGTTCGTTCCCGAGTCGGCATCGAAAATGCTCGATCAGCTCGCGGTGCCCGAAACCGCGCGGAGTTTCGCGTTCCTCGGCGCCGATCATGCGCTGAAGCCGGGCACGGCGCTGCCGAAACCGCAGGGCGTGTTTCCGCGCTACGTCGAGGAAACACAGGAGGAGGGCGCGGTCTGATGCTGGTCGACAGCCACTGTCATCTCGATTTTCCCGAGTTCGCCGAGGAACTCGACGCCGTCGTCGCGCGCGCGGGCGAGGCCGGGATCGGCTGGATGCTGACCATCAACACCCATCTCAGCAAGTTCGAGGGCGTGCGCGCCGTCGCCGAACGGTTCGAAAATATCTGGTGCACGGTCGGGATTCATCCGCACGAGGCCGGCCGCGAGCCGGCAACCGACGCCGCGCAACTGCAAACGTTGGCCGCGCATCCGAAGGTCGTCGGGTTCGGCGAAACCGGGCTCGATTATTACTACGAGAAAAGCCCGCGCGAGGATCAGCGGCGCAATTTCCGCGTCCATCTCGAAGCCGCGCGCGAAGCCGGCCTGCCGGTGATCGTGCATGCGCGCGACGCCGACGCGGACACGGCTGAGATTCTGGAAGAAGAATACGCCAACGGGCCGTTCACCGGGCTTTTGCATTGTTTTTCCTCGGGCGCGGATTTGGCGCGCCGGGCGCTCGATCTGGGGATGTACGTTTCGTTTTCCGGCATCGTGACGTTCAAGAACGCGGAATCCGTGCGCGCCGTCGCCAAGGACGTGCCCCTTAACCGGCTTCTGGTTGAAACCGACGCGCCGTTCCTGGCGCCGGTGCCGATGCGGGGAAAACGTAACGAGCCCGCCTTCACGGCCTATACGGCGTCCGTGCTCGCCGAGCTGCGCGGCATGGACGAAGCCGAGTTGGCCGACGCGACGACGGCGAATTTCTTCCGGCTGTTCGCCAAAACCGGCCGCAACCGAAGCGGGGTGTCGGCGTGAAGGCGACGATCCTCGGCTGCGGCGCGACCACCGGCGTGCCCATGATCGCGCGCGGCTGGGGCAAGTGCGATCCGAACAACCCGAGGAACCGGCGCCTGCGGTCCTCGATCCTGATCGAGGACGGCGCCACGGTCATTCTGGTCGATACCGCGCCGGACGTGCGCGAGCAGCTTCTGGCGGCGGACGTGAAACGCCTCGATGCCGTGCTTTATACCCACGCGCACGCCGACCACGCCCACGGCATCGACGATCTGCGGGCGATCAACCGCGCCATGAACGCGCCGATTCCCTGTTTCGCCGACGCCCATACCCTGAGCGATCTCAAGCGCCGCTTCGATTACGTGTTCGAGCCGATGGCGCCGGGCGCCGAGACGATCTACAAGCCCTGGCTGATCGACCGTGAAATCCGTCCCGGCGAGACCTTCAAGATCAACGCCACCGAGATCACGGCCTTCGATCAGGATCACGGCTTCAGCCGGACGCTCGGCTTCCGGTTCGGCCGCGGCGCCGGCTCGATCGGGTATTCGACGGATTTGACGATCTTGCCGGAGGAGGCGTTTCCGATCCTGGCCGGGGTCGACACCTGGATCGTCGGCACCCTGACCGAGACGCCGCATCCGACCCACGCGCACGTCGACAAGGCGCTCGACTGGATCGCGCGGGTCAAACCCCGCCAAGCCGTTTTGACCCATCTGTCGGTCGGCCTCGATTACGCCGAGCTGTCGGCCAAGCTGCCCGACGGGGTGGCGGTGGCCTATGATGGCCTGGTGCTTCAAACACCCTGAAAATCCTAATAACGGTTTTGTGGATAGCGTTATAAGCTATTGTTTTAAAAATATAACCAATAATTTTTCATAATATACATTATGCGACAAACGGATATCCGGAGAGAGACCTCAGAGATGACTTTAAGCCGGCCCCACTTCTCTATTTCATCCGTGTCATCCGTGTCGGCGGTTCCGGCATGAGCCGATCATCATCATCCATGGTGGCCATCGACCGCCTGCTCGCGATCATGGCCGCGCTGCGCGACCCCGAATCCGGATGCCCGTGGGACGTCGAGCAGACCTTCGCCACGATCGCGCCGTACACCATCGAGGAAGCCTACGAGGTCGCGGACGCGATCCGGCGCGGCGACAGGACGGCACTCAAGGACGAACTCGGCGACCTGCTGTTTCAGGTCGTGTTCCATGCCCAGATGGCGCGCGAGGCCGGCGACTTCGATTTCGAGGAGATCGCCCAAGCCATTTGCGAAAAGATGGAGCGCCGCCACCCGCACGTGTTCGGCGACGCCCATATCGAGGACGCCGAGGCCCAGACCCGGGCTTGGGAGGAATACAAGGCGGCCGAACGGGCCGAAAAAGGCGGCGATGACGC
The DNA here is from genome assembly GCA_040904505.1 of Rhodospirillales bacterium. Lineage (GTDB taxonomy): Bacteria > Pseudomonadota > Alphaproteobacteria > Rhodospirillales > CALINB01 > CALINB01. The sequence continues at coordinate 8,811 of JBBDTH010000121.1, read as the reverse complement.
CCCAAAGAGCGCCCTCGACGGGGTTGCCCTCGCCCTGCCCGCGTTGACGTGCGCGGTCAAGCTGCAGAAGCGGGCCGCCCGGGTCGGCTTCGAGTGGGACGATCCATCCGGCGCGCTCGCCAAGGTGCGCGAGGAAATCGCCGAGGTCGAGGCCGAAATCGCGAACGCCTCGCCGCCGGACCGCCTGGAAGACGAGATCGGCGATCTCTTGTTCGCCCTGGTGAATTATGCCCGCATGCTCGGCGTGACCCCCGAGGACGCCCTGCGCCGGGCCAACGACAAGTTCGCCGCCCGCTTCCGCCGGATCGAGGCCCGCCTCGCCGAGCGCGGCAAGACGCCCGAAAGCTCGAATCTCGCGGAGATGGACGCGCTCTGGAACGAGATCAAATCGGCCGAGCCGAAGCCCTGAGTTCCGCGGTTTATTCCCTGCCCCCCCCGTGCGCCGTCCGGCGGCGCCGATGCGGTTTTCCCGTATGCTTTTGCGGCTTCCCCGAATATCGCCGGCGTCCGGAAAACCGTAAGGTGGTTTCAATTCCGATGGCTCAGACACGAAAGGACGAGGACCGCGATGACTTACAAATTGATCCACAGCAACATGTTTTGGACGTTCGCCGGTCTGCTCGCCGGCTTCATTACCGCCATCAAATTGCTGCAAATCTCCTGATCCACGCGCAGTACAGTACGAACGACTCTCCTCCAAATCCCAACTTACACGGGCATCGCCGGGACCCTAACTCTCTCGGCGGCCCGTTTTTTTTGTGGATTTTTATATCCCTTTGGTGTTCGTAAGGCTCGATTCACCATTGTCGCGCGCGCCGCGCCGATTATGATGGGGCCATGAAAAACAAGGGGTTAGGAATGAACACCCGGACCGGCCGCGGACTGAAAATTCTGGTTTCGATGCTGCTGGCCGTTCTACTCGGCAGTTGCTACCTGCCCTTGCGCTTCGACGCCGAGATCGACCTGACCCGCCAGGGCTACTACACCATGACCTTCATCGGCTTTATGACCAAGGTCGACCTGTACCGGAAAATCCAAACCGGCGAGATCAAGGGCGCGGACATCGACAAGCAGCTCAAGCTGATCGAGACCGATTTCAAGCGCTCGACGAACACCAAGGAATTCAGCGTGTTCGACCGCACCCGCGCGATCTTCAAAATCCGCTGGGAAAAGAAAGGCGATATCCTGAAGGACCGCATGGTGACCTTCATCCGGCGCAACGAGGCCATGCTCAACATCATCTACAACAAGGACAAGAGCACGATCGCCATCCAGGGCGCGGGCATCGCCATGGCGCACAAGAAACGCCTGCTCGACATGGGGCTGAATACCAGCGGCGTGCTCAAGGTGACGACCGACGCGCGCATCATCAGCTCGAACGCCACCAAGGAGCAGAACCGGCGCGACGGCAAGCGCGGCAAGGAATTCACCTGGCAGATCGACTCGATCCTGGCCCCGAAACCGGTCCTGATGATCGATTTCCGGTAACGGAAAAATATTCTCGCCCCGGCGTTCCTTTCTCCGCAACCGTTACTGTTCGAAACATTTCTCATGCCGGTTTGCTCGACCGGCGCGCGCATTGATCCAGGTCAATGCCTGTTCTTGAATGCGACTGTATATGATCGAACAGAGGGGGTTAACAACCTTTGCTGGAGATCGCTCTCATGAAGAACATTGTACGGCGGTATGGTTTCATTATCGGCACGGCTCTCGCGGTGACCGCGTTGTCGGGCCCGGCGTTTGCCCAAGGTATGGGCCAAGGCATGATGGGACAAGGCATGGGCCACGGCATGATGGGACAAGGCGGCGGTATGGTCATGTCCCAGTGTGTGCCCGAGATCAAGAAACACTGCGCGGACGTGCCGCACGGCAGCGCGGAAATCCCGGCCTGTTTGGAAAAACACAAAGCCGAACTTTCCGATGACTGTAAAAAGGCGCTGGATCAACGTGGCCCGATGGGTGGTCCGATGGGCGGCGGCATGGGCCGTTAATTTCCCGGCCCGGCTTTTACAGACGTCATAGCATGAACAATTTCTCCGGGGCCCGCGCCTGTCGCGATACAGGCGTGCCCCGGACCCGTTTGCGCACGACACGATTTTTATATTCGGCTTTCATCCCGCAATCAGCTTGCGAAACGCCCTATCCCGCTTGAGGTGCCATTCCCGGCTCATCGCTTCGGTGCGGGTGTCGTACTTTTCCGCATAAAGCAGCACCCAAGCGCGGCCCCGGGTCGAGCGCGCGCCGGCGCCGGCGTTGTGCGCAGCGAGGCGGCGTTCGAGATCGACGGTCCAGCCGACGTAGGTTTTCGCAGTTTTGTAACGGCCGCCCTTCCCGCTTCCCAACACGTAGACGAAACAGGGCATTTACGGCGCCTTTTTGGTAGAGCCGCTGACTCTTAATCAGCGGGTCGGGGTTCGATTCCGCCCCTGGGCACAATCCCCTACTTCGTCTTCGGCTGTTTGCTCAGCAGCCGGATCAGGCTCGAGGTGTCCCAGCGCCCGCCGCCGCGCGCCTGCACTTCCCGGTAACATTGATGCACCAGCGCGGTGATCGGCAGCAGCGCGCCGTTGCGCGCGGCCTCATCGAGCGACATGCCGAGGTCCTTGATCATCCAGTCGACGGCGAAGCCGAAATCGAACTTGTCCTTGAGCATCGTCTTGCCGCGGTTCTCCATCTGCCAGCTTCCCGCCGCGCCCTTGGAGATCACGTCGACGACGAGATCGCCGTCGAGCCCGGCCTTTTGCGCGAAATGCAAGCCTTCCGATAAGCCCTGCACCAGGCCCGCGATGCAGATCTGATTGACCATCTTGGTGAGTTGCCCCGAGCCGGCGGGGCCCAGCAGCGTGACTGCGCGGGCATACGCCGAGATCACCGGCTCGGCTTTATCGAACGTCGCTTTTTGGCCGCCGACCATGACCGTGAGCACGCCGTTCTCCGCGCCCGCCTGGCCGCCCGACACCGGCGCGTCGAGGAACCCGGCGCCGATTTTCTTCGCCGCCGCTTCCAATTCGCGCGCGAGATCGGCCGAGGCGGTCGTGTGATCGACCAGGATCGCGCCCTTTTTCATGCCCGCGAGCGCGCCGGTCTTGCCCAAGACCACGCCGCGCACGTCGTCGTCCATGCCGACGCACACACACACGATATCGGCACCCTTCGCGGCTTGCGCCGGCGTCGCAGCCGCCTTGCCCTTATGCGCCTTCGCCCACTTCGCGGCCTTGGCCTTGGTGCGGTTGTAGACCGTGACGGCGTGGCCCGCCTTGGCGAGATGGCCCGCCATGGGATAGCCCATGACTCCCAGGCCGATGAACGCGACTTTTTGAGCGGTCATATCGAATTCCCCGTTACGTGTTTAGGTGTCGGATGAAAATAGATCGGCTGATGTGCCGGGCATTCTAACGGGCGCGGAGCAGCGCGTGAAGGGTATCCCAGCTCTCGGGATCGGGCGCGTAGATCAGGTATTGACCCTGCACCACGCCCCAGCCCGGCTGATAGGCTTCCTTGTCGTCCCACATGGCGCCGAAGCCGCCCGCCTCGCGGTGGATGAGATTGCCCGGCGCGTGATCCCAGGGTTTCAGGCGGCCGCCGTAGCGGGCGAACTGGATGTCGCCGCGCGCCAGGCCGATGTAATCGTGCCCGACGCAGCGGTGCCACAGGAAGGCGCCGGGGATGTCCCGGCCGTCGGCGTTGTCGGCGAGGCGCTGGCGCAGCTTCGGGCCGAACGCGGCGGTGGCGTCGCGCATGGCCGGTTTCGGCGCGATCGTGACCCGGGTCTCGTCGATCCAGGCCCCTTCCCCGCGCGCGGCCCAGGCGGTGGTGTCGTTGACCGGATCGTGAATCCACGCCGCCAACGTTTTGCCCTTGACGCAATAGGCGGCCATGACCGCGAAACAGGGTTTGCCTTCCGCGAAGTTGTTGGTGCCGTCGACCGGATCGACCAGCCAGACCGGCGCGTCCCGGTCGAGCGCCTTGAGAATTTCGGGGCTTTCGTGGGCCTCCTCCTCGCCGATGACGACGCTGCCGGGCACCAGGTCGATGAACGCGCCCTTCAGGCGCTTTTCGGACTCGATGTCGGCCGTGGTGACGAGGTCGCGCGGGCCCGATTTGGTGCCGATGTCGCTTGCCGACAGGTTCTTGAACCGGGGCATGATCTCGGTTGCCGCGACTTCGCGCAGGATCGCTATGACGGTGCCGATATCGGGTCTCATGTCTGTGTTCTTTGCCTATCCGGGGCGGAAAGAAAAGGAATTTCCGGTTAAATTTCCGGCGACGGGCCGAAAATATCCTTAAAAAGTGTATTAAATGCCCCCTTGCGCGGCGCTTTTTGCGGGACCACAATAATATTACTGCTTTACAGGAGGCTTTATCATGGATGGTGCTACTCAAACCTTAAAAATCACCCCGCTGCAGGAACATATAGGCGCGGAAGTTACCGGAGTCGACCTCAGGCAGCCGATCGATGCCGCGACCCGGGCGCGGCTCAATCAGGCTTTGCTCGACCACGTGGCCCTGGTGATTCGCGACCAAAACCTCACGGCCCCGGAATTCGCGCAGGGAATCGGCGTTTTCGGCGAGCCGATGGAACAGCACTATTCGCAGTACCGCCATCCCGATCATCCGCTGGTCAACATCATCTCGAACCAGCACAAGTCCAAGGAAGGCAAGCAGGTCTATCACGGCGCGAGCTGGCATACCGATCACACCAATCACGAGATGCCGCCGAAATGCACGGTGCTCTACGCGGTCGAGCTGCCGAAGGAAGGCGGCGATACGGGCGTGATGAACACCCGCGCCGGGTTTGCGGCCCTGCCCGAGGAATTCAAGCGCGAGCTCGACGGGCTCAAAACCGTCAACGTGTTTCAGGGCCGCGCGGCACTGCGCGAATCCACCAAGCAGGTGACCGAGAAGGACGAAAAGAAGTTCGGCCATCCCATCGAGCAGCCGTTGATCCGCACCCATCCCGAGACCGGCGAGAAAGCGGTCTATTTCCATACCGTGAAGGTGGATACCATAGAGGGCAAGACGCCCGAGGAAACCCGCGATCTGCTGAAAGATATTCTGGCGCGCATCGAAAAACCCGAGTTCGTCTACCGGCACAAATGGAAGGTCGGCGACGTCCTGATCTGGGACAACCGCTGCGCCATGCATCAGGCCTACTACGACTACGATACCAGCCAGCCGCGCACCTTGATGCGGATTATCCTGAAGGGCGACAAGCCCTTTTAATAGCAATAAGCGGGTCAACCCGCTTCTGGAGGCTTTAAATATGACGATGAAGATCACGCCCTTGGGCGCCCATGCCGGCGCGGAAGTCACCGGAATCGATTTAAGCAAGCCCGTCGACGAGGCGACCAGACAGGCGCTCAACGACGCGCTCGCCGAGTATGCCTGCCTGGCGGTGCGCGATCAGGACTACCCCCCGGCCGATTACATGCAGGCGGTGACGGTGTTCGGCGAGCCGGTGCCGCAGAACTTCACGGACCTGAACCTCGAAGGCTTTCCGCTGATCAACATCGTCTCCAGCAAGCACACGGATGCCGAGGGCAAGCCGATTATGCGCGGCGCGCGCTGGCATACCGATCACACCAACCGGGAATGCCCGCCGAAGTGCACGATTCTGTACGCCGTCGCCCTGCCCGACAAGGGCGGCGCGACCGGCGTCGCCAACATGCGCGCGGCTTATGAGGCCCTGCCGGAAGAGTTCAAAAAGCGCATCGACGGGCTCAAAACCGTGAACGTGAACCAGGGCCGCGCGGCGGCGCGCGTTTCGCCCAAGGGCACGGCGCTCGAGAAGAAGAAGCCCTCGACGCCCCATGTTCATCCCCTGGTCCGCACCCATCCGGATTCGGGCCGGAAGGCGATCTACTATCACGATGTTAAAACCGACTACATCGAAGGCATGACGCCCGACGACACCCGCGAGCTGCTGCGTGAAATCTCCGAAACCGCGATCAAGGACGAGTTCATCTACAAACACCAATGGCGGCCCGGCGACATGTTGGTGATCGACAACCGCCAGGCCCTGCATCAGGCCTATCACGATTACGACCGCAGCCAGCTTCGCCAGTTCCATCGCATCCTCATCGGCGGCGACAGGCCGTTCTGATATGGCCGTTTTAGGGAGACGTGCATGACCGCGACCGTTCGGGAAAAGGCGATCCGGGACTTCTCGGTCCGGCCGTTGACCGAGCACACGGGATCGGAAGTGACCGGCCTCGACCTGCGCGGTGAGATCAACGCAAAAACCAAGCGCCGCCTGAACGCGGCGCTGGTGGAACGCTGCTGCCTGGTGTTCCGCGATCAGAATTTGTCGCCGGCCGACTTTCTCCGGGCCGCCGAAATCTTCGGAACGCCGACACGGCAGAACTACTCGCGCTATCAGCTGCCGGATCAGCCGTTGATCAACGAGCTGTCGAATCTGCAATTGGGTGCGGGCGGCAAGCGGGTTTATCACAATGCCTATTGGCACACCGATCACACCAACCGGGAATGCCCGCCCAAGTGCACGGTGCTGTACGCCCAGGAATTGCCGGATCGAGGCGGCGAAACCGGCATTCTCAATGCCCGCGCCGCCTATGCGGCCCTGCCGGAACCGATGAAGTGCCGCCTCGACGGCCTGCAGACCTTTAACGTGCAACGCGGCAGCGCCGCAAAACAGGGCTCGATGCGCCACGCCGCCGGCGGCGACATGAAGCATTTCGAGACGCCGACCCCGCATCCGCTTGTGCGGACGCATCCGGAGACCGGGACCAAGGCGATCTTTTTCCACCGCGGCAAGGTCGAGAACATTACCGGGCTGACTCCGCAAGAGAGCCAGGACCTGCTCGACGAGATCATGATCGTCATCGAGCAGCCGCAATTCATCTATAGCCATCGTTGGCAGTTAGGCGACGTGTTCATCTGGGACAACCGCGCGGCGCTGCACATCGCCAACTCCAACTACGATTTGAGTCAACGCCGGGTATTGCATCGAATCATTCTCGAGGGCGACCGGCCGTTTTAAGGGAGACGCTTCATGAGTACGACCGTTCAGGAAAAGACCCGGCTGGATTTCGAGATTAAGCCGTTGACCGAGCACACGGGATCGGAGGTGATCGGCCTCGATCTGCGCGGCGAGATCGACGCGGACACCAAGCGCCGCCTGAACGAAGCCGTCGTCGAGCGCTGCTGCTTGGTGTTCCGCGATCAGGATTTCACGCCGGCGGATTATATCCGCGCGGTCGAGATCTTCGGCGAGCCTCACCAACAGAACTATTCGCTCTATTCCCTGCCCGGTTATCCGTTCATCAACTCGATCTCGAACGAACACCCGGACGAGCACGGCAAGCGGGTCTATCACGCCTCCTATTGGCATACGGATCACCCGAACCGGGAGACGCCGCCGAACTTCACCTCGCTCTACGCGGTGTCCCTGCCCGACAAGGGCGGCGAAACCGGTGTCGCCAATATGCGCGCGGCTTACGAGGCCCTGCCCCAGGCGATGAAGGACCGCATGGACGGCCTGCAGACCTACAACGTGCGCCGCGCCAAGGCCGCCAAGCAGGGCTCGATGAAGCGCATGCAGGACGACGACCGCAAGTTTCTCGACAAGGAGGTCCTGCAGCCCCTGGTGCGGACCCATCCCGTGAGCGGCAGCAAGGCGATTTATTTTCATCAAGGCAAGGTCGAGTACGTGACCGGCATGGGCCCGGAAGAAAGCCAGGATTTCATCCATGAAATTCTCGAGACCGCGATCAAGCCGGAGTTCGTCTACAAGCACGCATGGCGGATGGGCGACATGCTGATCTGGGACAACCGTTCGGCCATGCACAAGGCCTTTCCGAATTTCGATCTCAACCAGCGCCGCGAACTGTACCGGATCATCGCCGGCCAGGACCGGCCGTTTTGAGCGATGCTTGATCGCCCGCGGACGTATCGGAACATCGAGGTCAAACCCATCGCCGGGACGTTGGGTGCGGAGATTCACGGTGTCGATCTCGCCGCCGGCCTCGACGAAGCGACGTTCGCGGAAATCTACCGGGCCTGGCTCGATCATCTGGTGATTTTCTTTCGCGAGCAAACCATAACGCCCGAGCAGTATCTTACATTCGCCAAGCGGTTCGGCGAGATTCACACCCACCCCTTGATGAAGGGGTTGGAGAGTCACCCGGAAATCCTCGAAATCCTTAAAACCGAGGATGATACTTATACATTCGGTAATTCCTGGCACACCGATCAAATCTTTACCGAAAAACCGGCCAAGGCCTCCATGCTGTATGCCAAGGAAGTGCCGCCGGTCGGCGGCGATACCCTGTTCGCCAATATGTATACCGCCTACGAGGCGCTCTCGGACGGCATGAAGGCGATGATCGCGCCTTTGAAAACTCTGAATAAAGGCGACAATTACAAGCGCCGCAGCGGCGCGCCCCGCGCCGAGCGCTACGCCGGAAAGACCGGCATGAAGCTCAAGGAAAAACCCGACGACGACCGCCCGACCGAAGCGGTTCATCCCCTGGTGCGAACCCACCCCGAGACCGGGCGCAAGTCGCTTTACATCAGCGTGCATACGGAAACGTTGGCCGGGTTCGCCGAAGACGAAGCCGACGTGATCATCGATAAATTGCGTGAACACGCCATGCGGCCGGAATTTACCTGCCGCTTTCCGTGGCGGGTCGGGTCGATCGCGATTTGGGACAATCGCTGCACTCAGCATTACGCGATGGGCGATTACCAGGGCCACCGCCGGCGCATGCACCGCCTCATGATCAAGGGCGATGCGCCGGTTTAGGCACGAGCTCCGACGGCTTAGTTTTCCTTCGGCCTAGATATTTATCG
>JBBDTH010000120.1:0-27231 GCA_040904505.1 Rhodospirillales bacterium | reverse complement strand
AGGACGGCGCCGCGACCCTGACCGCGTTTACGGCCGAGGCGGTCAAAAAGGCGCTGGCGTTTTTGCCCCGGCGGCCGAAACGGTTCCTGGTGTGCGGCGGCGGCCGCCACAACGGCACGCTGATGGACTCTTTACGCGCCGCGCTCGGCGTTACGGTCGAGGCGGTCGAAGCGGTCGGGTGGTCGGGGGATGCCTTGGAGGCGCAGGCGTTCGGTTTTCTCGCGGTGCGCTCGCTTAATGGTCTCGCTTTAACGGTGCCGGGCACCACCGGCGTTCCTGAGCCGACGACGGGCGGTGTCCTGCACCGCCCATGAGTTAGGCGGCTTCCGTCATCGACTTATCGAGATAATCCGCGAAATGCTTGCCGAGGGGGGCCATATGCTCCTGGAAGAAATGATCGGCGCCGCTGATCGTTCGGTAATCCAGGGTGATGTTTTTCTGGCTCGAGATTTTTTCCGCCAGTTTGTCGACCGAGGCGGGCGGAATGATGTCGTCGTTGCTGCCGTGAATGATCATGCCCGAGGACGGGCAAGGCGCCAGGAACGAGAAATCGTGCATGCTGGCGGGCGGCGCGACCGCGATAAAGCCGCCGATTTCGGGGCGGCGCATCATCAACTGCATGGCGATCCAGGCGCCGAAGGAAAACCCGCCGATCCAGCAATCTTTTGCGTTGGCGTTGATGCTTTGCATCCAATCGAGTGCCGAGGCGGCATCGCTGAGTTCGCCCTGGCCGTTGTCGAAGCGCCCTTGCGACCGGCCGACGCCGCGAAAGTTGAACCGCAGGACCGAAAATCCGCGGCTCGCGAAGGTCTGGAACATCGAGTACACGATCTTGTTGTTCATGGTGCCGCCGTGCTGCGGGTGGGGATGGAGCACCAGCGCGATCGGGGCATTGGACTGCTTGGAATGGGTGTAGCGCCCTTCGAGGCGCCCTTCGGGTCCGTTAAAAATGATCTCAGGCATGGTTTTTCCGCTGTCTCTCTTGATTTTGGCGCCGGGGCGGGGCCCTTCGGCTGCTCCCAGGGTCGTTCCCGGGGGTCATCCCAGGGCGATCCAGGGGGGCATTCTGCTTAAAATTGCCCACGTGCAAAGCCGTTTTCTTGATGAAATGACTCTGGTGTCCTATATACTTGAAATTAAACGAAGTTGAGCGGTCTTTTCGGGCTTCGATTCGGCCCGTCGCCGCTCCGGCTTTGTAGGAATTGAGCGAAACTAAGATATTCTCAAGGTCATGGTTTTCAAGAGGCTACAGGAAGATATCCGCGCCTTCATGGCGCGTGACCCGGCCGCCAGATCGCGGCTCGAGGTCTTTTTGTGCTACCCGGGTCTGCACGCGCTGCTGTTTCACCGGCTTGCCCATATGCTGTGGCGGCATCGGTGGTATTTGCTCGGACGCTTCGTTTCCCATATCGGCCGCATGCTGACCGCGATCGAGATTCACCCCGGCGCCGAAATCGGCCGGCGGTTCGTGATCGACCACGGCACCGGCGTCGTCATCGGCGAAACGGCCGTGATCGGCAACGACGTCACGGTGTATCACGGCGCGACCTTGGGCGGCATCGCGCCGTCGGTCGACTCGGCCTCGCAAGCGAACACCAAGCGGCACCCGACCTTGGAGAATAACGTCATCGTCGGTTCGGGCGCGCAGATTTTAGGGAATGTCACCATCGGCGACGGCGCCCGGGTCGGCGCCAACGCGGTCGTGACCCGCGACGTGCCCGCCGGCACTACGGCGGTCGGTATTCCGGCGCGCGTGGTGATGCCGCAGGACAAATCCAAGCCGAAGCAGTTCGAGGCTTACGGCCAGCCCGTCGAGGGTTGCCCCGATCCGGTCTTGCGCACGATCGAGGATCTGCGGGGCCAGGTGGCGCGCCTCATCGAGCGGGTGGACGAACTCGAGGCCCGCCAGGGATTCGATGCCGACGCGCCCGCGCCGGATGCGGTCAAACCGGCGGCGACCGGCCGCTCTTAAAGCCGACCGTTCTTAAAGGATTGCCCGACCGATGAACGAGCCGGTTTACCTCGACCACAACGCAACGACCCCGATCCGCCCCGAGGCGCGGGACGCCGCGATCCGGGTTCTGGCGTTGTTGGGCAATCCGTCCTCGGTCCACCGCTTCGGCCGGGACGTGCGCCGCCATATCGAAGACGCCCGCGAGAGCGTGGCCGCATTGCTCAACGCCGAGCCCGCCGACGTCGTGTTCACCAGCGGCGGCACCGAAGCGAACACCCTGGCCATCCGGGGCAGCGGGCGGCAACGGGTTCTGGTTTCTGCCGTCGAACACGTGTCCGTGCTGGACGCGGGCCCGGGTTTGGAACGCATTCCCGTCGACGGCAACGGCGTCGTCGAATGCCGGGCGCTCGAGGCGATGCTGAGCCGGTCCGCCGACCCCGCGCTGGTGTCGATCATGTATGCCAACAACGAGACCGGCGTCATCCAGCCGGTGACCGAGGCCGCGGCGATTGCGCGGCATTACGGCGCCCTGGTGCATTGCGATGCGGTGCAGGGAACGGGCAAGGCGCCCGTCGATAGCGCGGCCCTGGGCGTCGATCTGTTGACGGTGTCGGCCCATAAGCTCGGCGGGCCGCAGGGCGTCGGCGCCTTGATCGTGCGAAACGAGGTTCCGATCGCGGCCGTTATCCGGGGTGGCGGCCAGGAGCGCGGCCGCCGGGGCGGCACCGAGAACGCGTCCGGGATCGCCGGGTTCGGCGCCGCCGCGCGCGCTGCCGCCGATTATGCGTCGGAAGCGGCCCGTCTCGCGGCCTTGCGGGTCGATCTGGAGCGCCGCGCCCGCGCGGCGGTGCCGGAAACCCGAATCTTCGGCGACGGAGCCGCCCGGCTCGCGAACACGACTTGTCTCACCCTGCCGGGCGTATCGAGCGAAACCCAGGTCATGGCCTTGGATCTGGCCGGCGTGGCCGTCAGCGCCGGAGCGGCCTGCTCATCGGGCAAGGTGGCGGCGTCGCACGTCTTGGCGGCGATGGGCGCGCAGGAGGCCGCGCAAGAAGCGATTCGGGTCAGCCTGGGCTGGACGAGCACATCCGGCGATATCGAGCGTTTCATTACCGCCTGGTCGGCACTGCGCGAGCGGGTCGCGGCCTCTGCATAATTTTATCCTTATTTATCAATAAGTTAATTTCGAGAGCCGTTTTATTCCCGCCCCGGGCGATACCTGACTAAAAATGTCTTGATTTAAGCGTGCATGATCAATATCTAATCCATACCAAAACAGTAAGGATTTGAATCCATCATGTTGCGCCTCAACCGGTTGACCGATTACGCGATCGTCGCCATGAGCAAAATGGCTCACGGTAAGGAGCGCGTCAGGACGGCAACCCAGATTTCGCTCGAAACCGGCGTGCCGGTTCCGACGATCGCGAAACTCCTGAACGTCCTGGTGAAGGGCGGGCTGGTGGTTTCCCACCGCGGCGCGACCGGAGGATATACGTTGAGCCGCCCCGCGCTCGAAATTACGGCGGCCGACATTATTCAGACCATCGAGGGGCCGATCGCCCTGACAGCCTGCGTCGAGGGGTCCGACGAGAAATGCGATATCCAGTCGAACTGCCCCATGTGCGGGAACTGGAACAAGGTCAACCTCGCGATCCGGAAGGCCCTGACGGAAGTGACCCTGGCGGATTTGGGGACATCCGCGTGTATCGCGACCGCCGTTCCGCCCGAAGTCATATCTCAGGCGGCAAGTTCAGCTAATTAATTAATTTAGATTTTTAAGCCGATTGAACAATAACCTTTAGTTTGAGAAGGGAAGGATACCGAACGACATGGCGGCCACGGCACAAACAGCCCAGCAAGTCCGCGACGTAACGGAGCAAAAATACAAATACGGCTTCGTGACCGATATCGAAATGGACATGGCGCCCAAGGGATTGAGCGAGGATATCGTCCGTTTCATTTCCGCGAAAAAGGAGGAGCCCGAATGGCTGCTGGAATGGCGCCTGAAGGCATACCGCCATTGGCTGACCATGCCCGAACCCCAGTGGGCCAATGTGAGTTTCCCGCCGCTCGATTACCAGGATGCGTATTATTACGCCTCGCCCAAGGCCAAGGACGGGCCGAAGAGCCTGGACGAAGTCGACCCGGATTTGCTGGAGACGTATGCAAAGCTCGGCATTCCCCTGAAGGAACAGGAAATGCTCGCCGGCGTCGCGGTCGATGCCGTGTTCGACAGCGTTTCCGTCGCCACGACCTTTAAGAAGAAACTCAAGGAAGTCGGTGTCATCTTCTGCTCGATCTCGGAAGCCGTCCGGGAGCATGGCGATCTGGTGAAAAAATACCTCGGCAGCGTGGTGCCCTATACGGACAACAAGCACGCAAGCCTCAACTCGGCGGTCTTTACCGACGGTTCGTTCGTCTATATCCCGCCCGGGGTGCGCTGCCCGATGGAACTATCGACCTATTTCCGGATCAACGCGGAAAACACCGGCCAGTTCGAACGCACGCTGATCATCGCCGACAAGGGCTCGTACGTCAGCTACCTCGAAGGCTGCACGGCGCCGATGCGCGACGAAAACCAGTTGCACGCGGCCGTGGTCGAACTGATCGCGCTCGACGATGCCGAAATCAAATACTCGACCGTGCAGAACTGGTATCCGGGCGACGAGAACGGCGTCGGCGGCATCTATAACTTCGTGACCAAGCGGGGCATCTGCCGGGGCCGTAATTCGAAAATTTCCTGGACCCAGGTCGAAACCGGCTCCGCGATCACCTGGAAGTATCCAAGTTGCATCCTGCAGGGCGACAATTCGGTCGGCGAGTTCTATTCGATCGCGATCACGAACAACTGCCAGCAGGCCGATACCGGCACCAAGATGATCCATCTCGGCAAGAACACGCGCTCCAAGATCATCTCGAAGGGCATTTCCGCCGGGCGCAGCAACCAGACCTACCGCGGCCTCGTCAGGATGTCGCCGAAAGCGAAAAACGCGCGCAACTTCACCCAGTGCGACTCGCTTTTGATCGGGGATCGATGCGGCGCCCACACGGTGCCTTATATCGAAAGCAAGAACGCATCGGCCGTGGTCGAGCACGAAGCGACCGCGTCGAAAATCAGCGAGGATCAGCTTTTCTATCTGCGCCAGCGCGGCCTGTCGACGGAAGATGCCGTCGCGCTCGTGGTGAACGGTTTCTGCCGCGAGGTTCTCCAGCAGTTGCCGATGGAATTCGCCGTCGAGGCGCAGAAGCTGGTCGGCATCAGCCTCGAAGGCAGCGTCGGATAATCTTAAGCAAGCAACAAAAGGAAAAGACCACAATGAGCGTTGCACCCATGCTCGACATTAAAAATCTTCACGCCACCGTGGACGGCAAGCCGATCCTCAAGGGCCTGACGCTGAGCATCAATCCGGGCGAAATCCACGCCATGATGGGCCCCAACGGGTCGGGCAAAAGCACGCTGTCCTATGTGCTGACGGGCCGGGAAGGCTACGAGGTGACGGACGGCGAGGTGCAGTACGAGGGCCGCAACCTGCTCGATCTGGAGCCCGAGGAACGGGCGGCGCAGGGAATTTTCCTGGCCTTTCAGTATCCGGTCGAGATCCCCGGCGTTACCAACACGACCTTTTTGAAGGAAGCGCTCAACGCCATACGCAAGCATCGCGGTGAGGACACCATGGATGCCATGGAGTTCATGAAGTTTCTGCGGGCCAAAACCAAGGAGCTCGGAATCGCCGAAGACATGCTCAAGCGTTCCGTGAATGTCGGCTTTTCGGGCGGCGAGAAGAAGCGGAACGAGGTTCTGCAGATGGCGGTGCTTGAGCCCAAGTTGGCGATTCTCGACGAGACCGACAGCGGTCTCGACATCGACGCCCTCAAAACCGTGGCGAGCGGGGTCAACGCGTTGCGCACACCGGAACGCTCCATGCTGGTGATCACGCACTATCAGCGGCTGCTGGATTATATCGTTCCCGATTTCGTGCACGTGCTGGCGAACGGAAAAATTCAACGGTCCGGCGGTAAGGAATTGGCCGTGGAGCTGGAGAAAACCGGCTACGCCGACTTCATCGAGGCTGCGTGACGACCATGACTCAAGAGATTCTCACGCCGGAAACCCTGGCCGAACAGTTCGGTCACATCCGCGCCGCACTGCCGGGCGCCGATGTGCCGTGGCTTGACTCCCTGCGCGCGGACAGCCTCGGCCGGTTCGCCGATCTCGGCTGGCCGACGGCGAAAACCGAAGCCTGGAAATACACCAGTCTCAAGGATGTGCAGACCATACCGTTCGGGCTCGGCCGGTCGGCCAAGACGGTCGAATCCGTCGAGGTGGTGCCCTGCCTGTTTTCCGATGCGCATGTCGGCCTGCGCCTGGTTTTCGTCAACGGCCACTTCAGCGCGCGCCTGTCGGCACTGAACGACATGCCCGAAGGCGTGACGGCGGCATCGCTCGCCGAGGTTCTCAAAACCGATCCGGCCTTGCTGAAAGACCGTCTCGGTCATATCGGCGGCGAAGCCGGCGGACCGGAAGACAAATCCGGGGGGCAACCGCTTTTGGCGTTGAACACGGCGTTCATGAACGACGGCTTCGTGATCGTCGTCGGAAAGGGAATTGTTGTCGAGGACCCGATCGAAATCGTATTCATCGGCGGCTTCGGGGGCGAGAACGTCGTGCATAACGTCCGAAACCTGATCGTGATGGAAGAAAACAGCCGAGCGACCATCGTCGAGAATTATGTCGGCTTTCCGACGAGTGCCTTCGTGCACAATGAGGGCTGCGAAGTCGGCGTCGCCGCCGGGGCAACCCTCAAACATTACAAGCTGCAGACCGAAGGGTTCGAAACGACGCATTTGAATACGGTTCATGTCGACGTCGAGCGCGACGCGACCTACGAGACGTTCATGCTGTCCACCGGCGCGCGGCTGACGCGCAACGAAAAAACGGTCCGGTTGAAAGGCGAGGGCGCTCATTGCGCGGTTAACGGCGCGTTCCTGCTGCGCGGCACGCAGCATTGCGACAATACGACCGTGATCGAGCACTTGGTGCCGCATACGTCGTCGCGCGAAGTGTTCAAGGGCGCGCTCGACGGCGAATCCCGGGGCGTCTTTCAAGGCCGCATCGTTGTGCACAAGGACGCTCAGAAAACCGACGGCCATCAGATGTGCAAGACGTTGCTGCTCTCCGACAAGGCCGAGATCGACACCAAGCCCGAGCTTGAGATTTACGCCGATGACGTAAAATGCAGTCATGGCGCGACCGCCGGGCAGATCGACGAGGGCGCGCTGTTTTATCTGCGCTCGCGCGGCATTCCCGAAGTCGCGGCCCGCGAATTGTTGATCGAAGCGTTCTTGGGCGAGGCCCTCGAGGAAATCAGCGACGAACGGGTGCGCGGGCTTCTGCGCGGCAAGGTCGGCCATTGGCTGGCCCGGGACGTGTGAGGGAGCCGTTATGAACGATACCGCGACGATCATCCCCATGACGGAATCGGGCGCCGAGGCGGGCTTCGACGTCAAGCGCCTGCGGGCCGATTTTCCGATCCTCGATCAAGAGGTATACGGCAAGCCACTGGTGTATCTCGACAACGCCGCCAGCGCGCAGAAGCCGCGCGCCGTGATCGACGCGATGTCCGGGGTGGCGGAGACATGTTATTCGAACGTGCATCGCGGCGTACACCGCTTGAGCCAGCTCGCGACCGACGCCTTCGAGGGCGCCCGGCGCAAGACGGCCCGGTTCATCAACGCGAAATCCGACAACGAGATCATCTTCACGCGCGGCGCCACCGAGGCGATCAACCTGGTGGCGGCGAGCTACGGCCGCACGTTTTTGAAAGCGGGCGACGAGATCATCCTCTCGCACATGGAGCACCACTCCAACATCGTGCCCTGGCAGATGCTGCGCGCGGAAAAAGGCATCGAGATTAAGGTCGTGCCGATCGACGACGACGGCAACTTCGAGATGGCGGCGTTTCTGGATCTGCTTTCGGCAAAAACAAAATTGGTCGCCGTCACGCATATTTCCAACGCGCTCGGCAGCGTGGTGCCGGTCAAGCAGGTGATCGAGGCGGCGCATGATCGTGGCGCGCTGGTCCTGATCGACGGCTGCCAGGCCGTGCCGCACATGTCCGTCGACGTGCAGGATTTGGATGCGGACTTTTACGCCTTCTCCGGGCACAAACTTTATGGCCCGACCGGGATCGGCGTCCTGTACGGCAAGGAGGATGTGCTGAACGGCATGCCGCCCTATCAGGGCGGCGGCGAGATGATCGCCTCGGTCAGTTTCGAGAAGACGACCTTCAAGAAGGCGCCGCACCGTTTCGAGGCCGGCACGCCCGCGATCATCGAAGCCATCGGCCTGGGCGCGGCCATCGATTACATAAGCGGGGTCGGTTTCGCCGGCATCGCGGCGCACGAACGGGACCTGTTGACTTACGCGACCGAACGGTTGCGGGAATTCAACGATATCCGCCTGATCGGCACGGCGCGCGAAAAGGCCGGCATCGTCTCGTTCGTGATGGACGGTGTGCATGCCCACGACGTCGGCACCATCGTCGACCGCGAGGGCATCGCCATTCGGGTCGGTCATCATTGCGCCGAACCGGTGATGCAGCGCTACGGCGTCACGGCGACGGCGCGGGCCTCGTTCGGACTTTACAATACCCGCGCGGAGGTCGATAAGTTTGTCGACGCGTTGCAATCGGTGAAGGAGTTGTTCGGGTGATCGCAGACGATCTCAGGGATTTGTATCAGGAAGTGATCCTCGATCACGGCAAGAATCCGCGCAACTTCCGCCATCCCGAGGACGTGAACCGGTTCGCCGTCGGCAACAATCCGATGTGCGGCGATCGCTTGACGGTTTTCCTCAAGGTCGATGACGCCGGTATCATTCAGGATGTCGCGTTCGAAGGGGCGGGCTGCGCGATCTCGGTCGCTTCCGCTTCCATGATGACGCAAATCCTGAAAGGCAAGACCGCCGAGCAGGCGGAAAAGATTTTCGAAAACTTCCATGCCATGTGTACGGAGGACGATCGCGAGATGATTCATGAGGAGGGCATCGATCCGGACGATATCGACCGGCTGAAGGTGCTGTCCGGCGTGAAAGGATTCCCGATTCGCGTGAAGTGCGCGACGCTTGCCTGGCATACCATGCAGGCCGCCATGAAGGGCGAGCAGGAAATTTCGACGGAATAGAGGGATGGACGGTGAATAGTTATCTGCCCGAACAACCGATGCCCGATGAGGATTTGGTGGCCTATGCCGGCGAGCCGCTGCCCGAGGGCGCCGCGCCGGCCTCCCAGGAGGCCGTGATCGAAGCGTTGCGCACGGTGCATGATCCGGAAATTCCGGTGAATATCTACGAACTGGGCCTGATTTACGATTTTAAGATCGATGACCGAGGCAACGTTTCCGTCGAGATGAGTCTGACCGCCCCGGCCTGCCCCGTGGCGGGCGAGATGCCGGGCCAAGTGGCCGACGCAGTCGCCGCGGTCGAGGGCACGGGCAAGGTCGACGTGACCCTGGTGTGGGACCCGCCGTGGACGCCGGATCTGATGTCGGAAGACGCCAAGCTCGCACTCGGCATGATGTGACCCTATATCAGGGGTAAATGAAGGAGTTGGTTTAACAATGACGGCAACGATGTTGACGATTACGGATAAAGCCGCGAAACGGGTTAAGGCGCTGATCGCGAAGAGCGACAAGCCGGTTCAAGGGCTGCGGGTGGGGGTAACCACGCGCGGCTGCAACGGCATGAGCTATACCGTCGATTACGTCGACGAGCGCCAGCCGGGCGATGAGTTGATCGAGGATAAGGGCGTGAAGATTTTCGTCGATCCGATGGCGGTCATGTATCTCATCGGCAGTGAAATGGATTATACCGAAGATAAATTCCAGACCGGCTTTACCTTCAATAATCCGAACGCGAAAAGCTTTTGCGGGTGCGGTGAGAGTTTCAGTATCTAGCCTTCGAGTGTCCGGGCTATGAAAAACGACAACCTTAAGAACGCCCGCCCGCCCTTGTCCGCGGGCCCGGTTTACCTGGATTACCAGGCGACGACGCCTACGGACCCGCGCGTCCTCGAGGCGATGTTGCCGTTCTTTCACGACACCTTCGGCAATCCCCATTCGAGCGCCCACAGCTTCGGCTGGCGCGCCGAAGACGCGGTCGAGCGCGCGCGCGGACAAATCGCGGAATTGATCGGGGCGGAGGCGCGCGAGATCGTTTTCACGTCCGGTGCGACGGAAGCCAATAATTTAGCGATCCGGGGCGTCGCGCAGTTTTACGGCAGTAAGAAAAATCACGTGATTACGGCGGCGACCGAGCACAAATGCGTGCTCGAAGCCTGCCGGCATCTCGAACGCGACGGTTTCGAGGTCACATATTTGCCGGTGGGGTCGAACGGCTTACTCGATCCGCAAGTTCTCGATGCGGCGATCACGGACAATACCTGCCTGGTTTCCGTGATGGCCGTGAACAACGAGATCGGCGTCATTCAGCCGATTGCCGAGATCGGCGCGATCTGCCGCGCCGCGGGCGTTTTTTTCCATACCGACGCGGCCCAGGCGGCCGGCAAGATTCCGCTCGATGTCGACGCGATGAACATCGACCTCATGAGCATCTCGGGCCACAAAATCTACGGGCCGATGGGAATCGGCGCGTTGTACGTGCGCCGCCGCCCCCGGGTGCGTCTGGTGCCGTTATTCGACGGCGGTGGTCAGGAGCGCGGATTCCGGTCCGGCACCTTGCCGACGCCCTTGTGCGTGGGTCTGGGCGAGGCGTGCGCGGTTGCCCGAAATGACATGGCCGCGGAGCGCGCGCGGTTGGCCGACCTGCGCGAGCGGCTTTACGCGGGCTTGTGCGCGGCGATCCCCGAAACGATCCTTAACGGGGATCGGGAATGCCGCATCCCCGGCAATCTGAACGTGAGCTTCGCCGGCGTCGACGGCGAGGCCTTGCTCGCGGGCCTGAAGGAAATCGCGGTCTCGTCCGGATCGGCCTGCACCTCGGCTTCCGTCGAACCGTCGTATGTCTTGCGCGCCCTTGGCCTGCGCGACGACCTTGCCCGGGCCAGCATCCGGATTGGGCTGGGCCGCTTTACGACGCAAGCCGATGTCGATCTGGCGATCGACGTTATCGCGAAACAGGTCGCGGCGTTGCGTCAAGCCAATCCGCGAATGGCGAACGCCGGTTGATCGTTTCGGGGCTCGTCCATGGCACTTCCTAAGATGATTTTTATCGCACCCGACGGCACCCGCCGGGAAGTCGATGCACCGCTCGGTCATTCGGTGCTGGAAATCGCACACGATAACGATATCGACATCGAGGGCGCTTGTGAGGGCACGATGGCCTGTTCGACCTGCCACGTCGTTGTCGATGCGGCGTGGTTCGAAAAATTACCGCCGAGCAGCGAGGAAGAGGCGGACATGCTCGATCTGGCGTTGGGATTGACGCCGACGTCGCGCCTGGGCTGTCAGATCGTGATCACGCCGGAATTGAACGGATTGACCGTGAGCCTGCCGAGAGAAATCCATAATTGGCTGGCATAACCCGCCGCGCGGGCACGGGAGCCGGGGGGCCGGGGAGTGCGTTATGGTCCGTCCGGGGGGCTTTCCGCCGGGCCCGACGCCGGCGCCATCGACGGGAGTTCGCCCGGCACGTGTTGAGACACGATCTCGTTTATGACATTCGGAAAATTATTCGAGGCCAATTCATCGACCAAGAACCAAACGGCAACCAGGGAAACGATCCAGGTCGGGATAAGAATTGCCCATATGCGAATCCAACCGTGCCGCATTTTACGATCGTTCGTGTCATCGTGCTTATTCTTGTTATTATTCATTCGAGTCTTTCGTTAAGCGCTCGATCATGATGGGCCGTTGTTCAATGGCGCGTCGGTATATCGGCATCTGGTTGACGAGAGATTCCATAATGCCATTCTCGTCGCTCAGGCATGCGCATTCTCGGGCACCATGCTTATGACAAGCTGACATCGGAAAATATTCCGGGGATATCGGCAATTGTGGTTTCTACGTATTCGGCCCGGGTCAGCGCCCTTCGGATTTGAGCCGTTCGTCGAAATCCGGGGTTTTGGCGCGTAGACCGGCGAAATATTCCTCACGGGAAAAGGCATGGCCGCAGACCATGCATTCGACGGGACCGAAGGGTTCCCTGAGAGGATCGAAACCGCCGGCGAACTTATTTTGGGCTTCTCCACACCGGGGGCAGGAAACGGGCACGAGCTTGATCGGCATGAGGACTCCGAATGCTGGTTAAGGCGGCGAACGTTAAAAGAAAACGGCGGTACTGTCACGCGGGGAGAAGGGGTCTCTTGCCGGATGCCCCGCGCCGTGGCGCCGTGGCGGGGTATGATGATTTTTTTGTGACCCTGCTCTAAATCATGATCCGATCAAGCCCGGTGCCGGAAAAAGGCTCTATTTGCCGACGTTATGGCCCTATAATATTTTCGTCAAAACCAATGGAAACCTTGCTTTTTCCCGGCCGCGCCGCAAAAATTCGGACCGCAACGACAAACAAGAAAGAACCCTCGCGCGCCATGCATATTCTCGCCTGCGTCAAACAGATCCTCGATCCGGAAATCGCCACCACGGTTTTCAGGATTAACGAGGAGAAGAAAGAGGTCGTGCCGATTCCGGGTATGTCGCCGGTAATCAGCCCGTTCGACGCGCAGGCGGTCGAGGCGGGCATGCGGATCAAGGAAACCGACCCCGAGAATATCAAGCTGACGGTCGCGTCCCTCGGCACCGAGGCGGCCCGCGCGGTGCTCAAGCAGGGCCTCGCCATGGGCGCGGACGAGGCCGTGTTGCTCGCCGATCCGGCCTTCCAGGGCTCCGATACGACGGCGACCGCGCGTATTCTCGCCGAAGCGATCAAAAAACTCGGCGACGTGGATTTGATCATCACCGGCCGCCAGGCCGCCGACGGCGACGTCGGAGTCGTCGGTCTGGGGATCGCCGAATTGCTCGGGTTGCCGGCGATCACGTTCGCCAAGGACGTGAAGGCCGAAAACGGTACTCTGTTCGTCGAACGCATGCTCGAGGACGGCGTCGAAACCCTCGAAGCGCCGCTGCCTGCGGTGGTAACGATCGCGCACGAACTCGGCAAGCCGCGCTACACCAGTTTGCGCGAAACCATGAAGGCGGCGCGTAAACCGACACAGGTGTGGATGGCCGCCGATCTCGGCCTCGATGCGGGCGTGATCGGCGCCGCCGGCGCGCGCCGGGTGTTGGAGCGTCTTTACATTCCGATCAAGGAAAGCCGGTGTGAATTTCTCGACGGCGGCTCGCCGCAGGAAATAGCCGCAACCTTGGCACAAAAACTCAAAGACGCGGAGTTCATCTGATGGCGGGCGGCATTCTGGTCATCACCGAAACCGAAGAAGGCAAGCCGACGGCGCTCAGCCTTGAGATGCTCGGTCTGGCTCGCCGCTTGGCGGACGGCGAGGGCGGCGGCGTCACCGCGGTTGTCCTGGGCTCAAGCATCGCGGGCATCGCGGAACGCTTGGTCGCGCACGGCGCCGACACGGTGTTCGCGGGCGATCATGAAGCCTTCGCGCCCTACGTGGCGGACGCGTGGCTGCCGGACGTCGCGAAGATCGCCCAGGAAACGGAACCGGCGGTGATTTTGCTCGCGCATTCGACCATCGGCTGGGACTTGGCGCCGCGCTTGGCGTTCCGGCTCGATACCGCCGTCGCGACCGGCTGCGAGGCGGTCGAAGCGGATACCGGAAAAATTCTGATGACCCGGGCGTGTTACGGCGGCAAGGCGCGCGAACAGATCTCCTTCACGACCGCGCCGGCCATCGCGACCGTGAAATCGAAAACCCAGGAGCCGCTGGAACCCGACGAAAGCCGCTCGGGCGAGATCGCCGTGTTGCAATCCGTTTTGTCGCCCGATCAGGTGCGCGTGAAAGTCACCGGGCAGCACCGCGAACAGGAAGAGGGCGTGCGCCTCGAAACCGCGAAGGTCGTGGTCGCCGGCGGCGGCGGACTCGGCGGGCCGGACGGCTTCAAGGTCGCCAAGGAACTGGCCGATCTCTTGGGCGGCGCCATCGGCGCGAGCCGGGTCGCGGTCGAGAACGGCTGGTGCCCGCATTCCTGGCAGGTGGGCCTTTCGGGCAAGACGGTCGCGCCGGACCTCTACATCGCCATCGGCATCTCGGGCGCGGGCCAGCACATGGCGGGCTGCGCCAATTCGGGAACGATCGTCGCCATCAACCAGGACGCGGACGCGGCGATCTTCCAATCCGCCAAGTACGGCATCACTGCGGGCTACGAGGAGCTCATCCCGGCCCTGATCGAGGAAATCAAGAAAATCCGGGCCTGATCTCCCATCCTTCGAGACGCTCCCTCCGGTCGCTCCTCAGGATGAGGAAATACGGGAAACCTCATCCTGAGGAAGGCGTGCTAGCGCCTGTCTCGAAGGATGAGTTGCGCCTTGTGGGCGGCGCGGAAATCTCTATATTCCCCCTCATGAACAGCTTGGGCCTCGATAAGAAGCCGGCGGCAACCCGCGTGGTCGTGGCGATGTCGGGCGGCGTGGATTCGTCCGCCACGGCGGCGCTGCTGGCCGCCGAAGGCTACGATGTGGTCGGCATTACCCTGCAGCTTTACGATTACGGCGCGGCCAAAGCCAAGTCCGGCACTTGCTGCGCGGGCCAGGACATCCACGATGCCCGTCGGGTCGCCGATACGCTCGGAATTCCTCATTACGTGCTCGATTACGAAAGCCGGTTTCGCGAGGAGGTCATCGACGATTTCGCCGAAACCTATCTCGCGGGCGAAACGCCGATCCCGTGCGTGCGCTGCAACCAGACCGTGAAGTTCCGCGACCTGCTCGCGACCGCGCGCGATTTGGACGCCGATGCGCTGGCGACCGGGCATTACGTGCGCCGTATCGAGGGCGCCCAGGGCCCCGAGCTGCACCGGGGCGCGGATGTGTCGCGCGATCAAAGCTATTTCCTGTTCGCGACCACGCCTGAGCAGTTGACGTTTTTGCGCTTTCCCTTGGGCGGTCTGGATAAAACCGAAACCCGCGCGTTGGCGGATCGATTTAATCTTGCGGTCGCGCACAAGCCCGACAGCCAGGATATCTGTTTCGTGCCGAACGGTTCCTACGCCGACGTGGTCGCCAAGCTGCGCCCGGGCGCGATCGATCCCGGCGAGATCGTGGACCTGTCGGGCGCCGTGCTCGGCCGGCACGACGGCATCATCAATTACACGGTCGGCCAGCGCCGCGGCCTCGGCATCGCGCACGAAGAGCCGTTGTATGTCGTACGCCTCGATCCCGAGGCCAGGCGGGTCGTCGTCGGCCCCAAGGAGGCGCTGCTGAAGACGCGCCTCACGGTGCGCGATCTGAACTGGCTCGGCCCCGCGTCGCTCGGTTCGGAAGGGTTGAAGGTGTCCGTGAAGCTGCGCTCGGCCCAGGAACCGGTCGCGGCGACCGTCATGCCGCTGGCGGACGGGAGCGCCGAGGTCGTGCTCGACGAGCCCCACGGCGGCATCGCGCCCGGCCAGGCCTGCGTGATGTACGACGGCGCGCGGGTTCTCGGCGGCGGCTGGATCGTGCGCGAACAGGTTCAGCAGGCGGCGGCCTGAGTCGCGGGGTTCATCATCCGTAAATTTCATTCCGTTCGCCGGTTTTTCATATGACCGTCTCCCTCACCTTCCTCGGCGCCGTCGGCACGGTGACCGGGTCGAAATATCTGCTTGAAGCCGCGGGCAAGAAAATCCTCATCGATTGCGGGTTGTTCCAGGGCTTCAAGCAATTGCGCCTGCGCAACTGGAGCCCGCCGCCGGTCGATCCGGGTTCCGTCGACGAGGTCGTGCTGACCCACGCCCATATCGATCATTCGGGCTATCTGCCGCTGTTCGTGCGCAACGGCTTTCGGGGTAAGGTGTATTGCACGCCGCCGACGCGCGATCTTTGTAAAATCCTGTTGACCGACAGCGGCCATCTGCAGGAGCGGGACGCCGAATTCGCCAACAAGCACGGTTTTTCGAAGCACCGTCCGGCGCTGCCGCTCTATACCGCCGAGGATGCCGAGAAATCCCTGAAGCATTTCCGGCCCGTCGACTTCGAGCGCACGTTCGAGCTCACGCAAGCTCTTAGCATTCGATTCCTGCCCGCCGGGCATATCCTGGGGGCGGCCTGCGTCTTGGTGAATATCGACGGCGTTTCGGTGTTGTTTTCGGGCGATCTGGGCCGGTCCGGCAGCCCGACCATGCACGAGCCCGCCACCGTGAAGCAGGCCGATTACCTGATCGTCGAATCCACCTACGGGGATCGTCGTCATGATCCCGCCGATCCCGAGGACAAGCTCGCCGAGATCATCGTCCGCACGGCCGAGCGCGGCGGCACGATCCTGATTCCGGCGTTCGCCGTCGGGCGCACCCAGGAGTTGTTGTATCACCTCCATCGCCTGAAGGCGCAAAACCGGATTCCGGACATTCCGGTTTTTCTCGACAGCCCGATGGCGATCAATGCCACCGACGTTTTTTGCCGACACGTGGACGCCCATAAGCTGTCGAGCGGCGAGTGCCGGGAAGCTTTCGGCGTGGCGCGGTACGTGCAAAGCGTTGAGGAATCGAAGGCGGTCGACCGCGACACGATGCCGAAGATCATTGTTTCGGCGAGCGGCATGGCGACCGGCGGGCGCGTGCTCCATCACCTGAAGCATTTCGCGACGGACGGCCGCAACACGGTTTTGTTTGCGGGATATCAGGCCGGCGGCACGCGTGGCGCGGCGATGACGGCGGGCGCTCAGAACGTCAAGATCCACGGCGCCTACATTCCGATCAAGGCCGAGGTCGACAACCTGTCGATGCTCTCGGCCCATGCCGATTGCGATGAGATCATGGCCTGGCTCGGCGGCTTTAGCGCGCCGCCGCGCATGACGTTCATTACCCACGGCGAACCGCCCGCCGCCGACGCGTTGCGCCATCGCATCGAGGAAGAGCTCGGCTGGCCGTGTCGAGTCCCCGATTACAAGGACACGGCGGAGTTGGGGTAGGGTTCAGCCCGCCCGCAGAATCCCCATCAGCGTGCCGATCTCCGCGCCGGTCAAGGTTTCCAGGCGGCTGCCGTAGTCGATCACGCGCTCGATCTGCGCGGGCGCGAGCTTGGTCGCCAAGCAATCGCGGACCTTGTCCAAATGCTTCTCGGGCGGAATCTTCGGTTTGCCGAAGCAGCCCGGCGGGCCGTCGCACTTGGTCATGACGGAGGAGCCGTCCTTCAGCTTGGCTTCGATCTCGACGTAGCGTTCGCCGAGCACGGCGGAGATATCGGGCCGGGGGTTGAGGCGCGTGCGTTTGAGCATCATCTCCATGTCGGGCGCGAAACGGCGCGCATCGGTATAGCTGCTCATGGCGACGGTGCCGTCGAGCCAGGTGCAGGCGGCGGCGTATTGATAGGAGAACTTGCCGGCGAGGCCGGTCTCGGGAAACGGCCGGTCGATGTAGTCGATCTGCGGTCCATGCACGATCAGTTCTTCGAGCGCGTCCCGGTCCGCGACCTTTTCGCGTAATTCCTGCGTGCCCGCGATCACGAAATGGGTCACGTACTGACTCGGGAACATCTTGATCGCATAACCGGGATCGATAACCTTGAAGGGCTTGCCGAAGCGCAGCAGATGATCCCAGTCAAACTCATCCTCGTCGAAAAACGCCGCGACATAGCCGCGCGGGGCTTCGAGAATCTTCGGGTTGCCGGTGTAGCCGCGCTCGGCCAGCAGCGCGGCGTCGAGGCCGTTGGCGCTCGCGAGGCCGCAATGGCTGGACTTGGTATGAGTGCCGTTGTTCGGCCACAGGCCGCCGCAGCGCGAGGCGACGATGGCGAGGGCATGACGAAGGGTTTCGCTCGGCAGGTGCAAGAGATGACCGGCGGCGACCGCCGCGCCCATCGGCCCGGTCGCGCCCGGCAAATGAAACAGCGGCAGGCGGATATCGAACTGCTTGGAGGCCTGGCGGATACGCCCCATCGTCTCGATGCCCTTGATCAACGCCACGGCGACCTCGCGGCCCGCAAGTTTCTTGTATTCGGCGAGCGCCAGGATCGCGGGCAGGCAGGTCGAGAGCTGGTGATTGACCGGCAGCCACATCGCCTCGAAATCCATCACGTGCATGGCCGCGCCGTTGATCAGGGCAGCTTGATAGAGGGATGCCTTGAAGCCGAGGCCGATGACGGAGGCTTGTTCCGTGCCGCCGTAGAGCTTGGCCTGTTCGGCGAGCAGCGCGGGCGGCTCTTCGAGCGCGGCGCCGGCGAGCGCGACCGCGATGCCGTCGAGAAATAACTGTCGCGCGCACGCGATCACACCGTCGTCGAAATCATCGAAACCGATGGCGGTTATGCGCTCGCACAGCTTTTGGGTGGCGTTTTCCGATGTCATGCCTCTCCTCGACCTTTCTCGTGTCTTGGCGTTCATCACGCTTATCCGGCCATTGTAAGTGATCGACTCGATCCCCATATGAAACAAACGGTAAATCATTGCCGTGCCCCCGTGAAAGGCATTTATATGTCCTTTAAAAAGTTTTCCGAGGCACAACAGGCTCCTAACCCAGACAAACCCGCCGCCGTGCCGGCGGGCGGCCAACCCGCGAAAGAGCCCGCCAAGGCGCCGGCTAAGACCGCGCCCGCTTCCAAGCCCTAGTTCTCGGCGGGTCATAGTCCTCGGAACGAAGACGAAGGGGCGAGATTTCCCGTCGCCATTCCCGATCGGGCGCAGCCGTCAGTCGAGAGGTGTCCGATGACAATACGAACAAATACAGAAACGATCGTGTTCAGAAACGCCTTTGTTCTCGAAGGCTTCGACGAGATATTACCGGCGGGCACCTACACCATGGAAACGGACGAGGAGCTTGTGAACGGGGTTTCCTTCATGGTGTACCGGCGTGTATCGACCCGGCTTCACTTGCACGCAGAATCCGACCGGCCCGGGATTGCCCGGACGTTGATCGTCGACCCGGAAGAACTGGACGCGGCGCGGCAACGCGACCGAGCGCCCGGGGAGGTTCCCGTAGGCGGATAAATCGCGGAACGGCATAAAGACATCAGGGGTTCATCGTCCGGTTTGGCCGGCCATTGCCAAGGCCCGGATTGAGAACAGGAGCGTCCATGAGCAGTATCAAATCCCCGGCGAGAGATGCCTCCGGCACGTTATCGTCCTGGGATGTTCCCAAGACTCGCCGATGCCTCAGGTGCAAAGCCAAGTTTTCGAGCGAATGGTCCGGCGAGCGAATTTGTTCCCGCTGTAAGAATACGGCGGCATGGCGCAACGGCGCACCGCTTCGATCTCATTCTTCCGGCAATAAAGGATAGGAAACGATTCTCGGATTCGATTGATTAAGAATACTTCGGCACGCGCGCGTCCCGGCGCCGCGCCGCCGCAACGGTGGCCGGAACAAAGGTATAACGCCATGACAGACAAGCCCAAGAGCCTGACCTTGAATTTTCCGAACCTGAGCCGCAGTTTCGACGCGACGAGACAGCGGGTGCGTTTTTGGGGATATGACCGGGCGACCGAGATCTTATTCTTCGTGGAAGCCGCCGCGCTTCAAAAACTCGATCCGGACATGAACGGCACCGAGGATGGAATTTTAAGGGCTTTCGATGCCGCGCTGGAACGAATCCATGCGGTTGCGGATAAAGCCTTCGTGCGCGGCCGCAAGGCGTGCCACGCGTATAGTCTGGCCGCCAAGGACTTTTAAAACCAGCCGGTGGATCGATCCGAGGCGGGCCCCGCCGAACCGGCCTGCAAGCCCGTGGACGGCGCGGCGCTATCGATGAATGAGGCCGTGAACGAACCGTAACTTACCCATGACCGTCGGCGCCAGCACGAAGGGATAGAGATCCTGCTGGCCCATGCTGTGATTGAGGCTGTTGACCGCGTAGGTGAGCGGCAGCCAAGCCTCGATAAGCGCATCGAAGTAGCCTTGGCGATACGGATCGAAATCGATCTTCATGTCCATTTTAAGCATGGGATTACGCCCGACCTTGGGATGAATGCCGAGGCCGAACGAGTCCGCCGTCTCCAGGGTGTCGACGATGTGCAGGTAATGCGCCCAGGTTTCGGCGAAGTCCTCCCAGGGATGGGTGCCGGCGTAGCTGCTGACGTAACGCTCCTGCCATTCGGATTGCGGGCCGTTCGCGTAATGCGCTTGCAGGGCGGCGGCGTAATTTTGGCGCTCGTCGCCGAACATCTCCCGGAAAGCTTCGTGCCAGACCCCGTCGCGCACCAGCCGCTCCCAATAGTGGTGGCCGATTTCATGGCGGAAATGCCCGAGAAGCGTCCGGTAGGATTCGATCATGTCTTGACGGTGACGTTCGCGTTCGGCGTGGTCGGCCTCGGCGATGTCGATGGTGATCAGCCCGCGGGCATGCCCGGTGATCACCTGCGGGCCTTCCTGAAACAGCGCGCCCGATCCGGCGAGGAAGTCGAAGGCGAGGCCCCTGTCGAAGTCCTCGTACTTACTCACCAAGGGCAGCTCAAGGCGCAGCAGACCGTAAACGAGGTGATGCTTGGCCGCTTCCAGGCGCTGCCAGAGAATGATGTTCTTGGAAACGGAGAGGTCGGGGATGGTCCTGTTCAATCGGCAGGCGCGGCAGAACGCGTCCGGGCCGTCGGCCGGGATCAGCCAGTTGCAGGCGCCGTGAACGGCGTTGGCGCAGAACCGGAACAGGCCTTCATCGGGGGCGGCGAGGGCGTGCCAGAGGTCGCCGCCCTTGGGCTCCAGGGCGCTCAACATCGTTTGCTCGGGCAGATAGCCCAAAATGCGCTCGCAGCGCTCGCATTGCGTGTTCTCGAAATAGAGTACCTGGCCGCAGTGCTGACAGTCGAATAGTTTCACGGCGTATCCTTCGCGTTTATTCCGCCGCCTGGTTCGGCGTGATTTCCTCGCCCATTTGTTCGAGTACTTCCTGGGCTTCGGCGGCTTCCTGCTGACGCTTCCACATGGCGGCGTATTCGCCGTTCTTCGCGAGCAGGTCTTGGTGTTTGCCGCGCTCGACGATCTCGCCCTCGCGCAACACGACGATCTCGTCCGCGTTGACCACGGTCGAGAGCCGGTGCGCGATCACCAGCGTGGTGTGATCGGCCGAGACCTGATCGAGCGAGGCCTGGATTTCGCGTTCGGTATGGGTGTCGAGCGCCGAGGTCGCCTCGTCGAACAGCAGGATCGCGGGATTCTTGAGGATGGTGCGCGCGATGGCGACGCGCTGCTTCTCGCCGCCCGAGAGCTTCAGGCCACGCTCGCCGACGATGCTTTGATAGCCGTCGGGCAGGGTCATGATGAAATCGTGAATCCGCGCCATGCGCGCGGCTTCCTCGACCCGCGCGGGCGTGACGTCGGGTTTTCCGTAGGCGATGTTGTAATAGATCGTGTCGTTGAAGAGCACGGTGTCCTGGGGCACGATGCCGATGGCGGCGCGCAAGGAGCCTTGCGTCACGTCGCGGATGTCCTGGCCGTCGATGGCGACCGAGCCGTCGTTGACGTCGTAGAAGCGGAACAGGATGCGCGAGATCGTCGATTTGCCCGAGCCCGACGGCCCGACGATGGCGACCTTCTTGCCGGGCGGCACGCGAAAGGAGACGTTCTTGAGTACCGGGCGGCGCGGGTCGTAGCTGAAGGAAACGTTTTCGAACGCGACTTCGCCGCCGCGCGTCTTGAGCGGTTTCGCGTCGGGTTTGTCGGTGATTTCGCGGTCCTCTTCCAGCAGCCTGAACATGCTCTCGATGTCGATCAGGGATTGCTTGATCTCGCGGTACACCATGCCGAGGAAGCTGAGCGGGATATAGAGCTGAATCAGGTAGGCGTTCACCAGCACGAAGTCGCCGATGGTCATGGTGCCGTTGCGCACGCCGTATCCGGCCATGATCATGACGGCGGTCAGGCCGACCGAGATGATGACCCCCTGGCCGACGTTCAGCAGCGACAGCGTCGTCTTGCTTTTGACCGAGGCGCGTTCGTAGATCTTGAGCGATTCGTCGTAGCGCCGGTGCTCGTGGGCCTCGTTGCCGAAGTATTTGACCGTTTCGTAATTAAGCAGGCTGTCGATGGCCTTGGTGTTGGCCGCCGAGTCCGCGTCGTTCATGATCCGGCGGAACTTGATGCGCCATTCGGTCACGGCGAAGGTCCAGAAAATATAGCCCGAGATGGTGACGAAGGTGATCAGCGCGAACCGGAAATCGTAGAATACCCACAGGATGCCGCAAACGAACAGCACTTCGAGCAGAGTCGGGATCACGCTGAAGGCCATGAAGCCGAGCAGGAACTCGATGCCGCGCGTGCCGCGCTCGATGGCGCGGCTGATGCCGCCGGTCTTGCGGTCGAGATGAAAGCGCAAAGAAAGCGTGTGCAGGTGCTTGAAGGTCTTTTGCGCGATTTGCCGGATCGCGCGTTGCGAGACTTTGGCGAAAATCGCGTCGCGCAGCTCGCCGAAGGCCTGGGCCAGCACCCGGGTCGCGCCGTAGGCGATCAGCAGCGCCACCGGCACCACCACGAGGACGGTTTCCGGGGCGGTATTCTTCGCGGTGAGCACGTCGACGGCCTGTTTGTAGAATACCGGCACGATGACGTTGGCGACCTTGGCGGCGATCAGGAACAGCATCGACCACACGACCCGCGCGCGCAGGCCCCATTCGCCCGCGGGCCAAAGATAGGGCAGCAGCGTGCCGAGGGTGCGGATATCGGCCTTGGCGCCCTCGGGCGCGGCCGTGCGGTGCGGCGGTGTCATGGCGCTTAATATAGGGGACCCGCGGGGCTAAAGCCATGCACCGCGTGCCGGTCAAGGGTATCGCGGCCGGCGGGGCCGCGATACCCTTAAAGGTTTTCGAAAAAGATCAGCGGGATCTTTTCAGAAAGGCCGCGCTGACGAGATCCTTGGTGTCGCCGCCGAGCACGCTGCTGTAGGCGGTGTTGTCCGCCGCAGCCACGGTTTTTTTGCGGCGCGCCGATTTCTTGGCCGCCTTCTTGGCCGATTTTTTAGAGGCCTTTTTCGCGGCTTTTTTCACGGATTTTTTGGCCGGTTTTTTCGCTTTCCCGCGAGCGGATTTCTTGGCCGCCTTGGACGGGGCTTTCCGGCCCGCTTTCTTCTTGGCCGGGCTTTTTTTGGCCTTTCGTTTTTTGACGGATCGTTTCTGGGCCATGGTCTGACTGTCTCCTAGGCTGAATGAATGCGGGTTCCCCGTGCGCAGACATAGCGGGATTCGGGCAAAAGTCCAGCCCCAAAGCCGGATTCGCAAGCGCGGCCGGTTAACCGGGCGTTTACCGCCCCGGGGCTATGCTGAAATCATGCTCGAAGGGACTCCAGGGATCTCCGACGCCGATATTTTCTATACGGCGAACAAGCTGATCGAGCGGTACGGTCAGGATGCCGTGACCGTCGCGGTCATGCGCGCCGAGGAACTTTTGACGAGCGGTAACATGGACGGCTACCGGATGTGGAAACGCGTCGGGATGGTGATCGACGACATGTGCGCCGCCGGCGCGCCCGATCACGTCAACCTGCACTAAGCGTCACGGGAAAATGCGGAAAAGAACGAACGGCGCCGCCCGTCCGCCGGGCGCGCGGCATGGCCGCCTTTAATGCGGCTGCGAGGACAACTCGCAGAGCTTGCCGATATCGCTTTCGCGCTCGAACAGAACCTTGATGTTGACCTTGGTGTAGTCCTCGTTCATGCCGTTCAGCTCGAGGGCCCACTTGCCTTCGCAATGGTTGGCCAGCCAGGACTTCACCCGGTCGAGCGGCTCGTCGGTGAGGTAGTGTACGTCGTAAATCATTTCCTCCATGGCCGTGCTCCTTCTCGTTTTGTTTTCCGGCTGTTCTTGCCGGGACGTTTCGGTATCGCGGAATCGTCGGGTCAATCTGCCGAGCATGGAGCATCAGTGGTTAATAAATGGCAAAAACCCCGCGCTGCGGCGGGGAAGGCTTGAACGAGCGGCGGCGTTTCGTATCGAACAAGCGCCGTTCAGCGCAGGGCGAAGGGCCGGAACGCGATAATGGTCAGCGGCTTTTTTCTTCGCCTCAGCCCCGATTTACGCGCGAAAAAGTAGAACAAACGCCACCACATGATCCCAGCTCCCAGGTTTTGTAATCCCTCGGCCTAGAGTCGAAGGCGGAAAACGGAGAGTCAAGATAGATATTGTGGCGGCTACTCTTGACACCACTACATCTTGAACATGAGTCACGAAAACCGATTCGCGCGCCGGCCGGCCGCGTGCCGGTTTTCCAGGGCTTTTCAGAGGGATATGCCCGCCTTAGGGCAGGTGGCAGTGCGCGAGGCCGCGTTTTTCCAGATACTGCTGATGGTAATCCTCGGCTTCCCAGAAGGTCGCCGCCGGGACGATTTCGGTCACGATCGGCTTTTTGAACCGCCCGGAGGCGCCGATTCGCGCTTTCGATTCGATGGCCGCCTTTCCCTGTTCGGGCGAGTGAACAAAGATTGCCGATCGGTATTGGCTGCCGATGTCGGGGCCCTGGCGGTTCGGCGTCGTCGGATCGTGAGCCTGCCAGAACACATCGAGAAGCCGGTCGTAGGAAATCCGGCCGGGATCGAATTCGACCTCGACGGCCTCGGCGTGCCCGGTGGTATCGGTGCAGACCTGTTGGTAGGTCGGTTCCTGGATATGGCCGCCGATGTAGCCGACCCGGGTTTTGGTCACGCCCTCGGTCCGGCGAAAGGCCGCCTCGACACCCCAAAAGCAGCCGGCGGCGAAGGTTGCGATTTCCATGGTCGGTTTCCCTGTCTTTCCGAAGCGGGCCCTGAAGAATGCTCCAAGGGGTATTTTAACGCCAAACCGCCGGTTGCCCAACGGCTTCCTATTCCGCCGGAGCCACGCGGGTAGGCGAGGTTTTGGGCAGGATCAGCACGATCAGATTGGAGATCAGCATGGTCGCGGCGATGAAATAGAAGACGGACGTCAGCCCGTAGGTATCCGCGATGATCCCGCCGATAATGGGCATCGAGGCGGCGAGCGCGGATTGAATGCCGAACATCAGGCTGGTGGCCGAGCCACCGAGGTGGTCGGGCACCATGTGCATGAGCCAGCTATGCACGACCGGGCGGATGGCATAGAGGCACAGGCCCAGCACGGCGATGCAGGTGATATACATCAACTCGTTGTCGATGAAGGTGAGCGCGGCGATGATGATCGTGGTGCCGGTGGTGCCCATGATGACGATGGGGCGTTGGCCGATCCTGTCGGACGCCGCGCCCGCGATCGGCGCCGCGATCACGCCGGCGACCTGCATCGCCATCATGCCCGTGCCCATGACGACCGGGCTCGCTTTCAACACGTCGACGAAATAGAGCGGCAGAAACGTGAATAGGCCGACCTGCGCCGCGGTGCGGAACGCGGCCATCAGGGACAACCCCATCACGGCCTTGTCCTTCACCATGCCGCCGAGGCCCGAGACGTATTCCCGAAAGCCCATGGTCCGCTTGGTTTTGTCTCGAGCCAGACTGTCCTTGGGCAGCACGATCAGAAGCAGCAGGAGGCTCACGACGAAAACGGGCAGTGCGTTCACGACCGCGACCTGCTGCCAGGTTATCCAGCCCAGCAGCGTGCCCACCGCCAGCGGCGCGAGCGCGTCGCCGACGTTGGCACCGAGCGCGTGGATGGACAAGACGTAGCCGCGGTTGTTCGGATATTGCGTCGACAGAAACGCGATGGCCGCCGGATGCCAAAAATTGTTGGCGATGCCGATCAAGGCGATCATCGCGGCGAGAATCAGGTAATTCGCGGTGAGGCCGAAAATGATCAGGCTGACGCCGCCGACGGCGACGGAGATTACCTGGAACAGCACGCGCCGCCCGGTTATATCGACGGTCAGGCCGCTGCCGATGTTCGCGACCGTCGAACTGATATGAAAGATCGCCACCAGGGTGCCGGCCTCGACGAACGACAGGCCGAGATCTTGGCGGATATAGGGCAACAACACGTAGACGACCATGCCGACCCAATGGATGGCGCCGTGACCGAGGCCGACCATATAGACCGGCGTTTGGCCCTGGACCCGGAAGATGGAGAAGAGATTGTTGCTGGTGCTCATGGATCGGCTGTTCGCGGAGGGTATGGCGGCGGTTGGAAGAGCGGCGGAACGGAGTCCGAAACTACTCCCTAAATCGTTGATTGAAAACAGGAAACTGTGTCATGAGAAAATTTCAACTGGCTCATTGACGGCGCCCCGGCCGGTTACTACCATAATCCGGCATGTGCCAGAATGGGTGCATGAGGGAATATCCTGGGCCCCTGTTCCCTCAGGGAAGGCGCATCAAGCGGAACGGCCGTTATCGAACGTAAGTCCGAAATCGGCAGATGAAAAAAAGATCAAGGAATCGGGGGTCATCAGTGCTTGTGAGGTAGAAACTCAATAGCCCTGAGGTTTTAGGAAACAATGGTGTCGAACTTTTTAATGTTGTCCCTCGCCATTTTGGCGTTGGTGTCCGCGTTTTTGGTTGCGCGTGTTGCCGTCAACATGGGCAAAAAGTTGGGTACTCTAAGCGCGTTGGCGGAAAAGTCGTCGGATGGGGCCAATACCGCGAACAATAAGCGCAACAGCGGCGCGGCCCGGAACTTCACGCCGTCGCAATTTTAGCGTTAAATTTTACGACCGCTTAACGCGGGTGTTTCCGCACGGGATGATTCTCCGGTGCGTCGTCCGGCGCGTCCGGCCGGGCGTCTTGTGGGGCCTGTTCCGGCCCCGGTTCGTCGTCGTCATCGATCAGGATGCGCATGGCGGCGCCGTCGAGATCCTCGAACTGGCCGGATTTCATGGCCCACAGAAAAGCGCAAAGGCCGAGCAGGCCGAGGAACAGGGCCGCCGGGATCAGGTACCCCAGCACCGACATCAGGAAACCTTGCCGATTGCGCCCAAGCGTAAGCGCAGGGCGTTGACGGTGACCGTCAGAGAGGAGGCCGACATTGCGACCGCCGCGATGAGCGGCGTCACGAACCCGGCGACGGCGAGCGGAATCGCGACGGCGTTGTAAAGCAGGGCGAGGGCAAGATTTTGTTTGACCAGGCGATCGGTGCGCCGGGCAATACGAAGCGTTTCGACGACCGGGCCGAGCGCCGCGCCTTGAAACACGACATCGGCGGCGGTTTGACTGATATCGGCGGCACCGGCCGGCGACATCGAGGCGTATCCGGCCGCGAGCGCGGGGGCATCGTTGAGACCGTCGCCGATCATCAAAACGCGCCGGCCGGCATCCGCGAGCGCTTGCAGGCGCGCGACCTTTTCCTGCGGCAGGCAGGACGCCCGCCACGACTTG
>JBBDTH010000119.1:0-27275 GCA_040904505.1 Rhodospirillales bacterium | reverse complement strand
CTAGATTTCTCGAAGATCGAGGCCGGTAAACTGGAAATCTCGCCGGAGAAAATATCGGTTCGCGATATCGTGGAAACCGTCGGCCAAAACCTTTGGCTCAATGCCCAAACCCGGAACGTGAGTATCCTGACGTATATCGATCCGAGGATCGATAGCTGCCTTCTCGGCGATCCGGTGCGGATAAGTCAAATCCTGATCAACCTTATGGGGAACGCCGTCAAATTCACGGAAAACGGAACCGTCTCCGCGTCCGTAACGGTCGACTCCGAAGAACCGGATCAAGCCGTCCTGCGTTTCGAGGTCTCCGACACCGGTATCGGCATGAACCCGGATCAGACGGCGAAACTATTCCAGCCGTTCAGCCAAGTCGATGTTTCGAGCACGCGAAAATACGGCGGGACGGGTCTGGGGTTGGCTATTTCCAGGCGCTTGACCGAGGTGATGGGCGGCGAGATCGGCGTCGAAAGCGTTCGAGACGAGGGGTCGACCTTCTGGTTTTGTCTTCCCCTTGACCGTTTAAAGGGCCAGGCCGTTAAGCTCGAGACTCCGTATGCCGGGCGGCGGATTTTAATATGCTCGCGCGGGTCGCGCCTCGGCGGCACGGGAATCACGCGCTACCTTACGGATTTCGGCGCCGAATGCCGTCGTGTCCGGACGGTCCAAGAGGCGACGGCGGCACTCGCGGAATCCGTTGCGGAGAATAGGCCTTTCGATTTGGTGATAACCCAGCATCACTTCGACGGAGAAGGCGCGGGGGATCTCGTCGCCTATATGACCACTCAGGCCGAACTTCGGGATACACCCATTATCCTTTACGCGCCCCGGCAGGATGCGATGTCCGAAACGCTCAAAAGGGAATTACACTTCAACGACGTCATCTACCGCCCGTTCGTCCTGCGTCAGGCCTGCGCGGCGATCGTCCGGGCGACTGGTTGGCCTGCCCCGAAGTTTTTGAAATCCTCGTCGGCGCCGAAAAAGCAACGATCCCGTCCTGTCTATCGGGAGCCGTCGCATCAAGCGGCCGCCGAGGCCGGCGCGCTGGTTCTGATTGCCGAGGATAATCTGACGAACCAAATCGTTTTGAAGAAACAGCTTTCCCGTCTCGGCTACGCCGCCGAGTTCGCCGATAACGGCGCCAAGGCCATGCGCTTATTGGTGCAAGACGATAAACGCTACGGTTTGCTGCTGTCGGATTGTCAAATGCCGGTGATGGACGGTTACGAGCTTACTCGACGGATCCGTGCTCGCGAAGAGAATAACGGTCGGCATTTGCCGATCATCGCCCTGACGGCCGACGCAATGGACGGCACGGAAGAGCGATGTCTGATGGCGGGCATGGACGGATATCTCAGCAAGCCCGTCGAGTTGGCCGCCTTGGACGACGTCATCGGCAAATGGCTTCCCGCCGCGGACAAGCTTCGTGCGAACACGATGGTACAGGAAACCTTCGGGGCCAAAGCCGGCCCCGACTTGAATGAGAGTAACGCGAAAATGAAGAAAACAATCGAAGGCGCAGCACCCATCGATAAAAACCGGTTGGTTGAGTTGATCGGCACGGATGAACCGGAAGTGCTTCGCGATATGTTGCAATGTTTCTTCCAGACCACGCGGGACAAGCCCGCCGAGTTGAAACGGCTCGTCGAAACCAAGAACGCCGGGGGGCTGTACAATGCCGCCCACGCCGCCAAGGGAGCTTCTGCTTCAGTGGGGGCGGGACGGCTTGCCGATGCGCTCAAAGATTTACAGGACGCGGCTGATGCCGCCGACTGGCCGCGCATCGAGGCCCTCGAACCCGAAGTGACGACGGCTTTTCACGAAGTACACGATGCCATCGAGGAAGAACTCGGAAAGTCGTGACGGCGATCTATCGCGCTTGGGTGCGGATGCAGAAGAGGTGCAAGAGGCTCGGCGGGATAGCTTCCGCCGGGTGGGACGGATTGCGAAATAAAGATGCGGTTGTCCGAGGCCGGGAATGATAAGATGATAACGATCGCGCAACGCGGCAGTTCGTGAAGTCAATGAGTAGGTGACTTTCCATGACAAACAGAATCCTTGTCGTTGATGACGACCCATACATTCTTGAAACCGTAAAGCGCCAGCTTGCCGAACGTTACGATCTCACGACGGCGCAAAGCGGCGAAGAAGCCATTGACGCCGTGGCAAATGGGGGCGCTTTTGCCGTTGTGGTTTGCGACATGAATATGTCGGGCATCGACGGCGCCGAAACCTTGCACCGTATTGAAGAGCTTGCGCCGGACACCGTGCGCATGATGTTGACATCTCTTGAAGATCAGACGGCCGCAATGGCGGCGGTCAATAAGGGGCATATTTTCCATTTTTTCCGCAAGCCTTGTCCGGCGCGGGACTTGATTGCCGGGATCGAGGAAGGAATCGCTCTCTACGGCCGGCGAATGAGCGACCGGAAGAAGACGTCCGCGAAGGAGGCCTATCTCGGCAACCTGTACCGGACCCTGACGGGCTCGGAGTTTCCCGGCCTCGAGGAATCGCCGAATGGATATAGAATCGCGTTGGTCGCCGATCCGTCGGTCGATGTTGAGGATGTGCGCACGACCCTTGAGGAAAACGGCCACACGGTGATTTCCCTGTCGAGCGGCCGGGAATTCCTCGATCGCTTCGAGGAGTTTCAGGCGCAACTTCTCATGGTCACATTCGAGACCGCCGATTTGGAGTCACGGGAATTGGTAAGAGTGATCAAGACCTTACCGTCGAGACGTCTTTCCATCATCCTGCTCATTCCGCCGGCGCTGTCCAAGATTCGAGAGGACGTGCTGCAAGGATTCGACGATTTCATCAAGCTGCCCTGCAACAAGGAGGAGTTGCTCGGCAAGATCGAGAATCTCGTCGTCACCTGGGATGAAATCCTGCCGTTTTTGTAGAGTTCCGCTCGATCAATCTTTTGAGATGCCGATAAAGCGCATCGTTGATTTTACGGTCGGCGGTATCGGCTATGCCGCCTTCGGCACCCGTGATCAGAACGGCGGGCTTTTTCCTGGTTTTGGACGCTTTCCGCTGTATCAAAGCCTGATTATTTCACGACTAAGCAAGGGCACTCGGAATCCTCGGCCAGCTTATGAGATACGCTGCCGAGGAGTATGCTTTTGAGGTCGCCGACTCCCCGGCTGCCGGTCACGATGAGATCGACGTTTTCTTCTTGGGCGCATTGCAGGATAGCCTCGGCGGCTCCGCCGTCCCGGATGTAGGTTTTAATCGCGCTGATTTTCTTTTCGGCGACGCTGCTTTCCGCACGCTCCAACAAAAGATGGCCGATCTTTTTCAGGGCGTCGTCAGGAACCACCTCGATTGCGGCCGATCCGGCGGCGATGGAGAGATCGGGCATGATTTCCGTGTCGCCGAGCTCTTTTTTCACCTCATCAAAGAATCCCTCGCTTTCCGCGAATTCCCGTAAGGCCACGGCCGAGTTTCCCCGTAAGAGGACGTGAATCAAGACGAGAGCGGCGTCAAATTTTTCCGCGATGTCACCGGCGAGCCGAAGGGCTCTGTCCGAGGGGCCGGAACCATCGATAGGAACGAGTATCTTGCCGAACATGGTCAGGCTCTCCTTGTTTGTTCGTCGTGGCGGGAAATGTTTAATGATCTGCGGGTTTCCCCCAGAAAGAAGTCATCGCGCCTAGGGTGATGTTTCGTGCTTGAGTTTT
Source organism: Rhodospirillales bacterium (assembly GCA_040904505.1). Taxonomy (GTDB): domain Bacteria; phylum Pseudomonadota; class Alphaproteobacteria; order Rhodospirillales; family CALINB01; genus CALINB01. The sequence continues at coordinate 23,598 of JBBDTH010000119.1, read as the reverse complement.
TCAACGGTGGTCTCCAATTGCCGCTCAAGCGCGAGCAAATCTTCCGGCACCGGCATGCCGGTTGCCCTAAAATGTCGGAACAGTTCCTGAAGCTCCAGATGCACTTCATGCAGGTCTTCAGCATCGTTTTTCATGTCCTGCACGAGAATATTGACGGCAGCCCGGAATTCATCGACATCCATGGCCATGGTATTACCTCCCTTTTACCGCTTTGCCCGATGTGAGGTTCGTCTTTCGGCGACCAGATGAGTGGTTATCGGGCGGCTTGCCGCAAGGTTTTAACGTCTTTCGGCGCAGATAATTCAAGTTGCTTTTCGACGAATGCCCAGTTGACGAGGTTTTCGAGAAAGGCATCGACAAAAGCACCCCGTTTATTCTGGTAGTCCAGATAATAAGCATGTTCCCACACATCGAGCGTCAGAAGGCAGAAATGCCCATTCACGAACGGCGGTTCGGCATTCGGCGTGCTCATGACGCGCAGGACGTTTTCGCTTATGACCAGCCACGTCCAGCCGCTGCCGAATTGGCCTGTTGCTTCATCCTTGAATGCCTCGGCGAAGGCGTCGTATCCGCCGAGATCGCGTTTGATCAAGTCGGCGACGCGGCCCTTCGGTTCGCCGCCGCCTTTCGGGGTCATGGATCGCCAGAAGAAATCGTGATTCCACACCTGAGCGGCATTATTGAAGATATTTTTGGAATGCGTGTCGTTGTACGTCTTGGAAATAATTTCCTCCAAAGAATTGCCCTTGAAATTGCCGGCGCTAGAGTTCTCGAGGGCCTTGTTCAGCTTGTCGACGTAACTTTTGTGGTGCTTACCATAGTGAAAATTCATCGTCCGTTCGGATATGGCGGGCTCCAACGCATTCGCTTCATAAGGCAATTTTTTGAGTTCGAAAGGCATCGTGCTTTTGAATCCGGCTTTCCCGAATCCATCCCTTTTTTTTGGTTGTTTAGGCATGGCACCGTATTTTTAATTGTCGTCCGCGGCATGCCGATACGGCATTCACTTAGGTTAAAAGGGAAAGGGTATTTTTCCGATTTTCCGATCGTTCTCAGGGCGCTGAATTTTTGGGCCGGAGCTTTGGACGGATGGCATAGGCTGGGGGTCGCCCTTTGGAAGGCGGCAGGGATCGGCTTGATGTTGTTGCGCCGCCTTGCGGCTTCGTTCTTTTCAATTCGTCCTTAACCCAATGGAGCGTTTTCGAATCGAGATCTTGGATATCGACCCGTTCGACGATATCTGTGAGGAAAACTTCGCCGATGAGCTCGTTTGCGTCGTTCAGAACGGCGAGCTGATTCGTATCGTTCTCCTTCATGAGGTTTATAGCCCGTTTCACGGGGTCGTTCATGCGGCAATAGGCAATACGCGGCGTCATTGTCTCGCTGATGGTAATCTCATGGGGATCAACGCCTTTTTCCTCGCGCCGTTTTCTAATATCGCGCTTCGTGATGATTCCGACCAGTTCGTCGCCGTCAACCACGTAAACGTGCCGGTTGCCTCCTTCCATGCGGACGGTTGCTTCCGATACGGCATGGTCGATATGCACGATATCATGAACGTCCCTTAATATGGCGTGAACCGTATTTTTCAGTGACACCTTCTCCGGTACGTTCGAGGATTCAGTCATGAGCCCTATGGGAAATGCCGCATGCATTTTGAGTCACGGCCAGGCCGATCTTCGGATCATTCCCTATCGTTTTCCTCGCCTGTAAGAATGGCGGAATGGCTTTAGGGCTTGATTTTAACGCCGGGGTTGCGTCTGTCGCCTCGTTTGTTGCGCCGACGCGCATACGTAATTGCAGCTTCCGGATATTCCGTCTTGACGATCAAAGCGGCAATTAAGGCGTCTTCCGCCTCGATGACGGCGTGAGAGGGCTTACCGTTTACGTTCATGCCGACGGCATAACGTTGTTTCATGATATTTCGACACTCTCCGACATAGATTGTTCGAAAAATAATCGTATTCGAACGATGCGGCCCTCTCATTAACATACATTAATTTCAGGCCGGTCCTGGCCGATACCGTCATACCCTTGTTTTGGAACTTTTGAACCGACGAAACCTTCGACGAATAATTTGAGAGGAAGGAATTTCAGAGAAAGGCACAAGGCCGTTACATCTCTTCTTACATCTTTCGTGCCGCGCTTGGCGCGACACGAAAGATATCTTGTGAGGAGGTATTAGGGGATTTTTTTTATTCTTTGTATTCCGGCATCATTTTGAGCTCTTCCTTCGTTTTCGATGTCATCAGTTTGGCGTCCTTGCCGGTGCCTGTTTGGGTAATTTGATCCCAGCCCAGGGCGACTTTCCGGTCTCCGATTCCGAGGAACCCGCCGACCGACACGATGACCTGATTATCGCTCACACTTTCGATTTCACCGATGGTATCGCCTTCATTGTTGACGATATCCTTGCCGACAACATCGCTGGGCGGTGCGGTCATTTTTGCGCCCATATCTTGGGCTCCTGAGGCGGCGCCTGCCGCGCCGGGCGATGTTGCGTCGGGCGATGTTGCTTTCGGCCCACCCATCTTCGAATCCGCCAATGCCGGCCCGCTGATTGCGAGCATTCCGGCGGCAATCGTCGCGACTAGCCAATTATATTTCATGTGGTATTTCTCCTGTTTTTTTACTGATTTCAGATGAAGCCCCGCTTTCGGACGAGGCCTTGCTTAATTAGACGCCGCTGCCTCGGAAATGTTCCGTAAAATTAAAAAAAATTAATAATTAAGACACGCTCACGGCGCATGAGACCTGGTGTTTGATGATAGAAACAGCCGCGCATCGGCCATTTATTTCTAATGTTTATATATTCTTGATGATAAAGGATAAATTCGACCGAAAGACCGACAAATCTTATTGTCGGCACCAAAACCTTTCGGGCGTAGCGATGCCTATGCCTATGCCGTAAAGGAAGCTGCGATGTAGGTCGATCGGACTAACGGCCGAAAACGATCGATCCCAGAAGCGCAAAAAGAATCGTGCCGGCCAAGCCCGTGATGAAAATGATCCGCCGCCGCCGTGTCCGGAGGATTATCTTTCCCTGGCGCGCGTCTCGCGGCGAGTAAACTTTTTGTTTTCGGTCGGATGCGTCATCGCTCGTATTTTTTCTATTTTCAATCATTGCATTCGTGATGATGCGCCTCTTCCCCGTCGTCGCGGGGAAGAGGTAATGGTATAATCGATGTGCCGCCTCGGGCTCTTCTTTATTGTTCGTTCGCTTTGATGCCGCGGTCGAAGGGGGACACGACGGGCTGTATGAAGCTTTTAGACGCATGGTTGATGTTGCTGCCGTCTCCGCTGTGTTTTTCCATCGGTGTGGCAGACGAACTCGGCATCATGTTCGGCCCCGTCATCGCTTCCCACTGCTCGTTCACCGCCGAGCCGATAGCCAGAATCGTATCGCGGTCAACTTCTCCCAATAGGCTGTAGGAATGCCCGCCGTTGCTCCAGAACAACGCCGAAATTCTGCCCTCCTGGCTGAGACTGATTTGCTGCTTCTTTTTCTCTCGCGTCGGCGAGAGATACATCTGAACCTGGTTGCCTACTTTGGATTCGTAGACGAGTTGTACGGTTTTCGATTTTACCTCATCGCTGACAAGGCGGGTTCTGATCAATTCGAGGCCGAACTTCGCGAGATCCGGCGCGAACGTTTCAAGCGAACGGCTTGCCGAGGCGGGATCGCGGCGCGTTGTCGTACTGGCTTGACGTATGTTTGCGGTATCGGCCGCCGGTGCCCGCGCAGCGGGAGAACTCGTGCCGCTTTTGAAGGTTGCCAGGATATTGCCCTTGACGCCCGTCGTCGAAAAACGGTCAAACGCATACCAACCGCCGCCGGCAACCAAAACGGCGACGAGGGCCGAGGCCAAGACTCGTACGGCGGTTCGGGACTTGGTGCGGTGCGAAAGTTTGCGCACGATCTCATATTCCAGCGTTTGCAGACTTTCGGGTAACGGTTCGGTTAGGTGGCGGTCATATAGGCGGTGCATCCCCCGGTTTTGACTCTCGAAATCGTTCACCCGCTGTACCATGTCGGGATGATCGGCAAGATATTCTTCGACCTCTAGCCGCTGGCGAGGCGGGAGCATATTGTCGACATAAGCATGCAACAACTCGTCCATGTAACCGCCGGATTTCCGTGATTCAAAGTCGTAATGATTACCCCACATGCGTTTTCTCTCCCTTGACAAGGCGTTTCCACCCCTCGGCTTCTTGTTGATGATTTTTTTTCGATTCGTTCTGCGTGACCACCTCGATGGCCGTCATATTTCGCAATGCATTCCTGCCGCGGCTGAGTCTGGACATCACGGTGCCGATCGGGATTCCCAGTACTTCCGCCGCCATCTGATAGGATAATCCTTCCAACCCGACCAGCAGGACGACTTGCCGCTGATCGGTAGGCAGCTTATCCAGCGCTTCGGACAAATCCCGGCATTCCATGTGCGTGTCCTGGGGCGGTGCGTAGGCCAAACGGATCGAATCGGTGTCGATGGGAACGTGCGTGCCGTTCCGCTGTCGACGGCCCATCTCGTCCCGATGAACGTTATGCAGGATTGTAAAAAGGTACGCCCGCATATTGAGAATTTTCCCGCCGTCGTGAATGTACGTTAGCGCTCGTTTGAGGCACTCCTGAACCAGATCATCGGCCTCGTTGGAATCGCGTGTTAACGAAATCGCATACCGACGCAGACTTTTGATGTAGGCATGCAAAACCTCCCCAACCGTATGATCCATATTATCCGAACTCCCGGTCTCTGGATGAATTTTCAGGCATGTGATGGCTTTGTGTGATTATCGGGCTTCGGCGTCTGGATGACGCCCACTGCCACTGTCGCCTGCGATCCTATGAGGAAGGTTCGGTTCTGGTCCTGTGTTATCCGTGTGAAATCCGTGACAAATATAGGGCATCCCAATCCCCACATTGCGGCGTATGAAACAACCCGCGATGCGGCGCGGCATGCACCGTACGCTGTCATAGGGACCGTTCTCCCGGAGGTTTATTCCCGGCGCCGAAAAATTTTTGCTCAATTCACTTAAAGTATTAAATAATAAGAATTATTACCGGTTTTTTGTGCCGGTCGGGGATGACGCCGTGGCGGCGGTAAAAGTCCGCAATTCTTTGATTCGCGTCCCCGTTTCAGGGTGAGCGGCATGCCGATTCAGGCAGTTGCCGTGGGCCGGAAAACGCACGGCCTTTCCCGCCAATCCGCTTGCCGTATCGACGCGGGCGCATAAACCGCCGCGACTCCAATTATCGGTCGGCGGGAGGGGTTGCCGCCGGTTTTTGAAAATGCCTGCGAACCGCATGAAGCTGTCGGCCGAGCCGGGTTTTCCGGGCGGCGCGTTTTGCTAAGCTGATCATGCGCCGCATCGATAAGCGTTCGCCCATGATGACTTCGATCGTCTTGAGAAGTTCGGTATCGCCGGTACGCCGGGCCTCGTCCCGCAGCATTTCGTAATGATGGCGCAAGTGCCGTGGAACGATTAGGCCGCGCATTTCCGCGAGCGGCCGGTTCGTCGGAAATGTTTTGCCCGGTCGAGGGCGCCGCATGTCCTCAACGCGAGGATCGTGCGTAAGCATTTCTCGCACCGCCCGCAGTTGATATCCGGTGTGTCGTGATAGCAGACGCGAAGGGTTTCGAGTGCCAAGTCGCATTGCGCGATGGCGCGTACTTTCTCGGTCCGGCCGGCTTCGCAACCGTCATGAAGAATTCGAACGCGGCCGTTCGACCAAAAGTGATCGAGAAGCGGCGACGAACCCCACGGCTTGATTTGCGCGTGATTATGCGTCGCCGGGATGATGACTTCCCCGATATCGTTCTGCAGTAAAAGCGCGACGGAAGCCAGGGCGGCGCCATGCAGACTTTCGCCCCAAAAATCGCCGTTGAAAGGGCGCCCCCAACGGCTGCGGCGTTTGTCGGCAATATCCCGGATATTGGTCGCGCAGGTAACGAGGCGTTTGCCCATGCGCTCGGCAACGATTCCGGCGCGGCTCAGCGCTGCTTGCCATAGCACATCGTTGTCGAGGCCGATGTCGAATCCGCGGATGAGAAGGAGATGGGTGATACGCGTGTCGTGTTTCAGCAGGGAGTACCAAGAATCGACTCCGGCCGAAAAACAGCACATAACGCCGCTTGCGGGATTGAGCTGGTCGCCACCGCTGCCGCTCTCTGCGGCAATCGGGACCGTTTCCAGATAGTCATACCATTGGGACAGAATTTTCTGTGCCCGGCCCAGGTTGCGAACGAGGGGGTCCGATATTTTGCCCTCGATCGACAGACTTTCCCGCTCGAACATGGACGGTGTCAGCAAGGCAACCGCAAGGGCATCCGTGCCGCCGCTCAGAGGACGTTCGATGCCCTCGATCTTGTAGAAAACCTCTATCGGTTCCGCGGAAGCGCAGGGCTCCACCCATGCCGTGAGCACGCCGCTGCCGGGGCCCTGGGCGCATTCAATGTCATGGATTTTCATGCGCGATCTGACTTCATGCCTTGGATATTGGAATTACACAGCTTATCGCACCTAAGCCAAACGATCCCGTCCGAAGTCTGTGACCTTTCTGTGGTCCTTGCAGGGGAGCGCCGTTAAGTCGCGGGACCGCATTAAAAAATTTCGCGTTTGTCTGCAACGGCATCGCCACAGATTCATCACAAATTTTTGAATCGCCATCGGCGTATAGTTCTAGGAAGTAAGCCCAACGCCGACGATGATTTTTGATATATGATTTAAGGGAATGCCTAACATGTCTCTAATGTCTCTGGAACACATTTTTCCGCGCGAAGACATCAGCATGCATTTTTTAGGGAACGAGACGGTGCTTTTTGACAGTAGGCACCAGAAGCTGGTTGTTGCGAATGAAATTGCCGCCGCCATCCTCGGTTGGACCATGGACGGCACACCCGAAGAGGGTGTCGTGCAACGGCTGGTCGATCGTTTTGGATTATCGGATGAAATCGCCGAGGAATACGTATCCGATCTTATCAAACAATGGCACGCGCAAAATCGGCAAAACGAAAGCAGCGGGCCCGTGTTACAAAAGCCGGCGGAAATCGCCGCCGTCGCGGGATGCTTGCGTCAACGGCGCGGCCGCTTTGCGGAAACGGGCACATACCGGCTGCTCGATACGACTTTCCGTATCCGGTATGCAACCAAGGCCCTGCATCGTACGTGCCACCGGATGTTGCTTTCGTTTGCCGTCATGGAGCCCGCCGAGGTTGATGTTCACTTCGATCTATTTTCCGTCGCCAATCATCTAGTCGTTATCGAAGGCGACCGGCTCATCCATCAATGCGAGACAAAAAGCCAGGCCGTGCCGATGATCAAGGCCTCTCTGATCGAGCGGGCGCTTGAAGACGGCGCGGATTTCTGCGCAATTCATGCTGGCGCTGTTCGCCGGGGCGCGCACGGCATCTTGTTGCCGGGCGAGTCGGGCTCCGGTAAAAGCGTTTTGACCGCGGCGTTGGTATCCGAGGGATTCGAGCTGCTATCGGACGACACGGTCGTGTTGAGCCGTCCGTCGCTTGCGATGCGATCCCTTCCCTTCGGAATTTGTATCAAGGAAGATGCTTGGCAGCCTCTCGCGGGGCGGTTTCCGGCCCTGCGAAAGCTTTCCATTCATGACCGCCCGGACGGTAAACGGGTCCGATACCTCTCGGTGACGAATCGTGCCGTCGGCGTTACGGCGCCGCCCGTGCCCGTTAGCACCATCGTTTTTCCCCGGTACGATTCCGAGGCCGCCACCATTCTGACGCCGATCGACAAAAACGAGGCGCTGCGTCGCCTGATGAGCGGTTTTCAGCCGATGGGTCCCGGCATGAGCGCCGCCGACGTCGAACATCTGCTGATCTGGATCGAAAACAAATCGTGTTATGAATTCAGTATATCGTCGCTGGACGATGCGGTCGATCTGATGAACAGGGTCTTTGCGTGATACTTATCGATTCGACTCTGAGCGCACTTGCGGACTGCCTGTGCCCGGCCGATGACGGCGAAGGTCGGCTGGCGCCGAGAGAAATCGATTGGACGGCGGTAATCGAGCTCGCGAATCGGCATCTTCTCGGTCCGGCGGTGTACGCCCGACTCTGCAAAACCGGTCGGGACCGGCGCGTGCCCGAAGATGTTCTCGCTTACCTCGCCATGCTGCACGAACTCAACATTGAGCGTAATAAGGCATTACGGCGGCAGGTCGAAGAAGTCATCCGTACCTTGAACGCGGCCGGCGTCGAACCGATGCTGTTGAAGGGCGCCATTGCGCTGGTTGAGCCTTTTTCCGGCGAGGACAACGTATCGACGCGCATGATGCGCGATCTCGATATTCTAGTGCGCCGGGATGCCGCGAATCGGTCGATTTCGGCACTCGAATCGCTGTCTTACGATGTCGTTAATGCCCATTTGGAAGGCTATCACGCCATTGCGGATTTCGTCCGCATGGACATGCCGGGCGCCGTGGACCTTCATGTCGAACTGATCGATCCGGAATACGTGTTGCCCGCCCGTGAAGTCTGGCAACAGGCTACGCGTCTATCGGTACGGGGGCTGAAGGTTTTTATTCCGTCACCGACCCATCGCATGCTTCACCATCTGCTTCATGCCCAGGTGCATCATCTGGCTAATTTTTACCGTGGGGATATCGTGTTGAGTCAACTTTTTGAATTCACCACGCTGGCGGATAGGATGCGAAATCGAATTGATTGGCAGGGAATTGAAGCATGCATGTATGGACATCGGCTCAAGAGCGTGCTCCATTCTTATCTGATTGCGGCCAATCGGCTGTTCGGCATGCCCTGGCCGCTCGAAACATCACCTACTCCGGCGGCCCGGGTGCATTTCCGGCGCTGTCTCCTGCAAATCAAATATCCGAGTTTGGGGTTGCCGACGGTGGCGTGGGGGAACCTCCGGGCGGCGTTCGCATGGCACCGCATGAGGGCACTTTACGGCACGCGCGCTTGGTTGCTCGTCTGTCAAACGCGCCACCTTCTGCAATTTATGAAAAAAATGCCGATGCGCCACATTTTCTCACGAATGTTCCGGACCGAATGATCGTTCCTATCGTGTTTTTCGCATAAGGCCTTGCGCACAAAGCACTCAACAAAAAACCGGCCCTAGATTCGATTAACCATAATCTGTTCTAGGGCCGGTTTTAGGATTTGAGTTTCGGTCAATGGCACCCGGGCCCTTGAAGAGCCGCTAAGAAAGGGTGCCCTGACCCTTCGTATACCGTATCAGCGGGTGGTGTCCTGGAAGTCGGAGTTTCCGGGGACGCCGTCATTGCCGCCGTTACCGAAGCCGTTGTTCCCTTGCCGGTTCCCTTGCCGGGGAAAACCGGATTGTGCCACGGCCTTGTTGCTCATCGATGTCGATAAAAGCATCGTTACAATAGGCGGAGTCACAATGGCGAACTTCCCGCACTTCGAGAGGAATTTGCGGCGATCGGTCGCGATATCCGTTTTGTTCGTATCGGTGTTCATTTGATTTCCCTTCATCTCTTCCTGGTTTTCCAAAAGATGAACTACCCAATTATCTCGTCATTATCTTGTCTGCCGGTTCTGTGAAGCCAGTGAATATTCTGTGAGCCCGACGGTTCCCCAGCCCCTTGCGTTTCCTTGGGAGATACAAACGGTCACTGGCAGCTTTATGAAAAAAATGTCGATGCGCCAGATTTTCCCACGGATGTTCCGGGCCGAATGATCGTTCCTATCGTGTTTTCTCATCAGGCTTTGAGCAGATCATGGTTTGTCGGAATTGCCATTGATCGCACGACGCCACCCGCTGATACGATATGAAGTCGGAGTTTTCGGGGACGCCGTTATTACCGCCGCTACCGAAGCTGTTGCTCACTTGTTGGACAAAACCGGATTGTGCCACGGCCTTGCTGCTCATCGATGTCGACAAAAGCATCGTTACAATGGGCGGTGTCACAATGGCGAACTTGCCGCATTTCGAGAGGAATTTGCGGCGATCGGTCGCGATATCCGTTTTGTTCGTATCGGTATTCATTTGACTCCCTTTCATCTCTTTCCGGTTTCCCGAAAGGTGAATTGCCGAGTATCCCGCCTGCCGGTCCTGTGAAGCTAGTGACTATTCTGTGAGCCCGGCGGCTCCCTGACCCTCCTTGTTTTCCTTGGGAGACACAGAACGGTCACTGGCGGCTTTGGGGGGTGGGAGAGGATAAATAGCGACCGTCTCGGAGGCGGAACACACGTACCCGCGCGGGAAGCCGGTGGGCCATTAGAGAGGTAATTTCCTATGAAACAGAAGGTCGCAATGATTACGGGCGTGACCGGCCAGGACGGCGCGTATCTGGCCGAGTTATTGCTTGGTAAGGGGTACGTCGTTCACGGCATGAAGCGGCGTTCATCCTCAATTAATACCCAACGGGTCGATCATCTCTACGAGGACCCGAATATCGCCGACGGGCGTTTCTTCATGCATTACGGCGATCTCACCGATTCCACCAACCTAATCAGCTTGGTCAAGAAAATCCGGCCCGACGAGATCTATAACCTCGCGGCGCAAAGCCATGTTCAAGTCAGTTTCGAGACGCCTGAATACACCGGGAACGCAGACGCGCTCGGCACGCTTCGCCTGCTTGAGGCGGTCCGTATCCTTGGCCTCGAGCGGCAAGTTCGCTTCTATCAGGCATCCACGTCGGAGTTGTACGGTAACGCGCTCGAATGTCCGCAAACCGAGAGCACGCCATTTTCTCCGCAAAGTCCCTATGCGGTAGCCAAGCTCTATGCGTACTGGATTACCGTGAATTACCGGAAAGCCTACGGCATGCACGCCTCGAATGGCATCCTGTTCAATCACGAGAGCCCCCGGCGCGGGGAGACTTTCGTGACCCGAAAAATCACTCGCGCCGCCGCCGCCATAGAAGCCGGCCTTCAAGACCGCCTGTATCTCGGCAATCTGGATGCCGCGCGGGACTGGGGGCACGCCCGCGATTACGTCGAGGGCATGTGGCGCGTTCTGCAGCAGAACGAACCGGGCGATTACGTCCTTGCCACCGGCGAGAGCCACACGGTGCGCGAATTCGCCGAGTTGGCGTTCGAGCACATCGGTCGCCCTATCGCTTGGCGGGGCAAGGGCAGCAGCGAGAAAGGGTACTGCGTGAAGACCGGCCAAGTCATCATCGCCGTCGAGCCGCGTTACTACCGCCCAGCCGAAGTCCATCTTTTGTGCGGCGATCCCAGCAAGGCGCAAGTCCGCCTCGGGTGGCGTCACAAGATTTCTTTCAAGGAACTCGTGGCCGAAATGGTTGATTCCGATCGGCAAATTTTAAGAGATAAACATGACCGGAGGTTCGTTAATGCTTGGTCCGACCTTAAATCTTCATGGCAAGCGCATCTGGGTAGCGGGACACCGGGGGATGGTAGGATCGGCGTTGGTGCGGCGGCTCCAAACCGAGAATTGTGACGTCGTTACGGTTCCGCACGAACGACTCGATCTGTGCGACGGCGAAGCTGTCCGGGAATGGCTGGAACAAACCCGACCGGAGATCGTGTTTGTGGCGGCCGCCAAGGTCGGCGGCATTCTCGCCAACGATTCCCATCCGGCCGTTTTCCTGCGCGACAACATGGCGATCGAACTGAACCTCATTCACGAGTCCTATCGTGTGGGGGTAGAAAAATTATTGTTCCTGGGATCGTCCTGCATCTACCCGCGCCTCTCGCCGCAGCCGATTCCCGAGGAAGCGCTGATGAGCGGCCCTCTCGAGCCGACAAATCAGTGGTATGCCATCGCCAAGATCGCCGGTATCCGCCTGTGTCAGGCCTACCGGCGGCAGTACGGCTGTAATTTCATTTCGGCCATGCCGACCAATCTCTACGGTCCCGGCGATAATTTCGACTTGCTGTCGAGTCACGTGGCGCCGGCATTGATGCGCAAGGCGCACGAGGCCAAGGAAAGCGGCCAGCCCAGCCTGCAGGTTTGGGGCAGCGGGCAACCGATGCGCGAATTCATGTATGCCGACGATTGTGCGGACGCCCTTGTGCATCTAATGAAACATTACTCTCACGATTTGCACGTCAACATCGGCACCGGCAGCGATATCAGTATCAGCGATCTCGCCACGACGATTTGCGACATTGTCGATTATCGGGGGCGGATCGAATTCGATACGTCGAAGCCCGACGGCATGCCGCGCAAGCGCCTCGATGTCTCCCGTCTGCATGATTTGGGCTGGCATCATACGACCCCGTTCGAGGAGGGCCTGCAGAAAACGTATGCCTGGTACCTCGATAACGTCGTCGCCCATTCGCCGATGGCTGCAAATGGCTAATCTCTTCGGTACTTCCGATGGCAGGTGACGAACACTTTAGAACGGAGCACCTTCAGCACGATCTGACCGCCCGGACGGTCCGGGGCAGTGCCGTTACGATGGCCGCGCAGGGTATCAAGGTTTTGGTTCAGGTGCTTGCGATCGTCATTCTGGCCCGCCAGTTGACGCCCGCCGATTTCGGCTTGTTCGCCATGGTCGCAGCTTTTATCGCCGTGTCGGAGGTCTTTAAGGATCTCGGCCTGACGGTAGCCACGGTCCAGCGTCGGGACATCACCGAAAGTCAGGTGAGCACCCTGTTCTGGCTCAACGCCGCCCTCGGCATACTGGTTGCTGCCGTGATGGCGGCGATCTCGCCCTTGCTCGTCGTTCTTTACGGCGAGGAGGTGCTGATGCGGATCATGCCGGTGGTTGCCCTTGCCCTGGTCCTCACCGGTTTCGCTGCCCAGCATCTGGCGTTGCTGCGCCGGCAAATGCGCTTTGCCACACTTGCCGTCATTCAAACCGGGGCTGAAGTTATTGCCTTTGCCGCCGCCATCGCCGCCGCCGTCTACGGCTTCGGTATTTGGGCGCTCGTCATCCAGCGTTTAACGTGGAGCTTGGTGATGGTATGCGGCGCTTGGTTTGCCTGCGACTGGCGCCCGCGCGGTTTTGGCCCTTTGCGCGAAGTTCGCGACTTGATCCGTTTCGGAGGCAACGTGACGGGCGCAATGGTCCTTGGAGGCTTGGCCTCCAATCTCGATAAAATTCTTCTCGGTTGGTATTCGGGCGCCGCGCTGCTCGGCATGTTCGAACGGGCTCAGAAACTCGTCGTTATGCCGATCAGGAATCTGAATATGCCGCTTGCCTCGGTGGCGCTGCCGGTGCTGAGCCGCCTCAATGACGAGCCACACCGGTATCGGGATGCTTATCGGGCGATGGCGGAACGATTGGCGATGTTGGTCGCGCCGGCGGCCGGGTTGATGATTGCGTCCTCGGACCGTGTCGTTGCCCTTATCCTCGGCGATCAATGGAGCGAGGCCGCGCCGATCCTCGCCTGGATGGGCCTGTCCGCCATGTACATGCCGGTGACCTACACCCTGAGCTGGCTCTACATGAGCCAGGGTCGAGACCGGGAAATGATGCGCGCCAGTATCGTCAATGCCTTATTGACCTTTGTTGCCCTCGGTATCGGCCTGCCCGGCGGCGTGATCGGTGTGGCCGCCACTTACGCCCTTGTCGGCATCGCGGTGCGAGTGCCCGTATTGTTCTATCTCGTCAGCCTGCGCGGCCCCGTCACCGCCACTGACTTCGTTCGCATCATGGCTCTGCCGGCGACCGCAACCGCGGCCGTCGCGGCCGGAGCCTATTTTCTCGAACGCACGTCACTAATCGCGGGAATGTCGGATTTGCTCGCCGTCGCGGTGCTGGCCGCCTCGGCCGCGGGCTTCTCATTCCTGATTTATGCCGCGTTGCCGCATGGCCGGCGGGTCTTGGCCGAAACCGTCCACTTGTCGCGCCATCTCATCAGACGGGGGGCGGGCGTATGAAGATCGTTATTACCAACACCGCCGTCCTCAACACCGGCGATGCCGCAATTTTGTTCGGCACCCTTGCGATTCTGCGCCGAGCGCTCGGTGCCGACCTCGACGTTGTCGTCTGCGATCAGCAAGACGATGTCGCGGCGCAATGCTATCCCGATCTCGATTTCGAGCCCATTCTCTATGATCGTATCGCGGCATGTGCCGGGCCGCGCCGCAGCAAGGCGGCGGCTCTGGCGGTCCTGGCCGTGGCGCTATTGTGGCGGACGCCGCTCGGTACGGCGGCGGCCCGTCTGCTGCCGCCGTCGTTGCGCGCCACGTTCCTCAAGCGTACGAACGCCGATCTCGTCGTTTCCACGGGTGGGACCTATTTCGTCCCTCATTACAGGTTGTTCCCTAAGATATTCGAACTCCTGGTCACCATTGCGCTCGGCCAGCCGTTTGTGTTGTTTACGCAAAGTCTCGGTCCGTTTCCCCACCATAAGCGCTTGCTCCGCTTCGTGCTTCGGCGCGCCCGGTTGATCCTGGTGCGCGACCAACGCTCTCGCGAAAATCTGTTGCGTCTTGGCGTTCCCCGCGGCCGAATTTTCGAATGCGCCGATGCCGCATTCGCGTTGTCCGGAACGGTGGCCTGCCGGCAAACCGAGGAGCCGATTCCGAATCGTCGCCTGCGTGTTGCCGTTTCCGTGCGCAACTGGCCGCACTTCCAAGGCGATTCGGCCGATGCGATGGACCGTTATCTTGACGCGGTGGCCGATACCGTCACGATGCTGATCGAACGCCATGACGCGCTCGTCGTGTTTCTGTCCACCTGCCAAGGCGTCGGCGAATACTGGACCGACGATTCGGCCATCGCCGAAAAGGTCATCGAACGGCTGCCCCCCGACCTTAGAAAATTCATGTTCGTCGATTGTGGTTTCCATACGCCGAACATGCTTATCGAAGCACTCGGCGGGTACGATCTCGTTATCGCGACCCGCATGCATGTCGCGATCCTGGCGATGTGTATCGGTGTGCCGGTGTTGCCGATCGCCTACGAATTCAAGACGGTAGAACTGTTCACCCGGCTCGGTCTTGACGAGCATGTGCAACATATCGAATCAGTCAGCAGTCCGGAGCTCTGCCGAGCCGTCGAGAATTTACTCGTCAGCCGTCTGCAGCTCGGTAAGACGTTGCAGCTAAAGATCGAGGAAGAGCGCCGTTCGGCATTCGCGGCCGGGTACTATGTCGCCGCCGCGCTCGAGGGGGTGTGATGGGTGGACCTCTCAAGATTGCGGTTTTCGCCTATGAGTTTCCGGCCTTGAGCGAAACTTTCGTGCTCAATCAGATTACGGGTCTTATAGACCAGGGGCATGACGTCATGATTTTCGCCGAACGCCCGCGCGGCGAGCCGCAGGTTCATGTCGAAGTCGCCCGTTACGACCTGGATCAACGCACACGCTATTTGCGTATGCCGAAAAACCTGTTTTTGCGAGTGATTGCCGGTGCCGGGCTCGTTCTGCGGTTGATCTGGCGCTGTCCCTGCCAGGTCCTGCGCGCGCTCAATGTCTGGCGGCACGGGCGCGTCGCTTCGTCCCTTCGGCTGCTATTTTGGGTGGCAACCGTCCGCGATGGCGGAAACGTCGATATTGTGCATTGTCATTTCGGTCCGATGGGTCTCTTGGCCGTTCACTTGCGCGAGATCGGCGTGCTGTCGGGCCGTTTAGTCACGGTATTCCATGGCGTCGACATCAGCGCGCAACTGGTCGACCAGCCCGATTATTACCGCCGTTTATTTTCGACCGGGGATTTGTTTTTGCCGATTTCCCGGCGCTGGCAGGACAAGCTGATCGAGCTCGGCACCGACCCGGCACGCACCCACGTTCATCACATGGGAACGAGCTTGCGCGGCATCCGGTTTCGATCCCGTTATTGCGGTCCGGATCAACCGCTTTTCGTGCTCACGGTAGGCCGCTTGGTCGAGAAAAAAGGCATCGAATACGGCATCGAGGCGATTGCGCAACTGGCCCGCCACGGCGTTGATGTCCGCTATACCATTATCGGCGACGGTCCGCTGCAACCTCGGATCGAAAACCTTATTCAGTCACTCGGGGTCGAAGACCGCGTTCGTTGTCTCGGCTGGCAGGACAGTCGCGTGGTTATGGCGATGATGGAAACCGCCGACATCCTACTGGCGCCCAGCGTCACCACGGCGGACGGCGATCAGGAAGGCATTCCGGTTACCTTAATGGAGGCGATGGCGACGGGCATGCTGGTGGTGGCCAGCCGCCATAGCGGTATCCCGGAACTTGTCGAACACGGTGTGTCGGGAATCCTCGTGCCCGAGCGCGATGCCCGGGGCATTGCCGCGGCGATACTCAACTTGGTGGCCGATGCCGCGCATTGGTCCGAAATGAGCCGGGTGGCGCGGGAGCGCATCACCGAGGCGTTCGATATCGATTGTTTGAATCTGGAGCTGGTCGAGAGGTTCAGGGACTTGATCGACGACCCGGTGCGCCATGACGCGTCGGAAAATTTCGATATCGGGTTCAAACAGGACGTCCGTCGTTATCGGCGTTCGGCTGTCCTTGATTGATACGAAGCCGGCCTTGTTTATCGACCCATAAACAATGATCGCCGAGCCATGTGAGGTTCGTGCTATTCCACGCCCCCCCCCAATCGCAGGCCGCCGCTCGAGGCCATATCGACCACGTCGAGGGCTCCTTTTCGTTTGATGCTGCCGTGACAGCCGATCAGGGTGGCATTTCCCTTCTTTTTGCCGTGAATCTCGCCGAGACCGGCCTTCTTGGCTTTGCCGCCGCCGTCGCCGGTGCATCCGATCATGGTCAGGCGGTTGGTCACGAAGGCGCGGATCAGGCCTGTTTGATTGTAAATCGAATAGGCCGTGCAGCCGATCAGCGTTCCGCCGACAAGGAGGCGCAAGCCTTCGCCGCCGCGGGCGAAATCGGGCGCGCCTTGGTGGTTATTCTCGAATCCGCAATGGGACAGCAGCGTGCAGCCCGTCGATGCCGATAAGCCGTAGCGTTGATTCAAGAGAAAATAACACCCGTAGAAACCGACATCGGCGGCTTTTTGGATCAAGGCCGCGCCGTCGCGTCCGTTGCCGCCGAACACGCCGCCGAACACATGGACGGCCGAAAGAACGGTGTCCTGCCGGCCGTGACCGAACGTGGCGCCATTTCCTTTATTGTCGCGAAAGTAGCTATTGAAGATCTGTCCCTCGAAGATATTGCCGATCAGCCGACAGCCGTCGCCGCCGCAGCCTTCGACGACGATGTCGCGCAGGCAGAAGTTGTAAAAATATGTGCCGCGGGTTTCGCAGATTATAGATAGACCGTGTCCATCATGGCCCGAGCCTTGGATTTGCAACCCGTCGATCAAGACATACCGGAGCGTGGCCCGGCTTTCGATTTCGATGACGGGGCTGCCGTCTTTGATCGCCGATACCACCACGGCGCCGTGGGCCAAGATGCCGCACCGGCGGGTGATGTTGCCGGCCGACCGACCGGCCGTTTTGACGCGAATCGGCCGCTTCACCAGATAGCGTCCCGGCGGAATCGTCGCCGTCTTGGCCTGCTTGCCGGCGAAGACGGCATCGAAGAGCTTTTGCAACGCGGCGCTGTCGTCGGTCACGCCGTCGCCGATTGCGCCGAAAGCGCGGGCGGAGGTGTCCGGAACGATATCCGCCCGTGCCGGCGCGGCCGCGGCCGCTTGCGTGGAGGCGGCGAGGGCGAAGCCCGCACCGCCTGCGAACAAATCTCGGCGGCCGATCGGAGTCATAATGTTTTCTCCAGGATAGAATGGTACAAATCCCGATAGCATCGGGCAACCACGGTAATGTCGAATTCCTGTTCCGCCCGGAGGCGTGCTTGGCGACCGATCTCCGCGGTGCGTTCGGGCGAGGCGAGGCTCCAGGCGATGCCCGCGGCGAGGTCTTGGGGATCGAACGGACGCGCAAGAAAGCCCGTTTCGCGGTCTATGACGATATCGGCCGGTCCGCCGCTGGCGAAGGCGACGACTCCGGTGCCGCAGGCCATGGCCTCGATAAGCGTTTTGCCGAATGCTTCCTGCAGGGAAGGAACCACCATGATATCCGCCGCAGCGTACAGCTGAACCAATTTCTCGTCGTCATCGATATGACCTAAGTGACGGGCCTTGATGTCGAAGGAAGACACGGCATCCTGTTCCAGGTCGCCGAATACGAGTAGTTCGGTTCGGCTCGTGTCATGTATGCTCGCCAGGTGTCCGATGGCATCGACAAGTTGTCTGTAGCCCTTGCGCTCGTCCTGTAGAGCGCCGAGCGCACCGAATAGAATATATTGTTTCGTTGGGTCGAGCCCCCAGGCCGCGCGCGCTTCATCGCGCGGAACCGGATAAAAGGTTTTGGTGTCGAGGCCGTTCGGGATAACCCGGATAGGCGTTTCCGAGAATAATTGACTTTCCTGCGCGCAGCCGGCGAGCCACCGGCTGATCGGCACAAGGCAAAGATCGACGTCTTTCCAATGATCCTTCTTGCGCCGCCAGATGCGTCGGCTGAGATCGTTGAAATTTTTGGAGTTCAATTGCGGGCACTCTCCGCAGCATTTTTGATAACGGGTGCAACCGGCCGTATAGTGACAACCGCCCGTGAACGCCCACATATCGCGTAACGTCCAGACGATCGGGTAGTTGAGTCTGCTAAGCGATTTTATCGGCAGGAAACCGGCGCCGGTCCAGTGCAAGTGGATGATATCCGGCTTATGAATCTTAATCGCCTGTTGCAGGTGACGCGGTGCCCAGCCGACGGTCCAGAACGCGTCGTCCGTTTTGCGGTAGTAGTGTAACGGCAGCTGGTCGAGCACACCGCGCAGCCACTCGCTCGCCCCGGCCATCGTCCCATTGAGTTGGTGGATGCGGTCGTCGTTGCTGTACTTACGCCCGACCAACATCTGCGAGTCGATTCCGGTTTCGGGCAAAGCCTTATGGAGCCAATAAGCGCCGCGGGCGGCGCCACCCCTGATATCCGTGGTGCTGAGGTGGAGGACTCTCATCGAATCAGCGCCATTCCGCTCCAGTCGTCCGGATGGCCGGGGTAGGCATACGTACGCGGGCGGGCCTGCGATGGCCTTCGCGGCTATGGATAACGGCAAGCGCGCCCGCCAGGAACAGAACCATCCAGGTGCGCGGATCGACGTATCCGCCGGCCGCCTGTCCGAAGACCGCCCATACGGCCCAAGCGAACAAAATATTCGATGCGCCTAGCCGACGCAGCAATACGCTCAAGGCGACGATGAGAATGACCCCCCAGAACAAGCCGAGGAAAATCCAATGCAGCCAAAAATAGTTCGTAATTGCATGGGCGGCGGTTTTGAAGTTGAAATCGATGACCAGCCACGACGAGTTCGTATAAATCTGGACGACTCGGTTTTCGATGAACTCCCATCCCGCTAGGCCTGCGCCCGCCAAGGGGTGCTCGAAAATAATATCCTTGGCAAGCAAAAACGGCGCCACGATGCGGGCGAAGAAACTCGCGTCCCGGCCGGAAAAAATATCGGCGATACGCTCTTCAAAAAGGATACTTCCGGCGGCCAACCCCACCACGGCGAGCAATCCCGCGAGGAAAAGAGCGCCGAAAACACGTAGAATGTTAGAGCCTCTGGCGCGGCCCCGTTCGTGGCGGGTCGCCAGAAACACTTGGTAAACCGGTATCAGCGCGACACCGAGAAACAACGTCGGGCCGCGGATTGCCATGTAACCGCCGGCAAGCAGCAATAGATAGAGGAACATTTTGCCGCGCATCGGGGAGAGTACATACCAGGAGAACGCGGATACCGTGAACATGAAGGAAACGAAAGAGGGCTCGGATGTAAACAATTTCGGCCGGATCCGGCCATACAGATACTGGTCGCGCAGATCTGAGCTGTAAATTCCCGCGTCGAAGACCACAGCCCGGAAACCGTCGCTTAATTCGCGAAACGGTACAACGGTATTCTCGAGCGCGCAGCCAAACAGGATGACGACGCAGAATGCCAGAAAAACGAAGGCTAACTGTTCCCGGCGATAAAGAGTCAGTGCGAAAAATAAGCCACAAGCGATAATCAGCGAATAGCCGAACTGGATGAACCCTTTGAACCGTTCGCCGATATACGTGTAGTCGGGCGCCGTCAGAATCGACAATACCATTATTACGATAACGGCAAGAAATGCGAGAACGAGACGATCGTTGATTCGGCTGCTATGTTTCAGCAGCAGCAGCGACCCGGCCACGCCTGCCAGAATCGACGGCACCGGCACGCCCTGAGAGAGGTGGAGGGAGATACCGAGATAGATGCCGAGCAGATAAAGTACGACAAGCGTGCGGTCGATGATATTCGGCCCGCGGTTGATATCGGCCGGCGTATGCATCATGCCGCCGCTGTCCAAGCTACGAAATTCTCGCCGCGTTGACGCCATTCGAATAAGTTGGAACAGGCGGCATATGCGGTGTTCTGAAGCCGGTTCAAAAGAGGAACGTCGTCGATCATCTCGATGACGCCCCGCCCGAGATCTTCCATCGATCCGAAGGTCAACATGTTTTCGGGCACGCGCAACGGCGTTCCCGCTACCGATCCGGAAATCGCGAACACAGGCAACCGGTTGAATACGTAATCCAGTATCTTGAGTTTGAATCCGCCCCCGGTACGCTCGGGCACGACGGCTATCCGGGCGTCGGCGAGATAAGGTTCCACTGCCGGCACCGAACCCAGGAATGTCGTGGCGCGCAGCTGTTGGCTCATCCGGGTTAGGGCATCGGGGTGACCGGCGCCGATCACCTGAATCTCGGCGCCTGCCGCCGCGAACAGCGGATCGGCCACGGCCAGGAATTCCTCGAGGTTCATCAGTTTTGCGATCCACTCGAAGCTTCCGACCAGAACGGCGCGTCTCGGCAACGTACTGGTGATGATTCGTTCGGAAACGCGTTGTCCCGCGTAGCCGGGCGACAACACCTCGATCCGCTTGCCGGGGTGGCGGCTTTTGAAGAGTTGGGCGTCTTCCGGCGTTATGGCCGTTACGAGGTCGGCATGCTCGATCGCGCGGTGTTCCAGTCTACGGGTTTTGGCGGCATCGTACTTCAGGAAAGCTTTGGCGAGTCGATTGCCGCTATAGTTCTCGGCAATGGTCGCCCGGGTGCTTTCCTCGTGATTGTGCGAAATATAAACGATTTGCGGCCGGTTATGGGTCATCGCGCTAAACCGGGTTAAAATCGGCAGTGCCCACGCCGTGGACAACCCGTCCAAAACGACGGTGTCCCAAGGCCCTTGCGCCGCAAGCATCCGCATCATGCGACGCATCGCCGGGGTGTCGCAGCGGTAGGCCATGTTGGGCAGAGCGGACAGGGCACTCGCCCAACCGGGGCGGTTTGCCCGTGCGATCGGCCACCATCGAACCGGGCCCTCGAGCATCCCGTTCCGCCGCTGCGATTTCGCGCTCTCGAAACAGAGAACGTCGATTTCGGCGCCGGCTGCGGCCACGGCGTCGATCAATCGGCCTGAATAAATCCGTTGCCCGTCGTGTTCAGGTTCAGGGTCTATCCACGTGATCCAGAGGTACTTCATACCTGTTTTCCGCAATTGTCTTGGGGGTGCCGGGGATGGAACGTTAGAACGCGTTGCGCCCACCGAATCCCTTGAGGACCGTTAAAAGGATGATTCGGAGATCCAGCCCCAACGACCAGTGCTCGATATAGTAAAGATCGTGCTCGACCCTCTTTTGGATTTGGCGGACGGTATCGGTCGGACCCCGCCAACCGTTGATTTGAGCCCAGCCCGTGATGCCCGGTTTGACCCGATGGCGAGCATCGTAAAACGGCACGGCTTCCTTGTAGAGACAATCGCCGGCCTTCGCCGATAAGGCATGAGGCCGCGGACCGACGATCGACATTTCTCCGCGCAGGACATTGATGAATTGCGGCAGCTCGTCCAGGCTCCAGCGCCTTAGGATGCGACCGATCGGCGTGACTCTCGGATCGTCGCGCTGTGTTAGGGTGCTGCCCCATGGATCTTCGTCTTCCTGACGCATGGTGCGAAACTTGAGAATGTCAAAGAACCGGTTGTTATAACCAAGACGTTTTTGGCGGAAAAATACCGGTCCCGGGCTGTCGAGTTTGATTAAGGCGGCGATGGTGAGCATCACCGGCGAAATCAGCAACAGAATGATCGACGCAAAAATTCGATCCTCCACTTCCTTCACCGTGTTCCGCCAATCGACAAACGGCCGATCGAATACGTTGATGGTCGGTACGCCGGCGTATTCGGAACAGCCCTGATTTATCAGTTGAAGCGCCATCCTGCCCGGGCAAAGCCGAACGTCGACGGAAACCTCTTTCAAACGCGTGAAAAGGCGATGCAACCGCCGCTCGTCGAGTTTGGCGGGGGCGACAATGACGGTATCGATCGAGCCGTAGCGGATGTCGTCGATCAGATCGTCTATCGTGCCGTCGTAAAAACGGTCGCCCTGCCATCCCTTGGCATTGGCGCCTTGAGTTTTGCGGTCGTTATAGACACCGGCGACGCGAATGCCGGTAGCCGGGTTTGTCTCGAAGTGATTGACCAATCTCTCCGAGGTCTGTCCGGAGCCGATGATGGCAATGTTTTGCGACAACCGTCCTTGCGCGATCCAGCGGGCGACTCGGGTATAAAATAGCCAGCGGGCGAGGGCGAGCGTTGCAAGCGACGAGATGAACCACATGATGGCCCATAACCGGGAGTAATCTTCCGACGTTTTCGTGAGAAATCCGACGGTCACAAGCAGGGCAGCGACGCCGAGCCAACATGTGAGGAGGCGCCGGATCGTGGTGCCCGGTTTATGCAGAATGGCCGGCTCATACATACCGGCGAAGCTGAAGACGTTTACGGCCAGCAACGAACCGAATCCCATGATCAATCCGTACTCGGTCCATAGGGCGTAGGGTGCGTCGACAAGCCAGATGGCGTAAGTCAACGTACCGCAAATCATCAGGATCGCGATATCCAGTGGCAGCAAGACTCCGCATGCGACCTTGGGTGAAATCGAATTTGCCGATTTCGAAATTATTTCTTTTCGGGGCGCCAACGCCCTCGGGTATCTATTGGCCAGGACCTTTGACTGCCTGTTGTCCAGGGTTAGCCAGCGATCAAAATACATAGGTATCTCCTTCGTTCGCGTCGGGTGCGGACGGGGGAAACCTTGTCATGTTATCTCGGGTTTCGGCTGTGAATAGGCCGTGGAGTCCTGTGACCAATCGGTATCAACATTCCATATGCTATTTTGGCCGTTGCGGGAGGCCGATTTAGGGGCAGTGGCGCTACAGCGCAGAATGCTCGATGCGAAAACTTCACGGTTGCGCGCCGCTGCGAACATGGCCATGCCGTCGGTGCGGCCGAGCGTGTCGGCGCCGTCGCGGATCGTGGCCGCGATTGCATCGGCCAATGCATCCGGATCGCTGGTGTCGACGGTTAGACCAAGGCCGTTTTCACGGATAAGCCGGCCAAGCAGGCCGTAGTTCTGGCTGATTACGGGGCGTTGCAATGCCGCCGCCCAGATCAGCACGCCGCTCGAACCGATGAAGCGTTGGTATGGAGCGAGGATCACCGAACACCGGCGTGCCGTGGCAACGATTTCGCCGCGGCTTAGGAATCTGTCGACGAGCCACAACCGCAGTTCGGGGTGCGTTTCACGAATATCTCGTACGGTCCGATGCACGATGTCGCGTAGTGCTGGGTCCAGGCGGCCGGCGATGACGATGGCGGGCTTCCCGGCTGACTCCGCCGGCAGGCGGGGGAGGGCATCGAGTAGGGTGATGAC
>JBBDTH010000118.1:0-27423 GCA_040904505.1 Rhodospirillales bacterium | reverse complement strand
ACGGCGCCGACGGCCACGGCGCCGATATATTGCGGCCCCGGCAGATGGCCGACCACGGCGGTATCGACCGCGCCCAGCAACGGGATCGAGAGATTGGAAATAATCAGCGGCCCCGCCAGGCGCCAGACCCGGCGGTTCCAGTTGATCTCGTGCGCGGCTTGGAACTCGGCCACCGGCGTTCCTTACGCCGCCGACGACTTGGCTTCGCGCGCCTTGATCTTCTCGAAGCGGTTCACCACGTTGCGCGCGCGGTTGACCACCGGGATATCAACCATGATGCCGTCGATGGTGATCGCGCCCAACCCCTTGGCGTGGGCCTCGTCGTAGGCCGCGATCATCTTGCGGGCCTTCTCGACGTCGGCGTCGGCGGGGCGGTGAACCTCGTTGAGGATCTTGATCTGATTGGGGTGAATGCCCGAGGCGCCCTCGAAGCCCAATTTACGTGAGCGCACGATCATCTCGCGATAGCCGTCGAGATCGGAAAAATCGGCGATGGAACCGGCGTACCCGAGCGGAAGAATCCCGGCGGCGCGCGCCGCGACCGCGCACATCATTTTCGGCACGTACAGGAAATCCGCGCTGGCTTCCGCGTTCATGTCGGCGGACAGATCCTCGCTGCCGGCGCCGATGGCGACGATCCGCTCGTGCGCCTTGGCGATCTCGGCGATCCTGAGAAGCGCTTCCGGGCTTTCGACGTTGCACAGGAATTTGGTCGTGCCGATCTCCATGCCTTGCTCGGCCTCGAGATCGTCGACGACTTCCGCGATCATCTTCACGTGATCGGGGCTTTCGGTCTTGGAGATCACCAAAGCGTCCACGTCCGGGCAAACGATCGCTTCGATGTCGCGCATGGCCATGCGCCAGGGCCGGTTGATGCGCACCAGCACGTCCGCGCCGGCGCGCCCGACCTTGGCGGCCGCCGCCTTGACGAGGGTGCGCGCGGTGTCCTTTTCGCTCGGCGCGATACTGTCTTCGAGATCGAGGATAATGCCGTCCGCGCCGCGGGTATGGGCCTTGTCGACGAACCGGTCCACGTTGACCGGCACGAACAACAGGGAACGCCAGACGGGTAATTCTTTCGGTGTGGTCACGATATATCTCCCGTTATGAGTTTTATTTTAAGGATCGAGGAGCACCGGCGGGCGGCGCCGGGCAGGGGCATAATTCAGATAATTCCCTTGTTACGCAAGTTTTCGAGGTCGTTTCCGGTCATGCCGAGTTGGCCGAATACCTCTTCATTATGTTCGCCGAGGTTGGGCGCGGGCCGGCGGAACCGGCCGGGCGATGCCGAAAGACGGGGCGTGATGTTGTGCATCGGCACCGAACCGAGATCGTCGTCGGGCAGCTCGACCAGGACTTCGCGGTCGCGGAAATGCGCGTCCTCGACGATTTGCGAGATATCGTAAATCGGCGCGACGGTGATGCCTTCGCGCTCGAAGATCGCCATGCCGTCCTCGAGGGTATGGCGGGCCATCCAGTCCGCGACGATGGGATCGAGTTGATCGTTATTCAGAACGCGCAGACGGTTGGTCTTGAAGCGTTCGTCCGTGATCAGGTCCGCGCGGTCCATGACCTTGAAAAGCCGCTCGGCCATCGATTGCATGGACGCCGACAGGGAAATCCATTTGCCGTCTTTGGTTTTATAGACGTTGCGCGGCGCGGCGGTGTTGGACCGGCTGCCGACCCGGGGATCGACTTGTCCCGTCACCCGGTAATTGAGCGCCTGCGGGCCGAGCACGGAAAAGATGGGCTCGAGCAGCGAGAGGTCGATCACTTGGCCTGTGCCGCCCTTGACGTCGCGGTGGCGCAAGGCGATGGCCACGGCCATCGCGCCGTAAAGCCCGGCCGTCATGTCGGCGAGCGCCAGCGGCGGCAGGACCGGCTCGCGGTCCTCGAAGCCGTTCTTGGCGGCGAAGCCCGACGCGCCCTCGACCAGCGAGCCGAAACCGGGACGGTTTCTGTAAGGCCCGGTCTGGCCCCAGCCGGACACCCGGACCAAAATCAGGTTCGGATTCGTGGCCATCAGTTTTTCCGGCGGAAACGCGGTTTGCTCCAGGGTGCCGGGCCGGAAATTTTCGATCAGCACGTCGGCGTCCTCGGCCAGGCGCAACAGCAGGGCGGCGCCTTCGGGGCTGCGTAAATTCAACGTGATGCTTTTCTTGTTACGCCCATAGATTTTCCAGGACGTCGGGACGCCCTCGACTTCCCACTGGCGGAGCGGATCGCCCGTGCCGGGTGCCTCGACCTTGACGACCTCGGCGCCGAAGTCGGCGAGCTGCAGGCTGATCATGTTGCCCGACACCAGGCGCGAGAGATCGAGCACGCGCACCCCGTCGAGCGGGCAGGGGGCGTTCGGTTCGTAGGTCTTGGCGTGAAAGTGCTGTGGCATGGTTTCCTTGCGTGTTGATAGCACACGGGCGGGCGCGGGAAATCCGAAGAATCGGGAAAGGCGGCGTGATGGCGGTGCGGTGGGGTATGCGCGCCGCGCGGGTCAGGTGGGATAATTTTTATATTCATATTTACATTTATTTATGGTGTTTATAATATATTGGTTCGATATATCTAAAGGAAACCATCACCTCATGGACGTTAAAACCCTGTGCCTCGGCGTCTTGAAGCTCGGGGACGCGACCGGCTACGAGATCAAAAAGCAGTTCGAGGAAGGCCCGTTCGCGTATTTCAACCAGGCCGGTTTCGGTTCGATTTATCCGGCGCTCAACGCCTTGCTGAACGACGGCATGGTGACGTGCCGGGACGAACGCCAGCAGGGCCGCCCCGACAAGAAAGTTTATCGCTTGACCGCCGCCGGCGAAGCCGCGTTGACGGCGGCGCTGCATGGGCGCCCGGCGCTCGATAAGCTGCGCTCCGATACGATTTTTATGTTGTTCTTCGCCGAGATGTTGGACGAAACGCATTTGCGCGCCACCTACGACGGTTATCTTTCGTATTTCCGAAGCTGTTTCGAGCATGTCCGCAGTTTGGATAATACGGGCATCACCCCGGGGCGGTTGTTCGTGCGCGACCTGGGCGCCGAATTTTACGAGACCATGGCGACCTATCTGGCGGAACATCGGGAGCGGTTCTTCGCCGAGCTGGACGCGCATCAGAAAGCCGAATCGACGGCGAAAACGGGGACGGGAATGGGGACGGGCCGATGAAACGGATAAAGCGTTCATACCTGATCGCCGGCGGCATTGCCGCCGTTGCGTTTATCTGGATTCTGTCTGGGGTGTTTTCGTCGTCGCCGTCGACCGACCGGGTCATTCACGCGGCCGCCCCGCGCGACGTGACGCCGCAGGTCCGGGTCCGGGAATTACGTGCTCAGGATAAATCGGGCGATGTCATCCTGTTCGGTAGAACCGAGACCGACCGCAAGGTCATGATCCGTGCCGAAACCGCCGGCCGGGTCGAGCGCCTGACGAAAAAGAAAGGCGATCAGGTTCAGGAGGGCGACGTCATCGTCAAGCTCGCCGTCGAGGACCGGGCGGCCCGCTTGCAAGAGGCCGAGGCGGAAGTCGAGCATACGAAACTCGCGTACGAGGCATCGCGCCAATTGCAGCAAAAGGAGTTCCGCTCGCGCGTTCAACTGGCCGAAACGAAGACCAAATGGGAAGCGGCGAAGGCAAAGCTCGAAAAGGCGCGCCTCGATCTGGCGCACACCTCGATCCGAGCCCCCTTCGACGGCGTGCTCGACGATCTGCCCGTGGAAGTGGGCGATTATGTCGAGATCGGGAAAATGATCGGCACCGTCGCCGATCTCGATCCGATCGTCGTCGTCGGCGAAGTGACCGAACAAAACCAGCCGAAGATCGTGAATAAAGCCGAAGCCTGGGCCCGGTTTCTCGACGGCACCCGCCGTTCGGGAACGGTCCGGTTCGTGGCCAGGATCGGGGTCACGAAAACGCGCACGTTCCGGGTCGAGGTCGCGATTCCGAATCCGGACGGCGCGATCGCCGAGGGGCTGACGACGGAGCTTCACATCCCGACCACGACGACCCGCGCGCACTTCATCAGCCCCGCCGTGCTGACGCTTTCCGACGATGGCGCGTTGGGGGTGAAAACGGTCGATGCCGACAACACCGTTCGCTTTCACACGGTGCGGTTGGTGGCCGATACCGCCGACGGGCTGTGGGTGAGCGGCTTGCCCGAGGAGATCACCCTGATCACGGTCGGCCAGGAATTCGTCCGGGTCGGACAGAAAGTGCGCCCCAGCGTCGAGACGGGGCCGAACCGGCCCAAGGAACCGGATACCGCTGTTCCGGCTCCCGGCGGCTCGTCATGAGTCTGATCGACATCGCCATCCGCCGTTCGCGAACGGTGCTTGCCACCCTGTTCCTGATTTTGATCGCGGGTTCGGTCGCCTACGTCTCGATTCCCAAGGAAGCGGAACCGGACGTGAACATGCCGGTCATTTACGTGCAGATGACCCACGAGGGCATCTCGCCGGAAGACGCGGAGCGGTTGTTGATCCGCCCGATGGAGATCGAGTTGCGCCGTATTCAGGGCGTCAAGGAAATGCGCTCGCAAGGTTATGAGGGCGGCGCGAGCGTCACGCTCGAATACGAGGCCGGTTTCGACGTGAACACCGCGCTGAACGATGTTCGCGCCAAGGTCGATATCGCCAAGGCGGAATTGCCGGAAGAAGCGGAAGAGCCGACGGTTCACGAAGTCAGCTTCGAGATGTTTCCGGTTCTGCAGGTAACGCTCTTCGGCCCCGTGCCCGAGCGGGTGCTCTTGAAGAAAGCGCGCGAACTTAAAGATTCGATCGAGGGAATCACGAGCATTCTGTCGGCGGATATCGCCGGCAACCGCGAGGAAATGGTCGAAATTCTGATCGATCCGGTGAAGATCGAGAGTTACGGATTATCGCCGGAAGAGGCGATCGCCATGGTCGAAAGCAGCAACCTGCTGGTTGCGGCGGGCGCGCAGGATACCGGCAAGGGACGCTTTTCCCTGAAGATACCGGGGCTGTTGGAAGACGCGTTCGATATCGTCAAGCTGCCGGTCAAGGTGGACGGCGATTCCGTGATCCGGGTGGGCGATATCGGGGAGGTGCGCCGGACGTACAAGGATCGGGAAAGTTTCGCCCGCGTGAACGGGCGTCAGGCGGTGGCGCTCGAGGTGGCCAAGCGCTCCGGCTACAACATCATCGAAACCGTCGAAAAAGTACGCGCCCTGGTCGAGGCCGAGCGCGCGGCCTGGCCGCAAGTCCTGCGCGAGAACATTCACATCGCCTATTCCCAGGACAAATCGGAAAATATCCGCACGATGCTGCAGGATCTGCAGAACAACCTGCTGGCGGCGGTTCTGTTGGTGATGATCGTCATCGTGGCGGCACTCGGCGTGCGCTCGGCGGCGCTGGTCGGGCTGGCCATTCCGGGGTCGTTTCTGGCCGGGATTCTGGTGCTGTCGTCATTCGGGCTGACCATCAACATCGTGGTGCTGTTCGCGTTGATCTTGGCCGTCGGTATGCTGGTTGACGGCGCCATCGTGGTCACGGAATACGCCGACCGCAAAATGATCGAGGGCGAGCCGCGCGGACGCGCCTATGCCATCGCCTCTAAGCGCATGGCGTGGCCGATCATCGCCTCGACCGCGACGACGTTGGCGGCGTTCCTGCCGCTGATGTTCTGGCCCGGCTTGGTGGGCGAGTTCATGAAGTTCCTGCCGATTACGCTGGTGGCGACGCTTTCGGCATCGCTGCTGATGGCACTGGTGTTCATCCCGACGTTGGGCGCCTTCATCGGCAAGGCGGGGTCGGCGGACCCGGAAACGTTGCGCAGCCTCGCCGGCAGCGAAACGGGGCCGGTTTCCGAAATCGGCGGTTTGACGGGGCGCTATTTGCGAATACTCGATCGTGCGCTCGAGCATCCGCTGAAAATTCTGATGGCGGCGGTCGTGCTGCTGATCGGCGTGCAGGTCGTCTATGCCAATTTCGGCAGGGGCATCGAGTTCTTTCCCGAAGTCGAGCCGGAATTCGCCAAGGTTCAGGTGCATGCCAGGGGCAACCTGTCCGCGTACGAGAAAAACGATCTGATGCGTGAGGTCGAGGATCGCATCCTCGATATGCGCGAGTTCAAGACGGTTTATTCCCGTGTCGGTCAGGCCGAGGTTCATCGCGACTCCGAAGATGTCATCGGATCGATCACGCTCGAGTTCGTCGATTGGCGCCAGCGCCGTAAGGCCGGAGCCATTCTGGCCGAGGTGGTCGAGCGCACGAAGGACTTGGCCGGCATTCACGTCAGTCCCCGCCAGCAGGAAGCGGGGCCGCCGATCGGCAAGCCCGTACAGGTTCAGTTATCGTCGAACATTCCGGAGGTTTTGCCGCCGGCGATCAAAAAGCTTTCCGCCGCCATGGAGGGGATCGACGGATTAATCAATATCGAAGACGATCTGCCGCTGCCCGGTATAGACTGGCAGTTGCGGGTCGACCGCGCCCAGGCCGCGAAGTTCGGCGCCAATATCAATTCGGTCGGCAAGGCCGTGCAATTGGTGAGCACGGGGATCAAGCTCAGCGAATACCGCCCCGACAATGCCGAGGACGAGGTCGAGATCCGGGTCCGCTACCCGCGCGAATACCGTACGATTTCACAGCTCGACAACATCCGTCTCAGTAGCGACGAGGGCCGGGTGCCGATCGGCAATTTCGTCGAGCGCGTTGCCAAGCCGAGTACCGGGGTCGTCCGACGCAGCGACGGCAAGCGTGTCTTTTCGGTGAACGCCGACGTGGCCGACGGCGTGCTGGCCGACGATAAGGTCCGTGAAATCCGGGCCTGGCTGAAAACCGCGGACCTCGACTCCCGTATCCGGGTCGCTTTCAAAGGCGAGGATGAGGAACAAAACAAGGCGAAAGCGTTCCTAATGAAGGCCTTCGGGGTGGCGTTGTTCATCATGGCGATTATCCTGGTCACTCAATTCAACAGCTTTTATTCGGCTCTTCTGATTCTTACGGCCGTGGTGATGTCGACCATCGGTGTCTTCATCGGCCTTCTGGTGACGGCTCAGCCGTTCGGCATCGTGATGGGTGGCATCGGCGTCATTGCCTTGGCGGGAATCGTCGTGAACAACAATATCGTGTTGATCGATACGTTCGACCGTCTCAAGGAAACCTCGAAGACGGTACGTGAGGCGATCCTGCGCACGGGCGCGCAGCGTTTACGTCCGGTGTTGCTGACCACCGTCACGACGATCCTCGGGTTGATGCCGATGGTTTTGGGCGTGAATATCGATTTCGTGACCCGGGAAGTTTCGGTCGGCGCGCCGGCCATGCAATGGTGGTCTCAGATATCGGTGGCGATCGTGTTCGGCCTGGGGTTTGCGTCGGTTCTGACGCTGGTCGTCACGCCGTCGGCCTTGATGATCCGGGGCAATGCCCGCGATTGGTTGGACCGGCGCCGAGCCGAACGGACCGGCGCGGCTCGAAACGACGTCTCCGTTTAAAGCGGATCATGATCCGATCTAAGCCGGTTATTCCGCGGCCGTTTGGTCGTTATCGGAAACGATGCTCGGTCCGTGCGTCTGGGAGAATTCGCGTTCCAGCTTTCGGTGCAGCCGGATGCTGTAAGGAATCGACAGAACGTACAGGATGGCCGTTGCCGACAGGGTCGCCCACGGCGCGCTGACCAGCGATGCGGCATAAAGGCCGATAAACAGCATCAGCGGCAGCACCCATCGGTTTTCGACCTTGAACTTTTTCATGGCGAGCGTGGGCAGCCGGCTGACCATGAGCGCGGAAACCGTAATCAGAAAAAACGTTACGAAGGCAGGATGGCGGAAAAAGGCGTCGCCGAACTGAAACGACAACACCATCGGCACAACCACGAGCCCCGCCGCCGCCGGCGCGGGAACGCCGGTGAAGAAGTTGATGGCGAACGGCGGGCGCTTCTCCGGTTCATCGAGGGCGGTGTTGAAGCGGGCGAGCCGCAAGGCGCAGCAGACGCTGAAGATGAGAACGAGAAGCCAGCCGAACCGGCCCCAGCCCTGCATCGTCCATAAATAGAGCAGTATCGTCGGCGCAACGCCGAAACTGATGAAGTCGGAAAGCGAATCGAGCTCGGCGCCGAATTTGCTGGTACCTTTCAATATCCGTGCGACGCGGCCGTCGAGCCCGTCGAAAATCGCGGCGGCGACCAAGGCGATAATGGCGGGCTGCCAATTTTCTTGCAGGCCGAAACGAATGGCGGTCAACCCGGCGCAGAGCGCGAGCAGCGTCAGGATATTCGGGATCATCCGATTGAACGGGAGTCCCTTGAGCCTATGGCGGCGAACAGGGCGCATCGTTGTTCCTTTAGAATTGTCCGTTAGCGGACTTCTCCTCGGCGCGCGGGTTCCTCGGCGCGCCGGTCCGCGAGAACCGTTTCGCCCGCCAGAGTCGTTTGACCGACGGCGACGAGCGGTTTGACCCCGGCCGGAAAGAATACTTCCACCCGGCTTCCGAAACGGATCATACCAAACCTTTCTCCGGTTTGCACCGTTTGTCCTTCCCGCAAATGGCACAGGATGCGCCGGGCGATCAGTCCGGCGATTTGCACGAACGCGATGTCCTGTCCGTCGGGGGTCGTCATCCGCACGCTTTGGCGTTCGTTGTCGGCGCTGGCCTTGTCGAGCGATGCATTCAGGAATTTTCCGGGCCGGTAAGAGAGTTTCGTAATCGTTCCGTCACACGGAATCCGATTCACGTGAACGTTCAGGGCATTCATGAAAATCGCGACGCGGGGCAACGCCGTTTCGCCCATGCCGAGTTCGGGCGGCGGCACGGCATCGCCGATTGCGTTGACCGTGCCGTCGGCGGGGCTGACGATCAGGCCGTCGCGTACCGGCGTGACCCGTTCGGGGTCGCGAAAGAAATACGCGCACCACAAGGTCAGGGCGACGCCGAGCCACCCCAGTGGTTCCGCCAGCCACCACAAGCCGACGGTGGCGGCGGCGAAGAGTCCGAGAAAAGGCCAACCGGCACGGTTGATCGGCACACAGACCGTTTTAAGCGCGAAGGAAAGAGACAAGACGATCTCCGTTTCTTACAACCGGGAAAACAATATGGAATATAAGATTATGAATGAGTTCAATTCGAGGGCGGTAGGGAAAATATCTGGCCGGGATAAATCAAATGGGGATTTTTGATCTGATCTTTGTTCGCGTCGTAAATGACCGTGTATTGGATGCCGTCGCCGTACGTGCGCCGGGAGAGACGCCATAAACTGTGGCCCGGTTGAACGACGACAAAGGTGCCGGGCTGCATCGATGCGAGGGGTGTGGAGCGAGTGAAGGGAAAGGCGACTCTCACGATGACCTTGTCGTCCGGCCCGACCTGATCGACTCGCAACGTATACAACCCCGGCGCGACGGACTTGGTTAAATTGAGACGCCATGCACCGGTATCGTCGGCGACGGCCTGGCCGATAAACTGATTGGACAGGTAAATCCGT
Source organism: Rhodospirillales bacterium (assembly GCA_040904505.1). GTDB lineage: Bacteria > Pseudomonadota > Alphaproteobacteria > Rhodospirillales > CALINB01 > CALINB01. Next base: position 17,998 of record JBBDTH010000118.1, on the reverse strand, counting down.
AAGCGCGCTTTGGGCGGGGCATGGCCGCCGATGCTCAGAAACCCCTTATCGTTGTAATCGACGGAGTCGACGCTGAGATCGCCGACCTTATGCGCCGTCGGCTTTTGCAGAACGGTCGAGGGACCGGACGCGCCGCGTGGCACCTTCAAGGCGAGTGCTTGCGTGCCGTCGCCGAAAGGCCCGCCGGCAATATCCTTTTGCCGTTCCGGAACGACCAACACGACATCGGATGCCGACTTGATCGGGGGTTGACCGGGCCGTTGCATTTCGAGAGTCAACCGTCGGCTGCCCGGCGCCAGCGGCGTGTCGGGCACGAACACCCATTCGCCGCGCGAATCGGCCGTCACCGTGCCGATGATCTTGTCGCCGTCCAGAATCACGACGGTGCCGCCGGGTTCGGCCCGGCCCGCCATCACGATGTCGCCCTTCGGGTTGACCCGGACGACGTCGAAACTGGGAGAGATCGGATCGGCGGCTTGCGGCTTCGCCGCTTGTTGCGATGCGCTTGAAGACGGCGCGGCCGCTTGTTTTTGGTCGGCGGTGTCGTTGACCTCTTCTTTCCAGAAAAAATAGTCGAGGCCGATTGCCGTGATAAGGGCAAGCGCTCCGGCGGCGGCGATAATCAAGGGACGGTTCACGGTCAGGTCTCGCGGTTGTTGATGGCGCCAGAGTAGTACGGCCCTTGAGAGGGTGCAACGGGAAGACCGGGATTCCGGGCCGTCTTGCAACCCGGGAAGGCCGTTATAAACCCTTTTATATCAAGATACTAACAGTCCAGACCGCACATTGTCGACGGGGGCGGTCGTGGGGCCGAGCGGCCCTATATCGCCGCTCATCGGTCCGGTTTCAAGCGGTTATTTCTTTTTCGACACGTCGTTGCGAATCGGCGGTAACGACCTGAGAAAGAGCGCCAGGGTCCGGAGATCGTCTTTCGTGAGTTTGCCGGTGGTGTTCTCGACAACGTCGCCCATGGAAGAACCGATGAAATCGCCGTCGGGCAGCATGCCCGAGGAAAGAAGCTCCGTGATCGCGTCGGCCGACCATTGGCCGATGCCGGTTTCCTTGTCCGGCGTGATGTTGGGGACCGCGCCGCCTTCAGGCGCCTTGGCGGTGCCGGCGAAGAGTTTACCCCGGTCGAGCGCGCCGAAAAGGTTACGCGGCGAATGACACTCCGCGCAGTGGCCGAGGCCGGCCAAGTAAGCGCCGCGGTTCCAGTCATCGCTTTTTTGAGGGTCTGGCTTGAAAACGCCCTGATCGAAGAACAACGCTTGCCATCCCCATAGCGCAAAGCGGTAGCCGAACGGCCATGTCAACTCATGCGGTTTGTTCGGCTCGGCGATGGGCGTGCGTGATTTCAGGTAGGCCCAAAGATCCTTGGCGTCTCGATCCTTCATGCGCGTGTAGGACGTATAGGGGAAAGACGGATAATACGGGCTGCCGTTCGGGGCAACGCCTGCGCGCAGGGCCTTGAGGAAATCCCGTTCGGTCCAGTCGCCGATGCCGTGGCGCGGATCGGGCGTGATGTTGGGGCTGTAAAAAACGCCGAACGGCGTTTTGAACGCGCGCCCGCCGGCAAGCGGTTTGTCCTTGGCTTTCGGATCGGTGTGGCAAACGGCGCAGCCGGCGGCGGCGAAGACGTACGCGCCGCGCGTGACCGGGTCCGGTTCGGCGGCCCGGAGCGGGCCGTGAACGGCAAGGCAGAAAATAAACAGCGCGCCGCCGGTGTGTGCGAGGACGTTATTCATGGGATGAGTATATGAGAAACCGGCCCCGTAACGCTACGGGGCCGGTTTCGATCATGATTTCGAGCGCGCAATTATAGGCGTCAGTTCTTTTTGGGTTTCTTGCCTCGGAACGCTTTGTGGCATCCGCTGCATGTCTTGCCGACGGCCTTGAAGGCCTCGTCGGCATCGCCGCCGCTTTTAACGGCCTTGGCGAGAGCCGTGGTCTTGTCGTTCAGCGCGTTCATGCCGGCTTTGAATTTTTTCCAATCCTGCCAAATCTCTTTTTTAGCGCGCGTGCCTTTTACGGCGGCGGTTTTCTTATCGAACAGCTTATCGACGTTTTTGTCCAATGTGCTTGCGGCGTTAACGAGGCCCGCGGCATGTTTCTCGGCGGTCTTTTGATCTTTTGCCGCCAGGGCTTTTTTCATGCCCTTCATGTTGCTCGACAAGGTTTTCATGGCCTTCTTACGGTTTTCGACCGGCGGCGGGAATTTCGTCTTGGCCGCCAATTGGACGGCGGTCGCCGGGTTGGCCGCTTGCGCCGTATCGGCAAAGGCGGGCGTCGCGGCACCGAACGCGGCGGTGAAAACCACGGCGGTCGCGAACAAACTGAGATGTTTGATCATGAAGTCCCCCTAGTGTGTTTATCGTGTAGCGTGTGTTTGGTGTGTAGCGATCAAGTATCTAGTGTAACGATGTTTTACGGCGGAATTATGGCATAGCTCGCCCGCTGCCGCCGTATCAAAACGGCCTGTTCACGGGGTTGTGTGCGGATTTTAGGGGGACCAATTTCCTTATTGGTATAGGCCGGGATGACGTCGAACCATGATCCGCTCTATTGTGCGGGGGGCCGAGGGTGGCGAAATTGTTTGTGGCAACTTCCGCAGGTTTTGACGACGGCTTTATAGGCGGCTTTCGTCGTGTTCGGGTTGCCCTTGCCGGCCACGCCCGCGAGTGCGGCGCTGGCTTGCTTGAAGTCGATCAGGGCTTTTTGGAACTCGGCGGGTTTCGTCCAGATATCCGGCTTGGCCCGGGTCTTGCCTTTATCCGTGCCTTTCGGAAACAGCGTATGAAAGAGCTTGCCGATATTCCCGATCGCCTGGGCGTGTATGATGATGTCGGCATTGCCTTTCCGGATGCGGCCGCTGAGGATGGTGCCGAGCGCGCTCATGTGGCCGCCCAGGGCCCGTTCGGTCGCGCGCCGGTAGGCGATTTCATTGCCCGGGTCGGCCATCGCCGCGTGCGCCGCCGTTATGACGACAACGGCCAGTGAAACGGCGAATATCGAGCGAAGCCGTCGCGGCATGGGGCTCTCCCTTTTCGAAAACACGTTATATTCCGCCTATCAAACGCATATCGGGCCGATTTTTCCATAGTCTTTTCATATTCGTTCCATAAAAAAACCGGCACTATGGCAATTCGATGACATTCGAGCGCCATTCTCCGGGCTTTTCCTGAGCTTTCGGATTCACTATGGTCTGACGCGCTTCAGATCGTTCGCGCCGCCGTCAATCGTGAACCGGGATTTCCATGGCCGATATTCAAGCTCTCAGCGTCTTTTGCGGCTCCAAGGTGGGGGTAAACCCGCGGTATGCGGCCGTTGCCGAAACGCTCGGCACGTTGATGGCCGAACGCGGCGTGCGGCTGGTTTACGGCGGCGGCAATATCGGGTTGATGGGCGTGCTCGCCGATACGGTGATGGCGGCCGGCGGTGAAGTAATCGGGGTGATCCCGGAGTTTCTCATGAAGTATGAAGTCGGCAAGACCAACGTCAATGAGTTGATCGTCGTTGATTCCATGCACGAACGCAAACGCCGGATGTTCGAGCTGTCGGATGGGGCGGTCGTCCTGCCGGGCGGGCTGGGAACGCTCGACGAGGCCTTCGAGGTGATCACCTGGAAACAGTTGCGCCAGCACGACAAGCCGATCGTGGTCGTGAACGTCGACGATTATTGGGCGCCGTTCGAGCGGTTGATCCGCAACCTGATCGAACAAGGATTCGCCCATCCGGCGATTACCGGCCTCTACTCGGTCGTGGACGAGGCGGCCGCCGTTTTTCCGGCCCTGGACTCCGCGCCGGCGGCCGAGGAAGAGGTTCTGACGAGCCATCTTTGAGATTTTCGGCCGGCCGCGCCTCGGCGGAGGGCGAACGGCCTTGAAAAGAAGCGCGGGCCTGCGTATGGTCCCGCGGTTTGAAAGCCGGTTTCAGCGAGGAATATCGCTTTTTTTGGGAGTGGGAAAATGGCCGATCGAAAAGCAGAACCAGATATTATCTATACGAAAGTCGACGAAGCGCCGGAGCTCGCGAGCGGATCGCTGCTGCCGATCATCGAAGCCTTTGCGAAACCGGCCGGCATTACCTTCGGCCGCAAGGATATCTCGCTCGCCGGGCGGATCATCGCCAATTTTCCCGAGCCCCTGACCGACGCGCAGAAACAGCCCGACGATCTGGCCATTCTCGGCGATCTGGTCGAGGAACCGCACGCGAACGTCATCAAGCTCCCGAACATCAGCGCGTCGATCCCGCAGCTCCAGGCGGCGATCAAGGAACTGCAAGGCCAGGGCTACAAGGTTCCCGATTATCCCGAGGAGCCGAAGACCGACGCCGAGAAAAAAATCAAGGACACCTACGGCATCGTTCTGGGCAGCGCCGTCAACCCCGTCTTGCGGCAGGGAAATTCGGACCGCCGTGCACCCAACGCGGTCAAGGCCTATGCCAGAAACAACCCGCATCGTATGGGTAAGTGGACGGCGCAATCGAAAACCGAAGTCACGTCAATGAAGGACGGCGATTTCTTCGCCAACGAGAAATCCGCGACCATCGCCGCGGCGGCGGCGGGCAAGGGCCGGATCGAATTCGCCGACGGCAGCGGCAAGACGGCCGTCCTGAAGGATAAGCTCACGCTCGATACGGGCGACGTCATCGACGCCACGATGATGAGCGCGCGCGCCCTGCGGTCCTTCCTGGAAGCCGAAGTCGCGGATGCCAAGAAAAAAGACATCCTGTTTTCCATGCACATCAAGGCCACGATGATGAAGATTTCCGATCCCATCATCTTCGGGCACACGGTGATGGCCTACTTTAAGGACGTTTACGAAAAGCATGCGAAAACGTTCGAAAAACTCGGCATCGATCCGGATAACGGCATCGGCGACATCACCGCCAAAATCCAGTCCTTGCCGGCGGATCAAAAGGCCGAAATCGAGACCGATCTGAAAGCCTGCATGGAAAAGCAGCCCGACCTTTACATGGTGAACTCCGACAAGGGGATTACCAGCCTGCATGTGCCGAGCGACATCATCATCGACGCGTCGATGCCGGCCATCATCCGCAACGGCGGCAAGGCCTGGGGGCCGGACGGCAACGAGGCGGACGTCAAATGCGTCATCCCGGACCGCAGCTATTCGGTCATTTACGACGAAACCATCAAGTTCTGTAAGCAGCACGGCGCGTTCGATCCGAAAACCATGGGCAGCGTCTCGAACGTCGGCCTGATGGCCCAGAAGGCCGAGGAATACGGCTCGCATCCTTATACCTTCGAGGCGTCCGGCAAGGGTATGATCCGGGTGATCGACGGCGCCGGCCAGGTCGTGCACGAGCACGCCGTGGATACCGGCGACATCTGGCGGATGTGCCAAACCAAGGACGCGCCGGTCAAGGATTGGGTCGGACTCGGCGTGCGCCGCGCCCGCGCCGCCAAAGCGCCGGCCGTGTTCTGGCTCGACAAGAACCGGGCGCACGATTCCCAGATCATCGCCAAGGTCGAGCGCTATTTGAAGGATCACGACACCAAGGATCTCGATATTCGGATTATGGCGCCGGGCGAGGCGACCCGTTTCTCGCTCGAACGCACCAAGAACGGCGAAGATACGATTTCGGTCACGGGCAACGTGCTGCGGGACTATCTGACCGATCTCTTTCCCATTCTGGAAGTCGGCACCAGCGCGAAAATGCTGTCGATCGTTCCGTTGATGAACGGCGGCGGCATGTTCGAGACCGGCGCCGGCGGATCGGCCCCGAAGCACGTGCAGCAGCTTATGGAAGAAGGCCATCTGCGCTGGGATTCGCTCGGCGAATTCGCCGCCCTCGGCGCCTCTCTCGAGCATTACGCCGAGTTCGCCAAGAACGACAAGGCGAACGTCTTGGCGAAAACGCTGGACCGGGCCATCGAGCAGGTGTTGAACAACAACAAGTCGCCGTCGCGCAAGGTCGGCGAACTCGATACCCGCGGCTCGCACTTCTACCTGGCGCTGTATTGGGCGCAAGCCTTGGCGGCGCAAAACGACAATGCCGATCTCAAGAAGCATTTCGCGCCGATCGCCGAACGCCTGACCGAAAACGAACAGAAAATCGTCGGGGAGTTGAACGCGGCGCAAGGCAAGGCCGTCGATCTCGGCGGCTATTACCACGCCGATTCCAAAAAGGTCGCGGCGGCCATGCGCCCCAGCCAAACCCTGAACGCGATCATCGGGTAACGGCGGCCATCTTAAACTTACGGACGTGTCCCAAAGCGGATCGAAATGCCGCTTTGGGACGGCAGGACACTATTAAATGGCGAAGATCAAGGTAACGACCCCGGTCGTCGAGCTTGACGGCGATGAAATGACCCGCATCATGTGGGCGTTCATCAAGGAAAAGCTCATCCTGCCGTATCTCGATATTGACCTGAAATATTACGATCTGGCGATCGAGAAACGCGACGAGACCGAGGATCAAATCACGGTCGATGCCGCCAACGCCATCAAGGAATACGGCGTCGGCGTCAAATGCGCCACGATTACGGCCACCCCGGCCCGCCGGGAGGAATTCGGCCTCAAGGAGCTCTGGAAATCGCCGAACGGCACGCTGCGCAACATCATCGGCGGCACCATCTTCCGCCAGCCGATCGTCTGCCGGAACGTGCCGCGGCTGGTGCCGGGCTGGACCAAACCGTACGTGATCGGCCGCCATGCCTACGGCGAGCAATACGCGGCGACGGATTTCCGCGTGCCGGGTCCGGGCCGGCTGACGGTCCGATTCGAGCCCGACGACGGCGGCGAGGCGATCGAGCGCGAGCATTTTCATTTCCCGGGCAGCGGCGTCGCCATGGTCATGCATAACCTGGATGAGTCGATCCGGGGCTTCGCGCAAGCCTGCATGAACTACGCCCTCGATCTCGGCTGGCCGTTGTTCTTTTCGCACAAGGATACGATCCTGAAGGAATACGACGGTCGCTTCGTCGAAATCTTCCACGAGGAATTCGAGAAGAACTTCAAGGCGAAATTCGAGGAAAAAAAGATATTCTTCCAGGACCGCCTGATCGACGACATGGTCGCCTCGGCCTTGAAGTGGAGCGGCGAGTTCGTCTGGGCGGCGAAAAACTACGACGGCGACGTGCAGTCCGACACGGCGGCCCAGGGCTTCGGCTCCATGGGCATGATGACGTCGGTGCTGCTGACGCCGGACGGCAGGACGGTCGAATCGGAGGCCGCCCACGGCACGGTTACCCGGCACTACCGGACGCACCAGCAGGGCGGGGAAACCTCGACCAATCCGATCGCCTCGATATACGCCTGGACCCGCGCGCTCTATTACCGCGGCAAATTCGACGAAACCCCGGAGGTTCAGCGGTTCGCCGAGGCGCTCGAGGGGGTCTGCGTCGAAACCGTGGAATCGGGCCAAATGACCAAGGATCTGGCGATTTTGATCGGCCCCGACCAGGGCTGGCTCACGACCCGGGCCTTTCTCGACGTGCTGGACGCCAATCTGCGGAAGAAAATGGCCGATTGGTAGCCGATCCCGGCAAGGTCATCCTTCGAGACACCCCTTCGCCTCATCCTGAGGAAGGCGCGAAAGCGCCTGTCTCGAAGGATTAAGAGGCGAAGGGGTTCCTCAGGATGAGGCCAATCCCCGGAAATTTGCCGGGCTTGACGAATCCGGCCCAGTTGCCTACAAACCGGCCTTCCGGCCCATGCCAGAGCGGCCGGGAGGTTCGCTGAAAAAAGGATACGACCCATGTCACGTCGCTGCGATCTGAGCGGAAAACAGGTGATGACCGGCAACAACGTCAGTCACGCCCATAACAAAACCCGGCGCCGGTTCCTGCCGAACCTGCAGGTCATTTCGCTGTACAGCGACGCGTTGAAAAAGCCCGTCCGGTTGCGTCTCAGCGTGCAGGCCATCCGCACGGTCGAGAAACGCGGCGGTCTGGACGCCTACTTGCTGGCCGCCCGCCAGGACCGGCTGACGCCCGAGATTCTGCGCCTGAAAAAGCGCATCAAGAAAGCCGCCGGCGCCAAGGCCGCCTGAGCCGGAGACTCGACAACGCAGAAAGGGCCCGCCGAACGGCGGGCTTTTTTAATGGCCGAGTTTAATGGCCGAGGGCCTGGCGGCCGCTGCCGCGTAGGGTGAACAGCAGTATCCGGCTGTTGTAGGTGTCGGTGACCCAGACCCGGTTGCCCCAGACCTCGACGCCTTCGGGATTGCGTAACTGGCCGGGTTGGCGCCCGGCGACGCCGCTGCCGATGGTGCCGCGCGGCTTGTGATTTTCGTCGAATATCTTGATCTGGCTGTGCCCCCGGTCGGCAACGTAAAGCCAGCCGTTCATGTCGATCTTGAGCGCCGACGGCTCCTTGAAGCCGTAGGCCGGCCCTTCGAGGGCGCGGATGAAATTCAGGTTCGCGTCCAACACCTGGATGCGGTCGTTGCTTTGATCGGCGACGTAAACGCGCCCCTCGAGATCGAGTGTGATGTCGTGGGGATGGAAGTATTGGTTCGGACCCTTGCCCCGGCCGCCGACCCGGCGCGCGACCTTGCCGCCCACGATCTTGATCACGCTGTGGGTATCGGCGCTGGTGACGTAGACGGCGCCGTCGGCCCCGGCGGCGACGCCCCGGGGGGCGGAGATGCCGTCCTTGATGATGCCGATCCGTTTCGCCTTGGTGCCGTAAATCCGGTACAGCACGATCCGGTTGTTGCCCGAATCCGCGACCAGCACGCGGCCGCGGTCGTCGAGGGTCACGTCGTGCGGATTGACGAGTTCGTTCTGGCCGAAGATATCGAGGGACTTCAATGTGTGCGGATCGAGAATCTTGATGCGGTCGTTGCCGAAGTCGGGCACGAACAGCAGGCTCTTATCGAAAGACAGGATCAGGTCGCGCGGGTGGGCGTAACGGAAACCGGAGATGGCGGTAAGGTTGGCGGTCACGTCGGATGCAAACGACGGCGGCGGGGCCGGAACGCCGGCGGCGAAGATCGTGATCAGGCAAAGATAGCAGGCCGTGAGAGGAGCGATTCGACACCGTGTGCGCGCCTTGGCCATGCGGAAATGATCCTGACCCGGGGTTATCCGTCCTTGGTCCCGCCCTGATTCTCCATGAATCGACGCATGTCCGCAAGTTCTTGTCGAAGGGCGGTCAATTCATGGTGGATTTTATCGCGTTCCGCCCGGCCTTTTTCGGCCTCCGAGCGGATCAAGTCCTCTTCCTCGGTGTTCTGCGATTGCATCGCGTCGACGATGATTCCGATGAAAAGGTTCAGAATCGCGAAGGTGGTCATCAGGATAAATGCGATGAAGAAGATCCAGGCGTAAGGATAAACTTTCATCACCGGACGGACGATGCCCATGGACCAGCTTTCCAGCGTCATGATCTGGAACAGCGAAAACATGGACCGGCCGATGGTGCCGAACCATTCGTCGAATTCCTTGCCGAACAGATTTGTGGCCAGCACGCCGCCGACGTAAAAAATCAATAGGATAATCGCGCCGATGGACATCATGCCCGGCACCGCGGTGAGCAGCGCCTGCACCACCTTGCGCATCGACGGCACCACCGAGAGCAGGCGCAGGGTCCTTAATATCCTGAGGGCGCGCAGCACGGACAGTTGTCCGGCGGCCGGCATCAGCGCGATCCCGACGATGATGAAATCAAAGACGTTCCAGCCGATCTTGAAGAAACCGAAGCCCCGGTAGATGAGCTTGCCGCCGATTTCGAGCACGAAAATCGCGATCACGAATTTATCGAAGGCATGCAGATACGGCCCGACGGCGGCGACCACATCGGGCGACGTTTCGAGGCCCAGCGAGACCGCGTTCAAAACGATGAGCGTGATAATGACCCGTTGCACGCGCGCGCCTTCGACGAAGGCGCCGATGCGTTCGCGCAGGGTTTGGGGGGCGGCCGGCGGATGGTCTTCGGTAAAGGTGTCGGTGGTCATGGTTTCGGATCGATGCCCGTGTGGTCAGGAATGGGGTGCGCCAATTTGTAGCGATCCGGCCGGGTTCTGAAAAGGGGATATCTGGGGGCGGGATATAAGATCAGGGAAGTAATTAAAGTATTGAATTTTAGCATTCGTCCTTGGTTGAGTTTTCTAAATCTTCATGTCGTGTAATAAACGCCATTAAGGCCTCTTCACTGTAACGCCGATAGAATTTTATAAATGCCATATAGAGAACTGAAGCGATAATGATCGTAAGCGCCAAAGGCAAAAAGTTTTTTGACTCCACACGAAAATCTATAAATGAATAAAAAACCAAATGATCAACTGAAACAAATGTATCGATTATAAAAAACCAGAAAATCAGACAAAAAATAAAACACATGTTTCTTAGAAAACCATAAATGGTAACATAATTATAAATTCTAAACAGTGCTGATGGGTGATTGTTGATCACATAATAATGCACGAATAAAAACCAATTTTCTTCTTTATCGTCGTCATTAATTTTCTGGCCAGAGGTTTCTGCGTATCTTTTTTTTACCAACTCTGCCATCGATTTTGGAAGCGTTTTGGTAAGAACGCTAAACCAACCAGAAAAAAATAAAAGTAATGTTATTGGAATTAATGGCATCAAGAGAGCTTGATTGACCCAAAATCTTTTCTGAGAAAATTGAGGCACTATATTTTTTGTGATGCTTCTCTCCTTTATTGCTCCTTTGAATTCGAATTGTTTCATTAAATAATTAGATGGATATCCTAGATATTGGATTTTTAGTTTTTCAACGGTTACTGACGAAAGCATTCCAACCAAATGCCCCGTCAAATATGATAAAATTAAATAAACGGCGAATGCAGATGCATTGCTATAAGCACTTTCTCCAAAAAGTTTCCATCGTTCGTCAAAAATAAATTCACCATATTCAGGCTTGTTAAATAGTAAGAGTGTGCACCAAGCGATAAAAAAGCCAGGAGCTAAATAGCCAACAATGTCGTAGACCGTGAATGGCAGTCTCTCAACCCGCAAACAACTTCTCCCACATCTACCCTTTATTATTTATTATATAACAATAAATACAAAATTTAATATTCATCCTAAATTATTGATAATAAATGTTATTTAATTTCGAGGAGGAAGCGTTTCGGTTATGCCGACTTGAGGCGCCGCCGGGGCGCGGCGGGGGCTTCGTCGAACAGTTCGGTCAGGTTCTGCAGCATGGTGCCGCCGAGTTCCTCGGCATCCGATATCGTGACCGCGCGCTTGTAATAGCGGGTAACGTCGTGGCCGATGCCGATCGCGGTCAGGGCGACCGGGGAATAGGTTTCGATCCACTCGATCACGTGGCGCAGATGGGATTCCAAATAATTGCCGGGGTTGGTCGAGAGCGTCGCGTCGTCGACCGGAGCACCATCGGAGATCACCATCAGGATCCGGCGTTGCTCGTTGCGCGCCAGCAGGCGGTTGTGCGCCCACAGCAGGGCTTCGCCGTCGATGTTTTCCTTGAGCAGCCCCTCGCGCAGCATCAGGCCGAGGTTCTTGCGCGCGCGCCGCCACGGCGAATCGGCCGCCTTGTAAATGATATGGCGCAGATCGTTCAGGCGCCCGGGCAATTCCGGCTTGCCGTCGGCGACCCATTTCTCGCGCGCCTTGCCGCCCTTCCAGGCGCAGGTCGTGAAGCCGAGGATTTCGACCTTCACGCCGCAGCGTTCCAGCGTGCGTGCCAGGATATCGGCGCTCATGGCGGCGACCGTAATGGGGCGGCCGCGCATGGAGCCCGAATTGTCGATCAACAGCGAGACCACGGTGTCGCGGAAATCGATGTCCGTCTCTTCCTTGAAGGACAGCGGATACATCGGATCGATGATGACGCGGGTCAGGCGGGAAACGTCCAGGACGCCTTCCTCCAGGTCGAATTCCCAGGAGCGGTTCTGCTTGGCGAGCAAGCGGCGCTGCAGCCGGTTGGCGAGCCTTGATACCACGCCGTGCAATTGCGCGAGTTGCTGATCGAGCTGCAGACGCAGGCGGTCGAGCTCGACCGGCTCGCACAGCTCGTTGGCGTTGACGGTTTCGTCGTTCGCCGTCGTGTAGGCACGATAGAGCGATCCGCCCGGCGGCCCGAAATTCGGCTTTTTGTAGTCGCTGTCGGTCGGCCCGGCCGGCTCTTCGCCGTCGGCCAGCATTTCCTCGTCGAGACCCAGGGCGGAATCGTCGATGTCGCCCTCGGTTTCGGTTTCGGTCCCTTCGGACATCGTGGTGCCGTCGGTTTCCTGGTCGCCGTCCTCCGAGTCGCCCGAGTCGTCGTCGGCGGATTGCTCGGATTGCTGCTCCTCGTTTTCCTGATCGTCGAGATCCTCGTCATCCTGGGTCAGCTCGAGCGCGTCGATGATCTTATTGACGGTCTCGGCGAACGCCGCCTGATCCAGAATCTTCTCGTCGAGGTCGCGCAAGTGCGGCTTGACCCGTTCCTCGAGCCAGGGGCGCCACAAGTCCAGAACCTTTTTGCCCGCCGGCGGAATCGGCGCGCCGAGCTTCTCGCGGACCATCAGGGCCATCGCGTCCGAGAGCGGAATATCCTCGCGGCTTTCGGCGCCGACATAGCCCTGGCACCGCTCCACCGTCAGCGCCATCAGGTTCTCGGCGACGCCCTTGAGGCGGCGGCTGCCGATCGCCTCGACCCGTTCCTGTTCGACCGCCTCGTAGACCGCCCGGGCATCGCGGCCGCGCGGCAAAAGCTCGTTATGCAGCTCGCTGTCGTGGTGGCGGAACCAGAGGGCCGAGGCGTCGGCCTTGCCGCGCAGCCGGGTGATTTCCCGGTTGGTGAGCTGGCGCGGCGGCGCCGGCAGTTGCACCGAGTTTTCGCTGCGCGCGCCGTCGCCTTGGGAAAACGTGACCGCCAAGTCGCGGCGGTGGGCCACGGCCTGCAGGGTCGAGGTCGTGACCCGCTTGATCAAATCGGTCGGGGTTTCCCGTTGGCTCACGTTTGCCTCGCGGTTCCTGTCGTGTATCTGGACGTTTCGGCGGGCATCACAGCAGGGTTGCGTTGACGGCGGATTCGGGCAGTTCCTCGCCCAGGCACCGCTGGTAGTATTCCGCGACCAGAGGGCGTTCCATCTCGTCGCACTTGTTCAGGAAGGTAACCCGGAACGCGAACGCGACGTCGCCGAAGATCTTGGCGTTTTCCGCCCAGGTGATCACGGTGCGCGGCGACATGACGGTCGAAATGTCGCCGTTCATGAAGCCGGCGCGGGTCAGGTCCGCGACCTCGACCATGGCGTCGACTTTTGCGCGCTCCTTCTTGTTGCTGTAGGCGGGCACCTTGGCCACGACGATTCCCACCTCGTCGTCGTGCGGCAAGTAGTTGAGGGTCGCGACGATGTTCCAGCGGTCCATCTGGCCCTGGTTGATCTGTTGGGTGCCGTGATACAGGCCCGTCGTGTCGCCGAGGCCGATCGTGTTGGTGGTGGCGAACACGCGGAAATACGGATGCGGCTTCATGACGCGGTTTTGATCGAGCAGCGTCAGCTTGCCTTCGGATTCGAGAATCCGTTGGATCACGAACATCACGTCCGGCCGGCCGGCGTCGTATTCGTCGAACACCAACGCGATCGGATGTTGCAACGCCCACGGCAGCATGCCTTCGCGGAATTCCGTCACTTGCTTGCCCTCGCGCAATACGATCGCATCCTTGCCGACGAGGTCGATCCGGCTGATGTGGCTGTCGAGGTTGATGCGGATGCACGGCCAGTTCAGGCGCGAGGCGACCTGCTCGATGTGAGTCGATTTTCCGGTGCCGTGATAGCCCTGGACCATGACGCGCCGGTTGTAGGCGAATCCGGCGAGGATCGCGAGCGTGGTGTCGCGGTCGAATTGATAGGCCTCGTCCCGTTCGGGAACGTGCGCTTCCGCTTCGCTGAACGCCGGAACGTCCATATCGCAGTCGATGCCGAAAGTTTGGCTGACGGAGACTTTGATGTCGGGTGCATCGAGAGGAAACCCCGATGCCGCCGCGTCGGGGGCAAGTGATGTCGTCATAAGGCTAAATATCCAGTTCTTTTCCGTTGTCGTCGTTTCGTTCGCGAATTGCTCTCAGGATGCCAGGCAATTCATGATGAGCTGATAGGCTTGGCTGATTTGCTTAAATCGTTCTTCCGCTCGTTTGTCGCCGCCATTGGCATCGGGGTGGTGACGTTTGACCAGTTCCTTATAGCGCGCCTTAAGGCCTTCCTTGGTGATGGGGGGCCTCAGATCGAGAACCACCAGCGCCCGGGTTTCGGCCGCGCCCAATTCCTTGGTTACCGTATCGGTTTCCGCCCCGTCGGGGCCGGAGTCGTCGAAAAAACCGAACGGGTCCTTGAATTTCGCCGAAGGCGAAAAGCGCCGTCTGGATTTGCCGCCCATGGGCCAACTGGGGCGATGCCAAACCGTGTCTTTTCGGACATCGGCTTCGACCTCGTCGTCGCTCATGCCGGCATAGTAATTCCAGGAAGCATTATATTGGCGGATGTGTTCGAGGCAAAACCAGTAAAAATTATTTAAATCGTCGCGCGCCCGCGGCGCCCGGAATTGGCCATGGCCGTCCCGACAGCCCGGCCATTCGCACAGACGGGCATCACCGGCCGGAATGGCCGCTTCAGCCATGCTTTTCCGGGCTTTTCTGCGTTCCATGATCATACTATGGGGGGTCGGCGGAAGGCTGGCAAGAGTGATGGAAAGGGATAATGCCGCTTAAATAGGGGAAGTTTTAAGAAGCGCCAAGCCCCACGTTTTTACCCGCGTAGCGGCGCAGGCGCAGGTCCGCCTGCTCCTTGTGGCCCCAGAATCGCTCGATCGCGCACAGCCGCGAGCAGTAATCGCCGATCAGCGCGCTGGCCGCCGGGGTACACTCCTGAAAGGTCATGGTTTTGAGGAATTTGCCGACCCAGAGCCCGCCGGTATAGCGTGCGGCCTTCTTGGTCGGCAGGGTGTGATTGGTGCCGATGACCTTGTCGCCGTAGGACACGTTGGTTTCGGGCCCGAGGAACAACGAGCCATAGTTGGTCATGTTCTCGAGGAAATAGCGCGGGTTCTCGGTCAGGATCTGGACGTGTTCACAGGCGATGCGGTCGGCCTCGATCACGGCTTCCTCGATGCCGTCGACCAGGATGATCTCGCCGTAGTCGTTCCAGGAGACGCGCGCGACGTCGGCGGTCGGCAGGCGCTGCAACTGGCGCTCGATTTCGGCGGGCAGGTCCTTGGCGAGTTTTTCCGACGTCGTGATCAGGATGGCTTGCGAGGTCGGGCCGTGTTCCGCTTGGCCGAGCAGATCGGTCGCGACCATTTCCGCGTCCGCGGTGTGATCGGCGACGATCAGCACTTCGGTCGGCCCGGCCAAGAGGTCGATCCCGACGGCGCCGAACAACTGGCGCTTTGCCTCGGCGACGTAGGCGTTGCCCGGACCGACGATCATGTCGACGGCGGGAATGGTTTCGGTGCCGAGCGCCATGGCGGCGACGGCCTGAACGCCGCCGAGCACGTAGATTCTGTCGGCGCCGCCGAGCGCCATCGCGGCGACGGTTTCGGGATAGGGCTTGCCGTCGATCGGGGGCGTGCAGGCGATGATGTCCTTCACGCCCGCGACCTTGGCCGTGACGATGCTCATATGCGCCGAGGCGACCATCGGATAGCGCCCGCCCGGGACATAGCACCCGACCCGGTTTACCGGCACGATCCGGTGCCCGAGCGTCACGCCGGGGATGGTTTCGACCTCGACGTCCTTCATCGAGTCGCGCTGGATTTGCGCGAAGCGGCCGATCTGTTCCTGGGCGAACTTGATGTCCTCGATGGTGCGCCGGTCGACCGATGCGACGATCCTGTCGATTTCCTCGCGGGGCAGAAGGAAGCTGTCCGGATTCCAGGAATCGAATTTTGCCGACAGGTCGCGTACCGCCGCGTCGCCGCGGCAGCGCACGTCGTCGATGATGGCCTCGACCGTTTGGCGAACCCGGCGGTCGGCTTCCTCGGCTTTGTCCTGAGGGATTTCCTTCTTGAGATAGGTTGCCATTATTCGTTCCGTGTTTCTTTCCGTGATTTACTTAACGGCCATCGGGTTGATCGGCGAGCCGACGGCCTTGGTGATCGGCAGCGGCGGCGCCAGGAACAGGAATTCATACACGCCGTCGGCGAGGCAGTCCTCGGCGAGGTCCTTGAGGTAGAAAATCTCGCCCATGCTGATGCCGATCATCGGGATCACCACCCAGTGCCAGGGTTGGCTGGCGTCCTTGGTTTCGTTCGGGCGGACTTCGCAGCCCCAGGTATCGCAGCAAATTGCCGCGATTTCCTTTTCGTGAATCCACTCGGCGGTCTCGAACGCGAGCCCCGGGGCATCGCCCCCCGCATATCCGCCCCAGTCCTGGTCCTTGAGGCGCTGCTCCATTTGGCCGGTGCGGCAAATAACGAAATCGCCGCGCCGGATTTCGACGCCTTGTGCCTTCGCGGTCGCGTTCAGATCCTCGTTGGTGATGGCGGTGCCGTCCGCGAGGCAATCGACGCCTTCATGGCGGGCGACGTCGAGCAGCACGCCGCGGCCGATCATCCGGTCCTTGACGTTCTCGATGCCGTTCTTCTGGGCGCCGTTCGAATCGACCAGCCGGGCGTCGTAGCCGTTCCACATTTTGTCGTCGTAAAAAATATGCCCCAAGGCGTCCCACTGGGTGCCGCACTGCAAGGGCAGGGACACCATGTCGTCGGCATAGCGCAATCCGCCGGCGTCCTGGTTGCCGGCGACGGCATCCGTGCCGGTGGCGAGCATGGTATGGATGGGGTTGAAGCGATTGCCCCACAGGCCCTTTTGCGGTCCGAACCGGTCGAAGTTGAGACCGAGCGAGAACGGCTTGCCTTTTTTGACCAATCGGCAGGCGTTGATGATGTCTTCGGGCTGCACGAAATTCAACGTGCCGATTTGGTCGTCCGGCCCCCAGCGGCCCCAGTTCTTGCACTTTTCGGCCGTTGCCCGGAGATGGGCGAGATCGAACATCTTCTCGTCGTACCGGCGTGTCATCGCGATCCTCCCGACTTTTAGCCATTCGGCATGTTTTGTTTTGACGGATAACTCTGTACCATCTGCCGCCGAACGCGAGAAGGGCTATTTGAGAAAGGATGCGCCGCCGATGGATACGACTATGATTACGCCCGGGTCGATGCCCTCCATGCGTCTCGACGGTAAAATTGCCGTCGTCACCGGCGCCGGCCGGGGGATCGGGCGCGGCTGCGCCCAGGCCTTGGCGGAGGCGGGCGCCAAGGTTCATCTCATCAGCCGGACCGCGTCGGATCTTGAGGAATCGTGCCGGGCGATTCGGGAAACCGGCGGCACGGCGGAAGCCCTGGTTTGCGACGTGACGTCGATCAGCCAAGTGGCCGATATGCTCGGCGGGCTGGATCGCATCGACGTTCTCGTGAACAACGCCGGTACCAATATTCCCGAGCCGTTCCTGGACGTGCCGGAAGAACACTTCGACCGGATCGTCGATTTGAATATTAAAAGTGCCTTCTTCGTCGCGCAGGCCGCCGCGAGGAAAATGGATGCGGGCGGCGGCGGGTCGATCATCAATATTTCCTCGCAGATGGGGCATGTCGGCGCGGTCAACCGGACGGTGTATTGTCTTTCCAAGTTCGCCGTCGAAGGCATGACGAAGGCGATGGCGGTCGAATTGGCACCGCGAAACATCCGGGTCAACACCGTATGCCCGACCTTCATCAGAACGCCGATGACGGAAAAGTTCTTCGCCGACGAATCGTTCATCGATTCGGTGACCGCTCAGATTCCCTTGGGGCGGGTCGGCGGCATCGAGGACATCATGGGGGCTATCGTGTTTTTGGCGTCGCCGGCGGCGGCCCTGATCACCGGTGCCAGTTTGCTTGTCGATGGCGGCTGGACGGCGAAATAACCACAAAGCAGCCGCAACGTTAGGTTGCGTTACTGCGCGGATTGTTTATGCAAGTATGCAGCCGACGATATTCTATAAAAATTAACTAAATTATACATACTAGTCTTAGGTATTACTAAAAAAACTTTATTGCAGAGGTTGGGTATTGTGAGTA
>JBBDTH010000117.1:16125-27903 GCA_040904505.1 Rhodospirillales bacterium | reverse complement strand
TAATCGGCCAAGAAGGTCACTAAAGCGACATACAATAAAAAGAAAAATCACAGACTGAATTGCCGAGAAAAAAAGGCATACCAACAAAAGTGTTTCAAGAGACATTTTTACTCTTTTTCTTGGTTTTTTCCCCACTTTTTAGCTTACCCTTCTTGGGATTCGGAGGCGTTTTTAATAGCTTCTCCAAAGCCTCATTGAATTGAGGGTCTTTAGTTGGATCAGGTTTTTCAGGTTTATCCGTCATGAAACTCTATGGACCGATCAATGATGAATTTGCTCTCACATTTGGCCGCATAATAGCCGCTTGGGGCTATCTTGAGGCAGTTCTATCTGAGGGAACCGAAGGATTCTATCATAACCAAACAATGGAAATGGAAGGCTACCTATCAGCACAACTCGACTACCCCAGAAAAAGAGACTTATTTAAGGCTCTTTGTGAATTACAAGGAACCTCCGAAGAATTTGAACCTCATATTAAAGAAATTGAACGCCTCAATAAAATTCGCGGCATTGTTGCTCATAGTTATTGGACCGAAGGGCAAAGGCCTGGGGCAATAAAACCCCTTGGAGTGTCAGGCCGAAGGAAAATGAAATACCTGGGGCTAGAACACAACGAGAAGGAATGGACCGTAACAGAGTTAAATTTAGAGGCAGAGGCAATCATGACAGAAGCTAAATCCTTCCTACGCCTGCTTGTTCATCACGGCTTGGCTGCTGAGTAATATTTCCCGAACCAGTCTCTCCGTATCATCACTGAAAGCCGCATAGCCGTCGTTATAATCAACGGATTCCTCCCAAGCGCGAAAAACAGCCACCCCCGCCTCGATCATCTCGGGCGTGATCTCGATTCTATCCTTGGGTTTCCGGGCATCTTCCAAATTCTGCTTTTTCATGTATACAATCGCCTCCGATTCCCCGTCAGGCGAAAGCGAATGCGGCCACGGTCACGGGGGAGAAGAATCCCCCGCCGCCGTCATAGCCGCCCTAAAAGCGAAAGCGTGTTTGATCGGATCATGATGTATCGGAAACACCCCTTGGTTCCGATAAATCATGTGAATCCGATCTACATCAATAATTTAGAGCGCCTCAGCCGCCGACCTTGGCCTTTTGTTCCTGGGCGCGCTTGGCGGTTTGTTCCTGAGCGCGCTTGGCGGCCTGCTCCTGGGACGCCTTCATCTGCTGCTGTTCCTGCGCGGCTTTCTGTTTCTTCTCCTGCGCCCCGCTCTTCTGCTTCTTCTCGGCGGTGGCCTTCTTCTTCTGCTGCTCCTGCGCCGATTTCTTCTTCTTTTCCTGGGTGCCGGTCTTCTTGCGCTTTTCCTGCGCGGCCTTTTGCTGTTTTTCCTGGGCCGGGTTCTTCTTGCGCTGTTCCTGTCCGGCCTTCGCCTCTTTTTCCTGGGCCTTTTTCATCTTCTCCTGGGCGGCCGGAGACTTCTTGCCTTGTTCCTGGGCGGCCTTCGCTTTCTGCTCCTGGGACCGCTTAGCCGCCTTCTCCTGCTCCACCTTGCCGAGCTTGGCCGCCTTTTCCTGTTCCTGCGGCGATTGGGCGCGCGCACCCTTTCCGCCGATCACGGCGGCGATCGAGGCCGCGGCCACGGCGCCGCCGAGGCGGCCGATGATATGGCGGCGGGTCAGCACGCCCGGCCCCGCCGGCGGCACGCTCCAATCCTCGATCAGACCGGAATCCCGTAAACGATCATAGGCGGACCAGACGGTTTCCGCGTCGATCTCGCCGTCGAAGCATTTGCGCAGTTCGGCGACGACGGTATCGGTCGACGTCTTGCCGTCGGCGAACGCCAACACCAGCGCGGTCAGCGCATCGAGGGTTTCGGTCCCGCCGGTTTTCGGGTCGATCACGTCGAGCCCGCCGTCGTCGCGTTGACGCACGGAGAAATAGTCGAGTTTCGCTTTAGGCCACATGATACCCCCCATAGCCAAAATGATGTGCCGAATGACGTGCCGAATGATGTTATCGCCGGTATGTCGACCGTCGATGATAGGAGTATAAATAAGGCGGCATTATGGCGCCATCACTCTTAGCGGGGCACGGGAACCGACATGAAGTTTTATTGCATCGACGACGAGGTGCCCGAGGAGACGATGCGGCTGCTTGAAGAGGCTTGCGCCGCGCGCGCCGCCGACTTCGTCCCCGTCGAGGCGTCCTGCTTCGACTACGATTCGGAAGGTCGCCCGCGGCCCGGCGACCTGCTTTACCGCCCCGCCGTGTCGGCCGCCGCCATCCTGGTCGAGGAGTTTCTGTTCACCCCCGGCGCGGCGACCTTTTACGCCGATCCCCTGGGGCCGTTCTTCCGCTCCGGCACGGCGCCGTTTCTGTTCATGAAATCCGGCCTGCCGGTGCCGCGCTCCTATTACCTCAGCGCCGTCGATCCCGATCTCCTCAGGGCCTTCGTCGAGCACCTGGGCGGCTTTCCGGTCGTGATCAAGGTCTCGGGCGGCGAAGGCGGCGTCGGCGTGATGCGCGCGGATTCGTACCCGGCGCTCTTCTCGCTCTGCGATTACGCGCTGAGCCAGGGCCAGCACCCGTTGCTCATGAGCTACGTGCCGGATGCGATCCATTGGCGCGTCGTCGTGGTCGGCGGGCGCGCCGTGGCGGCCTACAAGAACACGACCAATCCGGACGATTTTCGCACCTATTCCGGGGATGACCCGGCCGACTACACCGCCGAGCCTTCGCAAGCCCTCGGCGCGCTCGCCGTCAAGGCCACTCAGGCCTTGCGCCTCGAGTTCGCCGGCGTCGACGTGCTCGAGCACGCCAGTGGGAGGCTTTATCTGCTGGAGGCCAACTTCCCGTGTTATTTCCCGCAGGCGCAGCTTGTCGCCGACATCGACATCGCCGGCGCCATGCTCGATCACCTGATCGAAAAAGCGAAGAAGCTCGACCGTTGATCCCTCATCCCGTGCCGCCTCCGTTCCCGCCCAAGAGCGCCATCAGCGGTTGCACGCTCGCGTCGCGTTCCAGGCCGAGGGCGCGCTCGACCACCTGTTCGGCGACGGCTTGGCCCAGCACCGGCACCGCCTGGGTCATGAACTTCTTGGTCACGTGGGCATCGGTCATGGGATTGTGCGGATCGCCGAGCGGATAGGACACTTCGCGGTAAAACGTGCCGCGCGCCGTCGCGATCTCGACGCCGGCCGGCCGGGCGCCCTGTTTGAACAGGGCCGTCAGCTCCTTCTTCTCTTCCATCGTCGTCTTGGCGATCAGCGCCGCGACCTGCTTGTTCGCCAGCCAGTCGTCCTCGAACTGGCGCGAGGTGACCTCGCCCGCCACCAACGCCACCGCGACGCAATAATAAAAGCTATGATCGGCCGTTTCCTTGGTGGTCGGCGCCAGCTTGCGGTCGTCCCAACTCGGCTTGGTCAACGCCTCCTCATGCGCGAGGATGCGGATCGCCCGCACCTCGCCCGGATCGATGCCGTATTCGGCGCGCAACTCCAGCGCCGCCTGCACCATCGCCGGCGTCATGCCCTCGACCGGATAGGGCTTGAGGCCGATCTTCATAATCCGAAAATCCCCCGCCTCCGGCACCAGCGGTTCGACATCGGCCCCGCCCGCGACCGATTTACCGAACCCGTACGGCCCCTCGAGCAGCGTCGTGCAGCCGGTGAACCCGCGCGCGGCCAGCAGCGCGTACGGGATCGCCTGGCTCGAGACGATCGGCGCCGATAAGGCCTTATCCATCGGGATGTCGCCGTGGCGGATTTCGGAGAGCGTATTGGCGCGCGCGCCCGAGAGCGCGATAGCGTGGCCCATCTTTTCACCGTTAAGGCCCAACAGGCTGCCGACGCCCGCGGCGGCGGCATACGCACATGCAACGGTATGATGCCAGCCCGCGTGCCACAGGTTCTTCGTCACCGGCAGATCGGAAAATCGCAACTGCACCTCATAGGCCGCGACCATCGCGGCCAGCAGATCGGCGCCCGAGCGATCCTTCCACTCGGCGACGGCCATCACGGTCGCGAGGGTATCGCTCGGATGCGCGGTCCAGGCCGGACCGAAATAGACGTCGTTGTAATCCTGATAGCGGATGGCGACGCCGTTGGCGAGCGCCGCCATGACGATATCGGTCTTCGCGTTTTTGCCGAACACGGTCGCCTGCTCGCGCCCGCCGAGATCGTCGATGCTGTCGCGCACCAGGCGCGCGGGCTCGCTTTCGAGCCCGCCGTAGGCACACGCCAGGCTGTCGAGAAAAATCGTCTTCGCGTAGTGTCGGACGTTTTCGGGGATATCTTCGAACTTCAGACCGGCGGCATACTGCCCGATCCGTTCCACGACGGTATTCATTAGTGCTGGGTCTCCATTTTTAGTGTTTTGGATTTTATGCTTCGGATTCTCGGTGGGGCTTTACTCCGCCATCACGTCTTTCACTTTGCCGGCACCTTACCGGCGAGGTCGCTCAGTGTGAAGGGCTTAGGCAGGAAACGGATCGAGGCGTTTTTGACCTTGCCCTCGGTCGGCACGTGTTCGTGCAGAGCCCGAAATCCGGCATTGCGCACCATCGACGCGATTAAGTTTCCCAAGATAATTTCACACGATTATTATATCACTGCAATCGAAACCCGGTAACGGGAATTAAGGAGAAGAATTCACATGATCGATGCCGCCAAAGCCGCCGAAATTCTGATCGAAGCGCATCTCGGGAAAAAGCTGCTCGACGATATTCCCGACGATTGCAAGCCGGCCACGTTCGACGATGCCTTGGCGGTTCAGAATGTGATGCTCAAGCACCCGGCGATCACCTATGCCGGCTGGAAGGTGGCGCGCACCAACGCGCAGCTGCAAAAGGACGCCGGGCTGAGCGAGCCCGCTTATGGGCCGATCTTCGCCGAGTTCAATTACGAGGACGGCCACCGCTTCGAGGCCGGCGCGCCTTCGGTCCGCGCCATCGAATGCGAATTCGCCGTCGTGCTCGCCAAGGATCTGCCCGCGTCCGGGGCTCCCTACAGCATGGAGCAGGCCGCCGACGCGGTCGCGACGATGCATCCCGCCATCGAAGTCACGGGCCAACGCTTCAGGACGCGGGACGCTCTCGGCCGGCCGGCGTCGACGATGGACTTCGCCGGCAACTTCGCCTTCGTCTTCGGCTCGGGCGTCGCCGACTGGCGAAAGTTCGATTTGCCGAACCATGGCGTCGAACACATCATCAACGGCGACGTGATCTGCACCTCGACCGGCGCCAACGTGCTCGGCAATCCGCTCAATTCGATTTCCTGGCTCGCCAACAAGCTCGCGACCCGGGGCTTGGAGATGAAGGCCGGCGATTGGATCAGCACGGGTGCGGCCACCGGCCCCATTCCGGTTGCCGCCGGCGCCGAGGTAATCGCCGATTTCGGCGATTTGGGGCGCGCCCGCTGCACGCTTCCCGCCGAGTAGGTAGGGCTCAAGAGAAGCCCCTACTCCGCCATCACGTCCTTCACCGTGCCGGCGAGCTCGTTCAGCGTGAAGGGCTTGGGCAGGAAGTGAATCGAGGCGTTCTTGATATTGCCGTCGGTCAGCACGTCTTCGGCGTAGCCGGACATTAAAATCACCTTGATCTCCGGCAGTTCGTGGCGGATGAGCTGCACCAGGGTATTGCCGTCCATGCCCGGCATTACGACGTCGGAAATGATGAGGTCGATGGTCGCGTCGGTGCCGTTGATCACGTCGAGCGCGGCCTCGCCGTTGTTGGCCTCCAACACCGTGTAGCCCTTGTTGCGCAACGCGCGCGCGCCGAACATCCGCACCGCGTCCTCGTCCTCGACCAACAGAACGATGCCCGCGCCGGTGAGATCCTTCACCGCCGGCGGCGCGGAAACGGCCTTGCGCGCATGGCTCGCGTGCACGGCGGCCGCGGTTTCGGGCGCGAACAGATCGCCGGGCGGCGGCGCGCCGATACTGCGCGAGGCGCCGTCGTCGCAGCGCGGCAGGTAAACGGTGAAGACGGTACCCTCGCCCAGGGCGCTGTCGACGGAAATGAAGCCCTCGGTCTGTTTGACGATGCCGTAGACGGTCGACAAGCCCAGCCCGGTGCCCGCGCCGACCTCTTTGGTGGAGAAGAACGGCTCGAAGATGTGCGGGATGTTTTCCTTGGCGATCCCCGAGCCGGTGTCGTGCACCTCGATCATCACGTATTCGCCCGCCGGCATCACCTCGTGGCCGCGCTGCACGGCCTCGCGCAGCATGACGTTGCGGGTATCGATCCTGAGCGTGCCGCCGCCCGGCATGGCGTCGCGCGCGTTGACCGCGAGGTTGACGATCACCTGTTCGAACTGGCCGCGATCGACGCGCACCAGCCCGAGATCGGACTCGCGCTCGATCGCGAGCTCGATCTTCTCGCCGATCAGGCGGCCGAGCAGGTTGGTCAGCTCGGTGATCACTTCGTTGAGGTTGAGGATTTCCGGCGCCAACGTCTGCTTGCGCGAGAACGCGAGCAGTTGGCGCACCAGGTTGGCGGCGCGGTTGGCGTTCTGGCGGATCTGCATGATGTCGGAGAACGAGGGGTCCTCGGGGCCGTGGCGCTCGAGCAACAGATCGGTGAAGCCGATCATCGCGGTCAGCAGGTTGTTGAAATCGTGCGCGACGCCGCCCGCGAGCTGGCCGACCGCCTGCATTTTCTGCGACTGCGCGAACTGGATTTCGAGGCTCTTCTGATCGGTGGTGTCGATGAAGTGCAGGATCAGGCCGCTCACCTCGCCGTCGCCGTCCTCGATGCGGCTGGCGTAGAGCGACGTCGTCAACTCCTTCTGCGCCGCGCCCGGCATGCGCACTTCGATGTGCGCGGCCCGGGTCACGCCCATCACGATCTTGGACAGCTGCCCGGCGACCTCGTGGCGGTCCTCCTTGGTCAGCCGGTCGGCGAACGGCCGGTTCACGACCGCGAGCCGGTGCAACCCGAGCAGGCCCAGGAACGCCTTGTTGCATTCGGTGACGGTGCCCTTGAGATCGAGGATCACGATGCCGACCGGGGCCTCGTCGAACAACCAGTGCAGGCGCTGCACCGCCTGGCCCCATTGGCCGGCCGCGCGCCAGGTGACGTCGCGCAGCAGGATCGAGCGGCTGTATTGCATGTCGCCGTCGGGACCGGTGCGCTCGGATTGGATCAAGCACGCCTTGAAGCTGGAGCCGTCGAGGCGGCGCAAGGTGACCTCGCCGTGGGACGGGCCCTCGTCCCCGGTCCCGTAGCCGTCCGAACCGTCGCCGTTTGCGCCGTGTCCGGGCAGTTGCGGCAGTTCGGTTTCGACCACGAAACCGGCGAACTTCTCGCCGCGCAGCGCGCCCGCGTCCTCGCCGCCGCTCAGCCAGCGCGTGAAGGTCTTGTTGGCGTATTGAATGCGTCCGTTGGGATCGACCGAGAAAAACCCGGCGGGCAGGAAATCGAGAAAGTCGGCCAAGCGGTCGTCCTCGGCGTGCCGTACGGCGGCCAATTCGCGCTCGGCGGTGATGTCGCGCGCGCGCCAGAGCACATAACCGGGGCGGCCCGGCACCGGAGTCACGGCGATGCGACGCCATTCGCGCCCGACGGTCGGCACATGCAGCGGAAATTCGGCCTCACCGGGCACGCCCGAAAGCGCGGCGGCGCGCAGGCGCTTGAAGGCCTCGCGCGCCTCCTCGCCGTCGTTCAAAACGGCGGCGATGGCGTCCAGGGACGTCGCCATCGCGAACAACCGGTGGAACGCCGCGTTGGCGTAGACGAACGCGCCGTCGGGGCCGGTGATCAGGCGGGCGTCGGGATTGGCGTCGGCGGCCGCCAACAACAAGGCGGCGGCCGGATCGTGCGGGCGTAGGCGAAACACGCTCCATACCAGGCCGGCGAGCGCGGCGAGCGACAACAGCGCAAGCGCGATCACGGCGGCGGTTTGTTCGGGCACCTGCCAGTAGACCAGCGCGGCCGCCGCGGCCAGCACGCCGGCGCCGACGCTCCAAGGCATCGGACTCTTGGTCAGCCAGGCGGCCGGCTGCTGGCCGTCGAACAGCTTCGCGATGAAGTCCTTTCTCGCCGGTGACGGCACGCTCCCGCTTCCTTCTGTCTGCCCTTACCCTCCGGCCTCGGCACCGGCCTCGACAGCCTGGCGTCGCGGCCGGCCCTCGAAACGCCCATCGGAGGAAGCCGCTAGTGCGGCATTTTGCCCTTCAGGCGCATGACGTAGCCGATAACCTCGGCCACCGCCTTATAATGTTCTTCCGGAATTTCCTCATCAAGCTCCACGGTAGCATAAAGCGCGCGCGCCAGCGGCGCATTTTCGACCACCGGCACGTCGTTTTCCTCGGCGACCTCCCTGATCCGGAAGGCCACCTTGTCGGTCCCCTTGGCGATGAGTTTCGGGGCGGGCATGGTATCCATCTTATATTCGAGCGCGACCGCGTAGTGGGTCGGGTTGGTGATGACGACGTCGGCCTGGGGCACCGCGGCCATCATGCGCGAGCGCGCCCGTTCCATCCGCAATTGGCGGATGCGCGACTTAATCATCGGATCGCCTTCCTGCTGGCGGTACTCGTCCTTGACCTCCTGCTTGGTCATCTTGATCTGCTGGTGGGTGGAGTACTTTTGGTAGAAGAAGTCGAGCCCGGCAATCACGGTCATGACGGCGACGGTGCCGGCCATCAGCAGCAACGTGGTCTGCTGCACCCGGTCCAGGGTCTGCACCACATCGAGGAACGGAAACAACTCGAGGTCCTTCAAGTACGGCAGCGCCAGGCCGCCCGCGACGACGGCCACGATGGCGAGCTTGATCAGGCCCTTGGCGAATTCGATCAGCGCGCGCATGCCGAACACGCGCTTGACGCCCGCTATGACCGATATCTTGCGCAATTCGGGCTTGATCTTCTTCGGCGCCCACAGGAAGCCGGTCTGCACCACGCTCGCGAAAATCGCGACGATCACCATCACCCCGAAGAACGGCGCCAGGACTTTCGCCAGATTGACCAGTTCGCGGGCGAAGAAGTGGCGGATGTGGCGCGGGTCCATCGGAATAATGTCGGGCATCGTAATGAACTTGGCGATCACCAGGTTCAAATCGCGCATCATCATGGGCGCGATGCCCACCAACAGCAGCGTGCCTGCCAACAGAATGAACCAGCTCTTGACCTCGTTCGAGATCGCGACCTGGCCCTTACTGCGCGATTCCTGAATCCGTTTGCCTGTCGGCTCTTCTGTTTTAGATGCTTGATCTTCAGCCACGGCTTATCCGCATTCCCTTCTTAGACATTGACATCAGATGGGGATGAAAAGTCCCCGGAAACGTTCCCCGAAGAAGTTCATGAAGGTCATCATGATTCCGCTGAACGTGATCATAAAAACGGCGATCTGCAGCATGATCTGGACCGGCAGGCCGACGAAGAAGATCGGCAGCAACGGCATCAAGCGGTTGAGCAGGCCCAGGCCGACGTAATAGGTGAGCGCGACCACCAGGAACGGCGCCGTCATCTGCAGGCCGAGCGCGAAACTGTCGCTGACCGTGCGCGCGATCGTATCCGCCATGTCACCGTCG
The DNA here is from genome assembly GCA_040904505.1 of Rhodospirillales bacterium. GTDB lineage: Bacteria > Pseudomonadota > Alphaproteobacteria > Rhodospirillales > CALINB01 > CALINB01. Next base: position 18,420 of record JBBDTH010000117.1, on the reverse strand, counting down.
AACACGCCTTGCCCCGGAGTAAAGATCGTATAACTGGCCAGCACGCCCTCGAACATCATGTGATGGGCATCGGTGACGAAGATCATCACCACGCCCGTGGTGGTCAGGAAGCCGGCGGTCAGCGCGCTTTGCGATTCCGCGATCGGATCGCGGATCAGGGCGTTCGCCATCGAGGAAAACAACGCGATGAAGGAGCCGGCCGCATGCAGGGCCGAAATCAGGATCATGCCGACCGACCCGATCAGGGCGCCGACCAGGATTTCCCCGGCCAACAGCACGATCAACGCCGCCGGTGTCGCCGGCATCGGCGGCCACGTCGCCTCGATCAGCGGCAGCGACACGAACGTCACCGCCAAGGCGATCGCGGCGCGCGCGCGCACGCTGACCCAACCCGCGCTGAACCCGGGCAACAGGATGAGCGCCGTCCCGATGCGCGCGAAGCTCAGAAAGAAACCGAAAATATTGACTGCCAGGAATTCGCGCAGCATCGCCTTAGGAAAGCGTTGCCATGCGCGCGAAGAGCTTTTGCGAAAACTCGATCACGGTGGTCATCATGAAGGGCAGGAACACGATCACGGCGAAAAAGATGACGATGATCTTGGGCACGAACGTCAGCGTCATTTCCTGGATCGTCGTCAGGGCCTGGAACAACGCGATGATCAGGCCGACGATCAGGCCCGCCAGCATGATCGGTCCCGACGTGATGATGATCGTCCAGAGCGCTTCGCGGCCGACTTCGAGGACGGCGAGTTCGTTCATACGCGCGCGTTTCCTTTACGTTGTCCCGAACCGCCCCTACATGGGCATGCGCAGGATTTCCTTGTAGGCGTCGATCACCTTGTCGCGCATCGACACCACGGTTTGCAGCGTCAGTTCCGCTTCGGCGACGGCGGTCACGACCTTGCTGATATCGGTCCGGTCGGTCATCCCCTTCAAGGACTGCGCCTCGCTCTGCTTACCGATTTCCTTGGCCTGCAGGAGGGCGTTCTTGACGAGATCGGAAAAACCGCCGTTCGCGCCGGAAACGTTTTGTTGGTCGCCGCCGAGCATGCTCGACACCTTCCCGGTCTTGACGGCGTTCTGGTAGGCTTGCGCCGCTTTCGTCGCGGCAATTGTCGGATCGGCCATAAGTCACTCCCCCACGAGTGTGTTGCGTTGGTCTGCTATCTCAGAATCTCGATCGCCGCCTCGATCATGCCCTTGGACGCGCGGATCGCGGTGACGTTGGCTTCGTACGAGCGTTGCGCTTCGCGCATGTCCATCATTTCGACCAGGGATTTCACGTTCGGCGTCTGCACGTAGCCGTCGGCGTCGGCCGCCGGATGGGACGGATCGTGCTTCTTGCCGAACGCCGACATGTCCGGGCGGATCTTGTCGACCCGCACCGTGTCCAGCCCGATGCGCTTATCCAATTCGTTCTTGAAGATGACCACCTTGCGCCGGTACGGCGTGCCGTTCGGCGCTTGCGGCAACGAATCGGCGTTGGCGATATTTTCGGAAATCACGCGCAGGCGCGCGCCCTGCACCTTCATGCCCGCGGCCGAAATGGCCATGGTCTTCAATAAGTCGCTCATCGTGGTTTCCCCCTAAGATAATGCCCTAGCTGCGGCCGAGTGCCGTGCGGAACATGCCCAAATGTTTCTTGTAAAGCTCGGTCGTGATTTTGTGCTTGGTGCTGGTCTCGCTGACCTTGTGCATCTGCTCTTCAATCACGACGGCGTTGCCCGCGGGCATGGTTTCGTAGGGTTTGCGCTCTTTCTCGGCGGCGAAATCCTTGATCCGCTTGCGCCGCCCGCCCAAATGGTTCGGGTTTTCCACGTTCATGTTGAGCTGCATGCTTTCGCGGCGGATCAGCTCCTTGAACTTGAATTTCTTCAAGTCCTGAGGCCGATAGCCCGGTGAATCCGCGTTGGCGATGTTTTGCGACAGGACTTCCTGGCGCTGGTTAAGCCAATCCATGCGCTTCTTGGAAAGCGCAAAAAGAGTGATTTTGGATAAATCCATCACGACCCCACATCCCTTGGTTCGACCGAAGGCGAACCATTCCCACGGCCCGAGTATGGGCGCGCTTTCTTAACAATCGGTGAATCGGGCGGGGCCCCGGCGCCTCCCGGCGGACCTCGTCTAACCCTTTGACATTCAAGCGTTTACACTCTCCAAACCGATCCCGATGGCGCCCGCCCGGCGGACGGATTAGGATTTCCCTTTACCCTCCGGGACACCCGAAAAGGCAGGCGCCATGAACCTTGTTGCGTTACGCCGAACCGCCGCCGGTCTCGCCCTTGTTCTCGCCCT
>JBBDTH010000117.1:5619-16025 GCA_040904505.1 Rhodospirillales bacterium | reverse complement strand
TCTCGCCCTTGTTCTCGCCCTGGCCGGCTTTTTCTTCGCGGCGGGGCTGCTTGGGCTTGCCGCCCCCGCCGGCGCGCAAATGCCGGAAAGCCGGGCGTGCGCGCTCGGGCTCGTGCAACAAACGCCGCATCCGTATTTCCATCCAGCATCGGCGCAACCGGTGCCGGTACCGAAACGGCACGTGCGCGTCACGTTCGTCGGCCACTCGACCATGCTGATCGAAAGCCCCGAGGGCGTTTCGGTCGCGACCGACTACAACGGCTACGTCAAACCGAATTTCCTGCCCGACATCGTGACCATGAATAATTCGCACGAAACCCATTACACCGACCTGCCCGATGCGGGGATCAAGTTCGTGCTCCGAGGCTGGGACCCCCAAGGCGGCATCGCCCGCCACGACATCCGGGTCAAGGACATGCGCATCCACAACGTGCCGACCAATTTCGCCGAATGGGACGGGCGCAAGAGCAACCAGAACTCGATCTTCGTCATCGAGGCCGGGCAGCTGTGCCTGGCACACGTCGGCCATCTGCACCACGTGCTGACGGACAATCAGACCCTCAGCGTCGGCCGGATCGACGTTCTGTTCATCCCGATCGACGGAACCTACACGATGAGCCTGGAGGAAGCCGCGCGGGTGGTCGCGAAAGTCCGGCCCAAGCTCGTCATCCCCATGCACTTCTTCGGAATCGCCGAGGGTTCGGTGTTCGCGCAATCGCTCAAGGGAGCGTATCCGATCAAGTTCCTCAAGACCACGAACATCCTGCTCACCCGCAAGGACCTGCCCAAGACGACGGAGGTCTGGTTCCTGCGCGAGATGATGTACGGCGGCCTCGGCGGCGAATAACGCGTCTACTTCCGGGCGTAGCGCTGTTCCAGCGCCTGGATGGCCGGCAGGCCGAGGATGTCGTTGTAATCGCCGTACGGCGCCAGCGTTTCGAGCACGCCCGCCAAATTGCCGTCGCGCTTGAGGGCGCCGTAAAGACGGCGGATCGCCGGAATTATGGCCATGATCACCGCGGTCGGGAAAATCGCCATCTTCACCCCGGCCTCGTCGAGATCGTCGAGCGGCACCACCGGGGTCTTGCCGCTGCTGTCGAGCACCGCGACCTGGGGCAAGCCGAGGCTTTTCGCCTGCCCGATCTGCGCGAGGGTGATGGGCGGGGGCAACATGAGCATATCCGCGCCCGCCTCCTTGTAGGCCGCCAGACGCTCGAGCGCCGCCTCGAAGCCGTCCACCGAGACCGCGTCGGTACGCGCGATGACGAGAAAATCCGGATCGGTTCGGGCATCGACGGCGGCCTTGATCTTGCCCGCCATCTCCTCTTTCGAGACCAGCACCTTGCCCGCGAAATGGCCGCACTTCTTGGGCGAGGCCTGATCCTCGAAATGGGTTCCGGCGACGCCGGCGCGTTCGTACAAATGAACCGCGCGGCGGACGTTCATGGCGTTGCCGTACCCGTTATCGCCGTCGACCACCACCGGCAATTCGGCGGCATCGGCGATCCGCGCCGCCTGATCGGCCATTTCGGCGACGGTCAGCAGGCCGACGTCGGGCGTGCCGAGGCGCACGGCCGTGGTGGCGTTGCCGCCCATGTACACCATGTCGAACCCGGCCTCCTTCACCAGGCGGGCGGTAAACGGGTCGGTCACGCCGGGTCCGAGCACGACCCCGGGCTTTTCGAGCAGGGACCGCAATTGTTTAGCCGGATTCTGGGGCATATCGTCCTCCCGTTGATGGCGCGAAATCGCTCAATAAACGCTTATAGCGCAACCGCACCGACCTAACACCCTGAATAGAACCAAATAATTAATGCGCCGTTTCCCCGGATCGCTTATAGTTGGCGTACCTTGGTCCGCATATGCCGGTGTACCTGGATACGACGATACGTGATGCAATGCACCATGCAATGAACCGTCTAGCCTTTGTTACTCCCCAACCATGCGATGCCAAGACAAACCATGGCCGGCTGCAAACCGGGCATGCGCGACGACTATCAAGGAAGGAGATACTATGCCGACAGGCACCGTGAAATGGTTTAATACCACCAAGGGTTACGGGTTTATCGAACCGGAAGACGGCGGCGGCGATGCGTTTGTTCATATTTCCGCCGTCGAACGTGCGGGACTGACTAAGCTGGCCGAAGGTCAAAAAGTACAGTTCGAGCTTTCCCCTGGGCGGGATGGACGGTCTTGCGCCGAAAATCTGGTTATCGTTGAATAACTAAGGAACTGTTCAGGACACGGTCCTGCACTTCTAATCCCCTCCTTCTCGTGATGCCGCGTGCATTCCAATGCTCCGCGGAGGGTGTGTTTGTCGCCTAAAAAATCGTGGCGCGTCCCACCAAGAAAACCAAGGCCGACCGATCAAGCAACCCAAGGGAAGATAAACCATGACTAAGGCGGGTATCCCCAAAGCCGACAAGCATAAGAAACCGTCGTCCACGCGCAAAAACGAGAAGAAGGTCCGAAATTGCCTGATGTGCCGCGATCCGTTCATGAGCGAATGGTCCGGCGAGCGCGTCTGCCGCAAATGCAAGGGCACCAGCGAATGGCGCAGCGGTTCGGGCTGGCTCTCGGAAATCAGGCTTCCGTAAGTTCCCCCTTTGTGTACGGCATTGCCGCCCCGCCCAACGCGATGCGCCGGGCTCGGCTTGTTTTTTCAAACGCCCGAGCCCTTATTTCACCGAAAGCCCCGTAAGGAGTAGATATCATGAGCCAAGCCAAACCAGGCGACACCGTCCGTTTCCATTATACGGGCACCCTCAACGACGGGTCCGTCTTCTCGTCCTCCGCCGGCCAAGATCCGCTGACGATCACGCTCGGCGACGGCGGCATCCTGCCCGATATCGACACCGCCCTCACCGGCATGGCGACCGGCGAGAACAAAACCGTCGAAATCGAAGCCGCCGACGCCTACGGCCCGCACCAGGCGGATCTGGTCTACGAGGTCGGGCGCGACAAGTTCCCGCCCGAGATGGACCTCCAGACCGGCATGGCGCTCGAGGCCGCCACGCCCGACGGCCAGGCGCTGATGATCACCATCGTCGACGCCACCGATGAGTCCGTGACCGTCGATCAGAACCACCCGCTCGCCGGCAAGGACCTGACCTTCAACGTCGAACTGGTCGAGATCGTCTGAAAAACCGAGACACTTCCGGCCCCTTAGACCGGCCCTCTCGCCAAATTAATGCAAGAGGGCCGGTCTGCGCCGGAGCCAGCAAGATAAAGCCGGTTGCGCGGTCGGCATCGAACACCAGCTTTGCTTTAAACAACGCCACGGCCTCCGGCCTTGTTATCTTTAGCGCGTCCTTTGGTGCGTTAGGTAATCCAGATAGACGTTGCCGTCGCCCCCGTAGAGGCGCTCAAGGATTTGATGCTTACGGTCTGGCGTCATGGCGTCATGGCGTCATCGTAACGCAAAAAAACCCCGCGCTATGGCGGGGGGTTTTTGTTAGCTGTCGAGGAACTTTTTTATTTCCTCAAGCGTAGCGTCATACTGTTGACCGATAACCTAGCCTCGCGCCTCCTCCTGTTCAACAATGGACTCCCGATGTTTGGGCGGGAACTCTTTGTTTTGACGGGGCTCATTTAGCAAATTACCTAGTTGGTAGCGAGCTATGGAATGTATTGATTTTAAAGTCTCTTTGAACTTTTCCTCATCCCTGGATCTGAGCGCTTCGAGGGCAAGATCATGGATTCTGTTTAGGGCTTTCCACGTTTGTACTTCGGTAGGCATAACTATTCCTTTCGGACCATTACATAGTCACCCTATCTCCCTCTGTGCCATTAGAAACTATCACAAAAAATTTTGAATTTTCCATTGGAAAATCAAGGAAAATAATCCTCGGAATCAGGCGCTAATCCCCCTAGACTTTGGGTATTCACAAACCCAAGTCAAAGGAGATTGAATATGGCTATTAAAGCAAAGACCAAGCGCAAAGCCGCGGCCAACAAGACCCCGGCCAAAAAAGCAGACAGCCCGCTAGACGCATTTGGCTTCCGCAAGGGCACAAAGCTCCGCGTCCTTGCGTTGACGCGGACGGCAAGCCATCCCAGCTGCCCCGTGTTCCAATAATAAACAGTTTTAGATGATGACTTCGGCAATCGGTCGATTGCTTTGTCCGTTGATTTCATATGTGGCATCGTTTGAACCTCCAAAATCGAGTAAGGTTCTCAGGCTAAATTTTTCACTGTATTTGGCCGTAAAGTCGGTAGCGTTAAAATTATTCGCGGCGGCAAGACTAGAAAAATCCCTTGTTTTGCAGGAACTTGCTGAATAATTACAGTTACATACAGTTCCCGTATCGTAGGGATTTGTTAAGCTTGTTCCCGCACAGTACGCGGTGTGGTGAGGCCTCCGTGGAGGCCCGTGGCGTGTGGGACACCTTCGTGTCGGAACAGTACGATGATCCAAGGAAGCCGGGCGGTCCCGCGCGCGAAGGCGCGGCCCGTTCAGGCGAAGCGAACCGGCCGGCACCCGAGAAAACGCCGGTCGCGGTGGCGCTGCAATACGAGCCCGACAAGGGCAACGCGCCCCGGGTCGTTGCCGGTGGACGCGGCAGCATCGCCGAGCAGATCCTCGCCATCGCGTTCGCGCAAGGAGTCAAGGTCCGCGAAGACGCCGATCTCGCCGAACTGCTCTCCGCCATCGATATCGACAGCGAAATCCCGGTCGAAGCCTTTGCCGCCGTCGCCGAAATCCTGATCTACGTTTACCGGTCCAACGGCACGGCGCTCCCCTTTGAACGGGATGCCGGCGAACGGGCCGGCGGCGAACGGGATACCGGACCGGCGCCGGAACTCGCGCCATGAACGCCGAAATGACCACTCCTCCAACCGATATTCAGCAAGAGGTACAGGACGTGTCAGCCATGATCGCTTCCGCCCGCCAAATGGTAGCCGCGGGACAATCCGTCGATCTCGTTGTCCTCGAAAGGAAGGTCGACGCCATATGCCGAATGATCCACGCCGATCCGCCGAAAAATTCGCGCGACATCCGCAAGGCCCTAGCGGCCGTCGTCAATGACCTGGATGCGCTCGAACACGAGTTGACGGAGCAGCACCGGCGGCTCGAGGAAAATCTGGCCAGCCATACCCGCAAACTCGCCATCGAAGCCTACAGCGACCCTTCGGAGTCGCCCGAGGACGCCAACGGCGGGGCGGGAATATCCGAGTCCGGCGCGCCCGGCAACGACCGTTCAGAGAAATGACCGGCGCCGCTTCATGAACATGGATCTCGGCAGCTACTTTTACGCTTTTCTGGCGCTTCTGTTCGTCCTCGCCTTGATCGCGCTGATGGCCACCCTGGCCCGACGCTACGGCATCGGATTTCCCAGCGGCGGTAAAATGGGGCGCGGACGGCGCCTCGCCGTCGTCGAAGTCCTCGCCCTCGGCCCCAAACACCGGCTCGTCCTGATCCGGCGCGACGGCGCGGAACACCTGCTGCTGCTGGGCGCCGCGTCGGAGACGGTCGTCGAGCGCGATATCCGCGACGGCGGCTTCGCGGCGGCCTTGCAACAGGCGGCCGGAGCCGGCCCCTCACCCGAAAAGCACGGCGGCGCATGACCGAGACCCGTTTCCGCCACGCCGGCCTGTTCATGGCTCTCCTGACGGCGCTGCTCGTCCTGAGTCCGGACCCGGCGGCGGGCCAGGCGATGACACTCGATCTCGGCGACCAGTCCGGCTCGGCGACCGCCCGCCTTATTCAGCTCATCCTGGTCATCACCGTAATCTCGATCGCGCCGTCGCTGCTGATCATGGTGACGTCCTTCACCCGGATCGTGGTGGTGCTGGCATTTCTGCGCCAAGCCATGGGCACGCAACAAACGCCGCCCAACCAGGTTCTCATCAGCCTCGCCTTGTTCCTGACCGTATTCATCATGATGCCGACCTTCGAGCGCGCCTACGACTCCGGGATCAAGCCGCTGATCGAAGGCCAGATCGAGGAAACGGAGGCCATCGAACGTTCGGTCGAGCCGTTCCGGGAATTCATGATGCGTCACGTCCGCGAACGCGATCTGCTGCTGTTCACGAGCATCGCCCGCGTTCCCGACGAAGAGGCCCGCCGGGAAATGCCGCTGCGCGTTCTGGTGCCCGCCTTCATGATCAGCGAATTGAGGCGCGCCTTCGAAATCGGCTTTTTGATATTCGTGCCGTTTCTCATCATCGACATGGTGGTGGCATCCGTCCTCATGGCCATGGGCATGATGATGCTGCCGCCGGTGATCATCGCCCTGCCTTTCAAGATCATCTTTTTCGTCCTGGTGGACGGCTGGTACATGATCGCCGGCAGCCTGGTCCGCAGTTTCGGCGGTTAGATCGGATCATGATGTATCGGAAACACCCCTTGGCGCCGATACATCGTGTGAATCCGATCTAGTCGGTCAAGCAGGCGATGAAGGCCGGCATATTGAAGGCCCCGGCGTGGATGGCGGGGGTATAGTAGCGGGTCGCGAAGCCGGCCCGGTCGAACCGTTCCCGAAGGATATCGAGGGGAACGGTTTTCAACTCCGCGTCGTCGCTCGCCCAACCGAGCGCCATGTACCCGCCGACGTATGACGGCACGACCGTCAGATAGCAGCGCGCATCGGCAAAATGCGGGGCGAGGCGCCGGGCCGAGGCTTTCAGCTCGTCGCCTTGAAAAAACGGCACGCCGTTTTGCGTGATCAGAACCCCGCCTGGCCTTAGGCTCCGCTTGCAGGACGCGTAAAACGCTTCCGTGAACAAAACCTCGCCGGGTCCGAGGGGATCGGTGGAGTCGACGATAATGACATCGAAGACCCGGTCGGTCTGCGCGACGAATTTGATGCCGTCGTCGATGATCACGTCCGCCCGGGGATCCTCGAAAGCGCCGGCGCTCAAGGAGGGCATATACGTTTCGCAGAGGTCGATGACCCGGCGGTCAATTTCCACCATCGTGACCCGCTCGACATCGTGGCGCAGGGTTTCGCGCAACGTCCCGCCGTCGCCGCCGCCGATGATCAGCACCTGTTTCGCATCGCCCAACGCAAACATCGGCACGTGAACGAGCATCTCGTGATACGCGTACTCGTCGCCTTCGGTCGTCTGGATGATCCCGTCGAGCGCCAATACCCGGCCGAAACGCGGGTTCTCGAATATAATCAGGTGCTGGTGTTCGGTCTTTTCCTCGAACAGCACCTGCTTGACGCCGAAACGCTGGCTGTATTCGTGCCCCAGGTGCGCCAGGTGCCCGTCATAGAGAGTCTCGTGAAAGACGGTCACGGAACCAGGCCGCGCTTCTGATCGCTGATTTGCACTGAAGTCGGCGTGAAGACGTCCCGCAGAACCTGAACCGCCTTATAAGGATCGCAGGCACCGCACATGAAAATATCGAGTGCCGCGAAGGAACGCTCGGGCCACGTATGAATGCTGATATGCGATTCGGAAAGCACCAGGACACCCGAGACGCCGCCGCTCGACGAAAACTGATGAAGATGCGAGTTTAAAACCGTGGCGCCGGCGGCATCCGCCGCGCGGTGTAGGGCTTGATCGATAACCTCCCTATCGGTCAGGTTCGACGCACCCCACATATCGATCAAGATATGGGCGCCTGCGTATCGCAAGCCATCCTTTTCGACAAAGTAATCCTTTTCCTCGTCGACCACCGACAGATGCTGAGCACGGTCCGACAATGGCTCCTCCCTCATCTTGAAAGATGAACTGCAAAAAAAATACCGGCCCCATCCGTCGGTTTTAAAAGACGTTCAGGCACCAGTGTGCGTCACCCCCTTGTCATCCTTAATCGGTTCAGACAAATAGGCTAAGGCGCGTTAGTAGGGCCGAATGCCATCGTAATGCAAGAAAAAATTCATGGGGAAACCGCGGGAATTAATTCAGGCTGCTCAGCTTGTCTTTCTTCAGCCTCTCCCGGTAGGCCGCCATAAAGGCCTGGAAATTCTCCACATCCTTCACTTTGCTCGAAATCATGCGGTAATCCAGGAGTCCCTGGGTTCCGGTGCTGGCGATCAGGTCGAAGGCGTCGCTGAACGGGGTGGCCGCCATGGCCTTGCCGAAACTGCGCCTCAGCCGCTCGATCCCCCGGTCGTTACCGGCCAAGGTCATGGCCACGGCCAAGTCCAAAAGCGTCTTCGCCTGCTTGTCTTCCAGCGGCTGGCCCGGTTCGGCCCCATACTGCTTCACGATCTGCTGCAGCACCTGGGTCGCGCTCGGCCAATCCCGCTCCGTCCAGAACAAATCGAGGCGGAGCAAATTCGCGCTGATGGTTTCGTCGTCCTTCAAAAGCACCAGGGCCTGCTCTTTTCGGTTTAGGCCGATAAAGGCCCGCGCCCGCAAATAGCGGCGCTGGTTTACCAAGGACTCCGGAATCCCGTCCATATGCGTTCGATCCAAAATATCCAGCGCACTCTCGTATTTTTGATCCATGATATGGACAAGCGCGAGCCGGGCCCCGATACGGGCCCGATCGGCGCCCTTGAGCCTGAACTTGATCTGATTCTCCAAAAGGGCCGCGCCGCGCGCCAACAGATCCACGGCGACCAGCCGGTCGGCAAGGTTACGGATCATTTCGTCGCCCTTCACACCGACGGGGGTCAGCTCCTTGAATTCTTCATAGATGGCGATCGCCGTGACCGGCGGTAATTTGTCCGCGCCGTTTTCCAAAAACAGCATGTTGAAGGCGTCCGCCATTTCCTGAGTGATTTCAGGCGCTTTGGGGTGATCGCGGAAATGGGTCGCGGCCTGCTTCAACGTCCGGAGCCCGTTGCGATAGTCGCCGACATCCATATAGAGCCCCCCCAAACGGCGCAGCAAATTGAACTCGAACTCATCGCCGCGCCACGCGAACCGCAATTTCTCGAGTTCGGCGATCGCTTCCTGGCGGTCCATCTTTTTGGTCTTCAACAACAATTCCGCCCGCGCGACGGCCGCCTCGGCTCGAACCAGCCGGTTCGGCCCCTTCATCGCGGCTTCCCATTTTTTCACGGCTGGATCGAAGCCGCCGGCGAGCTCGTAAAATTTCCCGTACGCGTAATCGAGGCCCGCCTGACGAAACGGGCTGATACCCTTTTCGGCCTGCACCAGGTTCAGGTACCGGCGCGCCGTTTTCGGATCGCCCGTCTTCACGGCATTCACGGCGATCATCAGGCTCAGCGGCAGTTTCAAGCGGTTCGGATAAGGCCGAACGATCGCGCCCAGGCGCTTCAGGTCCCCTGAAGCGCCAGACGAGGCCCCGACGGCATCACCGCCGGCCTCCTCGGCAAGAACCGCGCGCCAGAACTTGCCTTCGTCGTTATCCGCCAGGCTTTCATGCGTGAAGGCCGCTTTCGCCGCCTCGGGACGGTGCATCAGATAGTTGGCCACCCCTTCCATCAGGTTGTATTCCGACTCCGTCTTTACCGCCGGCCGGTCCTCTCGCATGCGGCGCAGGACCGCAAGGGTCTCGGCGGCGAAGCCATGCGACAAGAACAGCCGCGCCAAATTCAGCCGCGCCTCTTCCTTCAGGGACTGCCCCTTGGCCGACGCAACCGCCAACTGCAGCTTCTGGCGATCCGCCCTCAGGGTCTCGATCGTGCTGTCACGCCATCGTTTCAAGTCCATCGCCCGCGTCAGCTCGCGGATGACGCCGCCCTTTTCCTCGGCGGCGGCGGCAACCGACGCTTCCACCGGCGAGATATCGAAGCGCGATTGGCTGGTCATTTCGACGCCCTGACGCAGGGTCCGGACGCGCAGATCGTCGATCAGCGGCTGAATCACGACGCCTTGCGCCGAAGCCAGAATCCGAACCTGGGCATACCGATGGTTTTGCAACACACCGTGGCCCAGGGGAATAACCGGCACGACGACGAGGTTATCGCCCACCAAAGGATCGCTGACGGCAATCGCCTCGCCGGGCTCGGGCACCGGCACGAACAACCGCGCGCCGACGGGCGAATTCGGCTGCGGCTTCATCTCGATCGAAGCCTGCGGCGCCAAGGGTTGTTTGCGGAAATCCAAGATCCAGGCCAGCCCATCCCGTTTGAGACCGGGATTGATGCCGGCGATCGTCTCCATCCGAAGTACGGTCGCCCCTTTTGTCGGCACTTGCTCGATGCTTTTCAGAACATTGCCGCCGGCAGCGCGGAGTGCGCCGACTTCGATCGGACTGGGCTTGTCAAAAATGGCCCAAAGATATCCGGCCCGGCGGAAAACCGCCGCGGCCACGGGCTCATCCCAGTTAAAGCGCAATTGCACGCCCTTGCCCGTGTCTTGCGCCGGGGTCGCCTGAACCGTCACGGCGGCAGATGCCTTCTTGGACGTCTCACCGTCCGGTGTTTTTTTCGCCTCCGTTTGGGACGCGCCCGGAGCCGGCCGATCGGGGATCAAAGGAATTGGTTTCGGCCCTTGCGGGGCAGCCGTATTCTCCGGAGTTTTCTCCGGAGTTTTCT
>JBBDTH010000117.1:0-5519 GCA_040904505.1 Rhodospirillales bacterium | reverse complement strand
GGTTTCGGCCCTTGCGGGGCAGCCGTATTCTCCGGAGTTTTCTCCGGAGTTTTCTGTGAAGTTTTCTGTGAAGTTTTCGGTACCGTTGTCGGCGTCGCCTTAACGGGCGGCGCGGGCTTGCCGGCCTCGTTCGCCGAGGCGACCTCCGCCGGATCGGCCTTGCGCGTGCCGGGCACCATCACATCCACGACGACTTTCGTGCCGGCATAAAAATGACGGACCTGCGATGTCGGAGACGTCGTGACCGCAACCGTAACGGTTTTATCCTCGGGCGTCGCGCTAACGCCCAGCACATGCTTCGGCGGGCGTGTCGCAAGACGGCCCAATTGAATGTCGGCCTCCTGTTCGAACGTCAAGGACGAAACCCCGCCCTGCCTGACATAGCTGTACGCCACCTTGCGCGGCCAATCGAACACCAGGCGGGTATAGGTCTCGTGGACACCCGAACGCACCCGGATGGACGGGCCCGATGCAGCCGCGCCGGAGTCGGCCGCACCGGAGTCGGCCAAAGATTTGACCGGCGAATCGGCTTGCTGTTTTTGCGCCGCCGCCTTGGCCGGCGCCCGGTCGACGACATCGACGACAATGGCGCTGCCGGAATAGAAGCTGCGAACGCCGAAATCGCCTTTCAGGGCGAAAACGACCGAACGGCCGTCCCGCCCCGGCACGGCCGAACCGACGTATTTTTGAAGCGACCGGGTTACGCTTCGATATGACGCCTCGATGGGCGCGCCGAACGTAACGATCAATCGCGAGCCGGTGATCTTGGCGTCGAACGGCACGGGCTCGGGCCACTTGAAAACGATACGACCGTAATCCTTATGGGGCGCGGCACGCACCGTAATCTGTTCCGCCCACGCCGACGAAACCGGCGTGCCCGCCAACACCAGCACGGAGACCGCAATCCAAAACGCTTTACGCACGCGCCGCCTCATCATGACTCTTCCGCAATCGTGGGTCTGATCACGATATCGATCCGTTGGGATAACTCCCGGCGTTCGTTTTCCGGCATTTCCGGCAACTGAGAGTATAAACTATCGGCATAGCCGTAAGAGGTAACGGTTTCGGTGTAGCCGGAACGGCGCAGTTCGTTGGCAACCGAGATCGAGCGGGCAAGCGACAATTCCCAATTCGATTCGTACTCCGTTCCCTGAACTTTTCCGGGCGCCGTATGGCTGTTTACGCCGATTTCGTTGCCGATATTACGCAAAACACCGCCGAGGTTAAACAACGATTCCCGGGCTTTTTCCGTCAGTTTGGAGTCGCCGGGCGCGAACAGGATTTTACCCGGCAGCGTGATGATCAACCGGTCTTCCAGGCGAATCAACTTGCCCTCCGCCAACAGCGGGTCCTTGGGAATCATGTCCTCCAACAGGGCCGACAGATAATCCAGATTGATCGCTCGCTTGCGGAAAATGCTGGCGATATTGAACTGCGCCGTCGCCGCCGCGACTTTTTTCGAACTGGTCGGGCTCAAGCTTTGCGAGAGCGAGTCCGTAATCGATTCCCACTTATCCACCTTGAGGTTGGACATCGAAAACAACAGCACGAAAAACGTGAGCATCAACGAGACCAGGTCGGTAAAGATAATAAGCCATGAATGGCTTCGGGTGTCTTCCGCCGGCTGCACTGGAATTTCATACGCCATGAGGTTCTAACTTATCCGGCCGTGTTATTCTTGTTCGGTGTGCGGGCGAAGATGCTTCAGGTTTTTCCGCAATTCGTCGATGTTGCGGACATAAAACCACATGATGATCATATCCGGATTACCCGGCTTCACGCCCACGGTCACGCTATCGGGCGGCACGCCGCGCGATAGCATTTCACGCACGAAAGCATCCGCCCGGCGCAGTTCCATGTTCCGTTCCGTCGACAAATCCTTGTCCTTGACGAACCGGCCGCCCAGGACGAGTTCCATATCGTGGCGCATCCCCGGCGGGCGTCCGCTGAGGGTTGCGATAATTCGGTCCAGTAAGGCCGTTTGGGCTCGGCGGATATTATCCGTTCCCGGCCGGAACAAGGCATCCGTCGGCACGATAACGCGCATCAAACGGCCGGGCTGCACGATCTCGACCTTCGCCACCTGAAGGGAGGTCGCGAAAATACCCGTCACCTGCTCCTGGAACGCCTGTCCCGATGCGCTGCTGTCTTCGGATTGCAGCGCCGTCGGATCCGTGCTCGGCAACACCGTGCTGAACGTCGCCGTCAGGCTTTTCATGGCCGTTTTGGCCTTTACGTCCTCCAACGTCGAGAAGCTGACCAACAGAATAAAGAAAGCCAGCACCAGCAGATAAAGCCCCAAGAACAGAAAAAAAGTACTGGCCGTCGTGGACGACCGTTTGGAGTCAAGGGCGCTGTCGTATCCATCCATCATGCGTCAACCGACGTCCGTTAACGTTACAAGACGATTGCCGCCGTCCGGCATCGTCATTCAGGAATTCGGCAACGCATCCGCCGTCTTAGGCAATTTACGCAATCGGGCAAGCTCGATCGTCACCTCTCGTGCCTTGACGGGATTCATCTTTGCCATGACCGCGGACAATTTACGTTCCTTCATCCGTTCGGCCACCATGAGCAGAGTATCCAATTCAAGCTCCTCGAAGATTCGAGCCGCATCTTTCGGCTTCATGTTCTCGTAAATCTTCACAAGGCTGTTAATCTTGGCGTCCTGCTGGGTATCATGCTTCTTGATCAAGCTGTTGATGGTGACCTGCAGGGCCTTCATGTCTTGAATTTTCCTGGAAATCCGGGTCTCCGCGGCCTTGAGCAACCCTTCGCGCAAATCCAATTCGCGGGCCCGGGCTTCGATTTGCTCGCGCCGGTCCGCCAATTGCTGCAAAAGATCGATCTCGGCCTGCGTCAACAGAGTCGGGTCCTTGCTGAGCAGCGTTGCCGCTCCCGGCGGTTCGGATGCCCCCGCCTCCGGCATGGCGCCTCCCGGCATCACGGCGCCGGGCGCCGGGACGGCCTGGGCCTGGCCTGGCGGCGGCGGGCCGCCGGGCGTTGCCGATGCCGGCGCCTCGGAAGGCTGGAGCACCTGCGCCGGCCCCGGCTGCACGCCGGGCAGGGATGTCGGCGTTCCCGGCTTCACGGGCTGTTGCGCTTTCGCATCGCCACCGAGCGCGAACAAGCCGTTGATCATGGTATCGACATCGCCCGCGATGCTGCCGAGCTTGACCGAAAGCATTAGGACTGCCGCGAAGATCGTAACCGGCAATAAACGGAAGCGGGAAATAAATGACAGCATCGCTAAATATCAGGGCTTTGGTTGTTGGCTATATTGTGTGTCTTACCGGACCGCTTGCAAAGCCCGGATCAACTCCCGTTCGGCATCCGTCCGCGACGTGGCCGGCCGGGAGCGCGGATTTGCACCGTTTTTGCCGGGCGCCTGGCGCTTCGGAAATTCCGAGACGCTGAATTCGGAGAGTCCGATGTCGGCTCGCTCCGGGCCCGGTCTGCGGTTTTGGACCGGGTTGGCCTCGTTCTCCCGGGCGGTTCGCACCATGTCCTCGAGTTTATCGGCCGCCGAGGTGCCGCGCTCGGTCAAGAATACCAAATCATCGCGCAGCGACCGGGCCTTCTCCATTTGCTCGCCCAATTCGGCGGCCGTGCTTTTGAGTTTTTTGATGCTTTGCTCCGCCTTCGACGTGGCGGCGTTGAATGCCGTCGCCATCTTTTCGAGTTCGGCTTTATCGCGCCGTAACGTACTGATTTTTCGGTTCAGCACCATCGCATAGCAGATTGTCACGGCGAGCAATCCCGCTACAAGGATATCCAAAGCAATTGAAAGCGCCACGGTCATACTCCCTAATCAATGAGTCGTTGTTCGATGCGCACGGCCAGACGGCCGCCTTTGCGCCCCATCTTCGCGGTATAAAGAGAAACCTCGCCGCATCGCAGATCGACGAACGAATCAGGCGCGGCATTCAACATGATGCGGGAACCGACCTTGAGGTCGAAGACGTCGCTCAACCGCAGCACCTGCTGATCCAGCACGGCGACGAGATCGACGTTCGTCACCCATAATTCCTCCGCCAAGTGCGTTTCCCAGATGGAGTCACGGCCGAATTTCTCGCCCATGTACATCTGCAGCAAAAGCTCCCGCACCGGCTCGAGGGTGGCATAGGGAATCAACAGTTCCAGACGGCCGCCGCGGTCTTCCATGTCGATCCGCAGGCGCGCCACGATGGCGGCGTTGGAAGGACGTGAAATCGTTGCAAACCGGGGGTTTGTCTCAAGGCGATCGAACCGGAAGGTGACCGGGCTGAGCGGCTCGAAGGCAGCGCTCAAGTCCTGCAGCATGACATGAACCATCCGCTCGACCAGGCTTCGTTCGATCGTGGTATAGGGCCTGCCTTCGATGCGCATGGCCGCCGTCCCGCGGCGCCCGCCCAACAACACATCGACGATCGAATAGATCAAGCTTGAATCGACGGTGATCAAGCCGTGGTTGTCCCACTCTTCGGCCTTGAAGACGCTGATCATGGCCGGCAGCGGGATCGAATTGAGATAATCGCCGAAACGGATCGACGCGATACTGTCGAGCGACACTTCGACGTTGTCCGAGGTGAAATTGCGCAATGAGGTAGACATCAACCGCACCAAGCGGTCGAAGACGACCTCGAGCATGGGCAGACGTTCGTAGGAAACCAGCGCGCTGTTCAAAACCGCCTGAATGCCGGTCTGCTCTTCGCCGCCGGCGGCGGTTTCGTCGAACCCTAACAGGCTGTCGATTTCATCTTGGTTGAGAACCCGGGTCGAGCCGCCTTCGCCGGCGCCGGCACCGTCCTCGTCGCCCAGGGCGGCACCCCATTCGGCGGCTAAATCGTCCTGATCGTCGCCCGTTGCCGCGCCCCCGGACTCCGCCGGCGCCGCGGCCAAGTCGGCTGCGGGATCGCCTTGGTTTTCCGTTTCGTCAGCCGGTGACGTCATCAGACTTCTATCCTTGCTTTCGCGCTAGCGCGTCTACTGAACCAACATTTCCTTGAATAAAACGTCGTTTACCTTCGCCGGGGCGACCGCGGCATTCACCCTTGCCAGCAATTCTTCGCGCAACCGGTACATGCCCGCCGACCCCTGCAAATCCTCGACCCGTAATTCCCGCAGATACACTTGAAAATTATCCAATACGCGCGGCATCAGCTTTTCGACCTGCGGCAAGTCATTGGCGTTTGCCAACTCCAGGGCCACTTTAATCTTCAAAAACGACGCTTTACGACCTCCGGTATTCAAATTCACCAGGATCTCGGGCAAATCGTGAAAAAGGGAATTTCCCGGACCGCTCGACGAAGCTTTACCGGCTTCCGATGTCGCGGTCGTCTCACCCCCACCCGAAAACATCTTCAACAAGGGCTCCATGAGCCCCGTGAAATATGCCGCCGCCGCACCGCCGACAACGAGAAGCAGAACCAAACCGATAATGAGTAGGAGTTTTTTTCGACCGCCTTCGGAAGATGATCCTTCCTCGCCGCCTTCCCCTTCCCCCTCGCTTTCTTGGCCCTCTTCCTCCTCTTCCTCTT
>JBBDTH010000116.1:0-28506 GCA_040904505.1 Rhodospirillales bacterium | reverse complement strand
GCGCGCCGGTTGCTGTCCTTCCTGCCGGCCAACAACCGCGAGCCGCCGCCCGTGATCGACACCGGCGACGCCCCGGACCGCGTCGAGCCGGACCTCGATGCGTTGGTGCCGGAAAATCCGGCCAAGCCGTACGATATGAAGCACCTGATCGAAAAGGTCATCGACAACGGGGATTTCTTCGAGATCAAGCCGCAGTACGCGCGCAACATCATCACCGGCTTCGCGCGGATGGAAGGGGCGACGGTCGGCATCGTCGCCAATCAGCCGCGCATCCTGGCCGGCTGCCTCGATATCGATTCCTCCCTGAAGGCGGCCCGCTTCGTCCGGTTCTGCGATTGCTTCAACATCCCGATCCTGACTTTCGTCGACGTGCCCGGCTTTCTGCCCGGCACCCGCCAGGAATTCAACGGCATCATCAAGCACGGCGCGAAACTCCTGTACGCCTACGCCGAGGCCACCGTGGCGAAGGTTACCGTGATCACCCGCAAGGCCTACGGCGGGGCCTACGACGTGATGGCCTCCAAACACCTGCGCGGCGACGTCAATTTCGCATGGCCGTCGGCCGAAATCGCGGTGATGGGCCCCAAGGGCGCGGTCGAGATCCTGTTCCGGGACGAGGCCGACGACGCGGACAAGATCGAACGGCGTTCGCGGGAATACCGCGAGCGCTTCGCCAACCCGTTCATCGCCGGGCACCGGGGCTATATCGACGACGTCATCATGCCGCACGACACCCGAATGCGGCTCTGCAAATCGCTCAGGATGCTGAAAAACAAGAAACTCGAGAACCCGTGGCGCAAGCACGGCAATCTGCCGCTTTGATCCGCTCTGGCCGCGCGCGGCGCGAGGCGTTACCCTGCCCGCATGCGTGGTTTGTGGCTCGAAAACCGCCGGCTCACGGTGCGCGGCGATATTCCGGACCCGATGCCGGCCGAGGGCGAAGCCCTGGTGCGGGTGGTGCGCGCCGGCATCTGCAGCACCGATGAGGGTCTGCTCAAGGGCCTGTACCCGTTCACCGGCGTGATCGGCCATGAATTCGTCGGCGTCGTCGAGGCCGGACCGGACACGCTCCGGGGCAAACGCGTGGTCGGCGACATCAACGCCGCCTGCGGCACGTGCCCGACCTGCCGGGCCGGGCGGCGCAAGCACTGCCCGAACCGCACGACCCTCGGGATCGTCGCGCGCCACGGCGCGTTCGCCGACTACCTGACCCTGCCCGCCGAAAACCTGTTCGCCGTGCCCGACGGCGTTGCCACCGATGCCGCGGTCTTCACCGAGCCCCTGGCCGCGGCCCTCGAGATTCTCGAACGCGTGACGGTCGCGCGCACCGACCGGGTACTGGTCGCGGGCACCGGCAAGCTCGGCCAGTTGATCTGCCGGGTCATGGCGATGACCGGCTGCGCCTTGAGCATCCTCGGGCGCTCGCCGGCAAAGCTCGAACGGCTCGGCGATCTCGCCGCCGAAATCGTCACCGCCGAAACCCTGCAGCCGCGATCCTACGACCTCGCGATCGAGGCGACCGGCAACCCGGACGGCCTGGCGCTGGCCCTGAACGCGGTGCGCCCGCAAGGCACCCTGGTGCTCAAAAGCACGTTCCCCGGCGCCGTCACGCTGGACACGACCCGCCTGGTGGTCGACGAGATCGCGCTCGTCGGCTCGCGCTGCGGCCCGTTCGACAAGGCACTCGCCCTGCTAGAACGGCACGAAATCGACCCCACCGGTTTGATCGACGGCCGATATCCGCTCGAGCGGGGCCTGGCCGCGTTCGAGCACGGCCGCCGGGCCGGCGCCTTGAAAATCCTCTACGATCTGTCCTGAATTTTCCCGCCACCCCGCCGGGCGGCGGACCTCACTCCGCGCCGCCCCGGATCACCAGCATGTTGCGGCGGCACGCCTCGAACAGCTTCCAGCGGACGATCGGGATACCCTCGATCGCCTCGATGGGGATTTCATAGAAATCCACCGGGGTCTCGGCCACGAATTCGGTGGCCCCGCGTTGTTGGTTCGTCGCCAGCGCGATGCCGACGACGTCGCCGATCTTCACCGTCGAAATACGCTCCTCGCCGAGCATGTGCGCCAAACTGCCGCTTTTGACCATGAACAGGTTGTAGATTTCCTCTTTCCCCAACACGCCGCCTTTTTCAAGGGACCGTGCCGTCATGAGGTTCGCGATTCTTTCCTGAACGGGCGACGACAGGGAATCGCCGAACATTCTGGTGTGCTGCAGGAAATACCGTTTTTGAATGAGCTGCGAGATATGCTTGGAGATATTGTGACGTTCGATCAAGTTCGCGTAAAGCTGACGGGGAAACGACAGGGCATTAACGAAACTCGCGGCGCGATACGTGCGCATGGACTCCCGCGAATCCAAGCCGGGCAACTCGCCCAGGAAAGAGCCCGCCGAGAGCATGCCGTCCAGCTCGTATTTTCGGTCGACGAATTCGACGTTGCCGGTAAGGATCAAATAAATATTTTTCGGCACCTCTCCGGCGCGCAGCAAAATCGATTCCGGATTGAAGGTTTTGACCGGGCGATTCAAAAGCGGGCGCAGATCGAACTCCGGAATTTTCGGGAAATGAGCCGTGACATACTCATAGGCCGATCGCCGGACGTAATCCTGGTAGGTCGGAATAAGCTCGTCGACCGTGCCGAAGGGCGCGCCTTCGCCGATGTTCTTTTCGTCTTGCGTAAACTCGCGCGCGATGTGGCACAAGATCAACTTATCGGATTCATCTTGCGCGAAATCCAAGGCTTCGCCGTGAATGAGCCCGCCGCCGATATCGATCTTCTTAACGTGCGCCGCCGTGAGGTACTCGCTTTTCGTGCGCTGCACGAAATCCTCGGATATTCCTTTCCCGTTCGCATCGTCCTCCAGCATTTTGTTCATGACGGTGAACGAGGCGATGTCCGCCAAATGGGCATAGGTTCTATACCCATCGTCGCCGAATGCGCGGAAATAGAAGAAGCTCGTTTCGACGGGGTGAGGCGAAAACACGGGGCGCACCTGCAATCCGCCGATGTCGTTCCATTCGTCGAATGCAAGGTTCTGAACATCGAAATACGCCGGAAAGTCGTCTTCGTCTATATCCAGTAACGCACAAAACTTTTTGGTGACCGACGCGCGCACGAGCGGCGTCGAGAAATATTTTATCCGGCGGTCGGCGCGCATCAGGGTCGTGAGGCCGGCAAAATGATCGTCGTGACCATGGGTGTGGAAAATGCCTTCGATCTCGTTCACCCCGACCCCCAGGCCGTTCAAAATGGACGGCAGGTTAGGCCCGGCGTCGATCAGGTAAATCTTGCCCTGGAAACAAATCACGCTCGACATACAGGGGCGGTTGGTGTCCCAGCCGTCGCCGTCGCCGGAATGAACGATCGAAAAATAGGATCGCTTGATATCGTGAAACCCCAAGGGATAGGGCGATTGGTAAATCTGGGACGATTGAAGACTTAAATCGACCGTTACGCGCTCGTCTTGATAGACGAATTCATACCGGTTCAGTCCGAGCCGCTCGACGAACACGCCGTTTTTGATCTCGACCCGTTTATCCTCGACGACACGGGTATCGATCAGTTCCTCGGGGCGCATGATCCGGCCGAACGAAAATTTCGTCTTCAAAGCCATCATTTCGCGCGCGGTTTCCCGGTCGATCCCGGTTTCCATGATTTCCTGTTCCGAGATCAGGCCGTAATTTCCCCGGTGAATATATTCGAGCTGAGAAGCGAGTTGCTCGCGAATGCCGATCAGCAACGGCTTTTGTCCCGTGTTGTTTGGATGCCCCGGCAAGATCATGCCCTGGCGATACAACATCTGCAGGATCGGAAATTCGGTCAGATTGCAGAAATGTCCGCTTTGTATAGAGACGTCCGACAGAAGGATACAATTCGGCCCGGTTTCGCACTTCGTGCCGCCGATTTCGATCTCGACGATCAGCCCCCGGCGCATCATATGCTTGACGACATCGCCCGGCGAGCCGCACAAGACATAAACGCCGGCATCCGGGGCTTCCACCCAGAAGATGCCCGCCGAGACATCGATTTTTCGTAACTTCCGCGCCACGGCACACTCCCTTTGCCTCCGGAAATCCCCGAAGGCATCGTTCCTGTTCCAGCAGCTTGATATCCCTACCGCTTCAGCGCCGCATCGATGCCACTTTATCCAATGGCTTTCGACGACGGGCGCCGCTTACTAAACAAGGCACTGCCCGATATCCGCGGCAATGCCTCCGCCGGCATTCTGTCTTTTCAGACCCCGTGATACCCCCTCATGCCGCCCGCGGCAAGTGGATCGTAAAAATGGCGCCGCCTTGGGGGTTATCCTCGATATCGATCGAGCCATCGTGGATTTCCACCGTTTTGCGAACGATCGAGAGACCCAGGCCGGCCCCGCCTTTGCGGCTGTCGGCGCGCCAAAATCGCCGGAAAACAAAATCGCGCAGATCGAACGGTACGCCCTCTCCCCGGTCGATGACTTTGATCGACGGCTCCTCATCGAGCTTAATCGTTACGGTCGTGCCGCTTTTGGAATGCTTGACCGCGTTCTCGACGAGATTCCGCACGGCTTGCTCCAAGGCGGCAGCATTGCCGCGAGTCCAAATCGGCCGTTCCGCGCCGAGCAGTTCGACCGTGCGATTCCGGCTCAGAGCGTACGGCGCAATGTGCTCCGCCACCCGCCGGCATATCGCCGAGAGATCGGCCCTCTCGTCCGATCCGACGGTCAAGAAATCAAGCCGGGTCGCCACCAGTAACTGCTCGACCATGCGCGCCATATCGTCGACATCCTGAAGTAACGACGCGGTAATTTTTTTATCGTCGAGACTCTCCAGTTGCGCCCTCAGAACGGCTAAGGGCGTGCGAAGTTCGTGAGCGGCATCGGCGGCGAAATCCCGGCTTCTTCGCTCGCTCTGACGCAGCGCCAATTCGACCTTGCGCCGCTCGACGATCTCTTCCTGCAGCAAAACGTTGGAACTTTCCAAGGCATCGTTTCGCTGTTTGAAGAACTCCTCGATCGGCCGGCTCAGCCACCGGGCAATAAAAATACTGAAGACGACACCCAGCAACGACAAGATGCCGGCCAGCGCAAAGGAAATGTAGAGGATGTCCTTCTTCGTTCTTTCCTTGACGCCGCCCAACACGCCATGCAACCGGGAAATATCCTTCGTAAGATCCGCTATCGAAATACAGAACCTGATCGCACCGATGGCGTTCGTCCCAACGTTGACGGGCGCCGCGACGTGCAACATCGTTCCGTCGAGCCGAAGCCTGACGGCACGGTCTTTCAAAGCCTCCAGCATAAGCGGATCTTTCTTGCTCGTGCCATAGGCGTCGATATGCCTCGTGCCGTCATGAATGACCTTCAAATCCTTGTCCAAGATGTAAAAATAATCGACATCCGAACGATGGCGCACCGCCGTGGCCAAGCTGCCGAGAATGTCCAGCTGCCCGTAATAAAGTGGGTTGGCGATGACCGACGTGATCAACTGAGCCATGTCGCGGGCCTTTTTCTCGGCTTGCTCCAGAAAGGCCTTTTCCATCGCCGTTGCCGATGAACGGCTCATATCCTCCAGAAAAAAATCCTGGCTGCGCAGTTGTATGAAGGTAATCGCCATGCCGCTGATCAAAATCAGCGCAATAAGGACCATGGCGAATCGAAATTGAAAGCGAGGATACATTTAATTGATACGATCTCTGATCAACGAATACAGTTTCCGGGACTCCTCGAGGCTTTCCGCCGCCTCGCCTTCGATCTCGTCGTATTTCTTGACCTTGTAATAATTTTTCAAAATCCTTTTGCCCGCCTGATCGCCGTTCATCTGCAACAGGATTTCCCTTACCCCGCGCTTGACGGTTTCCGGTACGCCCGCGCGCGCTACAAAAACCGACCGGATGATAGGCCGGCTCTGATAAACGACGCTCAAGTCTTGGCGCATGACCCGCGGGGTGCGCGCCTTACCCAAAAAATCCCAGTTGCTCAAGGCACCGGCGGCCACCGATTTGCGCTCCACCCAGGCCGTGATGTTGATCTCCCTGCCGGCGAAAACATATCCGACCGTATCGGCGGGCACCGGATCGGTGTGCGATTCAAGGTGAACGGTCTTCAGACCCTGCCGACGCATCAAGGCCAAGGGAACCAGGAACGACGACGTCGAACCGCGGTCCTCGAACGCGATTTTCTGCCCCCGCAAATCGGCCAACGTTTTAATGCCGCTTTCCGAGCGCGCAATAATGATCGACCGATACCATCCCCGCTTCTTTTTCCATTCGCGCAGCAAAATTTCCGCGCCGGCGCGCTCCTCCATCAACAGCGCGGACATGACCGTTTCCGATATGAAATCCACGTCGCCCGCCCGCAGGAGTTCGATCATCTCCTTGTTGTTTCGGGCGATCCGGACCGCCCCCCGGGAGATGCCGAGAGGCCGCAGCTTATATGCGAGATGGCCGACGAATCTTTCGATCTTGGGATAGGTTTTGTGCGCGTTGCTCGATACCCGGCCCATAACGATCGTGTCCTTTCGCCGCTCGGTCTCGGGCTCGGCGGCCCGGGCGCCCCGGCCGTCGCCGAAACCCGATATCAAACAGCCCAACACGACGAGCGCCGCCGACGTACCAAAACGGCCTGGATGCCCAAAACGGCATGGGTGCACGGTCACGTTCTCTTCCCCTTCCCTCGGTATTTAATCCGTTGACGCATAGTATCTTATGCTTCGGGCGTCCACTTAAAATGATACGTGGCCGGTTTACGGCCGCATCGAAAAAATTTCACCGGTCAGCATATTGTCAGCTTTCTCGTTTACGCTGATTATCTTAGGGGGCCTTTCATGACGAGCCCCTAACGGTGGCCCGGCGGCGCCGTTGACATCCGTATTCAGATCGTCGGCTCGGTCGCTGCGCGCACACAAGAAACCCATGGAACGAATATTGAATAACTATAATTTGCAAGGCATTAGTGTCCTGCTTGTCGAACAGCACGATTTCATGCGCCGGATCATCCGTCAGATTCTGCGTGAACTCGGCATGCGTGCCATCCGGGAAACCGGCGACGCAGACACGGCTTACCAGATTTTCCTGAAAGAGTCCGTCGATTTGGTCCTAACCGACTGGGCGCCGACGCTCGACGGTATTTACCTGCTCGACAAAATCCGCAAAAGCGCGGAAAGCCCGAACCCGTTCGTGCCGATTGTCGTCGTTACGGCAAACACGGAAATCCGCCATGTCTGCCATGCCCGCGACCACGGCATGACCGAGTATCTCGCCAAACCGGTTTCGGCCAAGCTGATCTATCAGCGAATCTGCACCGTGATCGAACGGCACCGGGTCTTCATCAAAAACCGCGATTTTTTCGGACCGGACCGGCGCCGCCGGTCGCTGCGCTGGACCGGCGACGAACGGCGTCTATACATGCCCGCCGAAGCCCCGGCGTCGCAAGCCGTTTGGTCCTGATTGAGCGCCGCTTTCGGGGCTCAAAGGGGCGCCCGTCCGTCCCATCCGTCGGCACGCGATTCCGTAACTCTTTGATTTATCTGTCTTCGGGGTCCGCAGTCTTGAATAGACCTTGACATAACCCACCATATATTGTGACAATTTTGACGGTTCCGGCTAAATGTGGAATTTTGGGGACTACGCCCGCGGGTCGGATCCTTGGCATCCATAAACATTTAAGGAGGCAATATGGGGGACTTCTTTGGAACCGCAAAAAGATGGCTCGTCCAGCTGACGGAAATCGGTTTGTTGCTGGTCGCGCTCGGTATTGTTCTTCAACTGCTTTTTGGCGTGAAGGTCGCCTTTATCACCGGCGACGTCGTCAACAATCTGATCGTTTTGATCAAAGCGTTAGGGGAAAACGGCATTGTCGGCTTGATCGCCCTGGCCATCATCCTCTGGCTTTTCTCGAAGAACGCTTAATAGAGACTTTATAAATCCGGCGTCGGGCTTTACCCGGTGCCGGACACGACATGCGCCGCCCGCAGGGGGGGCGCATTACTTTTCGCCGGATTGCTTATTATTTTCGATTCTACTGCCGGTAGGATGCATCGATCCGGTCGAGCCGGCGTAAATGACCGGGCCAGGAGCGGGCCCCGCTGAAGTTGGCGCGCTCGGTGAAGAACGCCTTCGTGCTCATGCGCACGTCGGGCGCCACTTCGTGCAGCGTCTCGCCGGTGGCCAGCGCCATGATTTGCGCCCGACAGCATTTATCCAGGCGGAACATCAGGTTGAACGCATGCGACACCTCGACGCCGCAGCTCAGCAATCCGTGGTTATGCATGATCATCGCCCGGTGCGGGCCGAGATCCGAAACGACCCGCTCTTCGTCCTCGAACTCCGAAGCGCTGCCCGCATAGTCGTGATAGGCGACCTTCATGTAAAAATCGAAGGAATGCTGGAACAGCGGCAGCAATCCGCAATCCAAGGCGGAAACCGCCATGCCCGCATTGGTATGGGTGTGCACGATCGCATTGACGTCCGGCCGGGTTTTGTAAATCCCGCTGTGCAACACGAAAGCGGCGTTGCTCAAGCCGTCCTTCGGCCCTTCGACGATGTTGCCGTCGAGATCGATCTTCAGGATATTCGACGCGGAAATTTCTTCCATGAAGTAATTATGGTTATTGAGCAGAATTTGGTTTTTCTTGCCGGGAACCCGGGTCGAAATATGATTGTTCGTCATTTCCGCGAGGCCGAAATAATCGAGCAACCGCCCGCATGCGGCCAGGTTGACGCGGGCTTCCCACTCTTCCTTGGAAAATCGGTTATGCAACGACATGGAGTCCTCCCCGGTTCGGTCAACGCGCTCGATCGGTGTCGGCCCGATCAGTGTTTATAAGTAGGATCGATCCGGTCGAGTCGGCGCAGGTGCCCGGCCCACGAGCGGTCATGCACGAACGTGTTGCGGCCCTTCATGAAATTGGACGTTTCGACGCGAACCTTGGGTGCCACCTCATGGATTTCTTCGCGGGTCGACAAGGCATACAACTGAGCTTCACAAGCCTTGTTCATCCTGAACATCAGACTGAAGGCTTCCGCGACGTTGCGCCCGCACGTCAGCAGGCCGTGATTGCGCAAAATCAGCGCGTAATTCTCGCCGAGATCCGCGACCAGGCGCTGTTTCTCGTCCTCGTTGACGGCAACACCTTCGTAATCGTGATACGACGTTTTGAGGTAAAAATCGAAGGAATGCTGGAACAGCGGCAACAAACCGCACTCCAGCGCCGATACCGCCATGCCCGGAACGGTGTGGGTATGCAACACGCAGTCGACGTCGTGGCGCGCCTCGTGGATGGCGCTATGAATGACGTAACCGGCTTTGTTCACGAGACCGTTCGAGCCGTCCAGGACGTTGCCCTTAATATCGATTTTGATCAGGCTCGAGGCCGTGCATTCCTCGAAAAACAAATTCGAATCGTTGATCAGAAATTCGTCATGGGTTCCGGGCACACGAACGGTAATGTGCGTTCCGGTCATATCCGACATACCGTAATAATCAACGAGCCTATAACAGGCCGCCAAATTGACTCTTGCTTTCCATTCCTCCGGTGAAACCCGATCTTGGATCGACATGAGTTGCTCCCTTTCAAGTTTTTTCATCCCCGCCTCGCGCCCGCCGGCTTCGGCATGGATGCCGGCCCCGGGTTGTCGGACGACCAAGGTAGGTGGGTAATACGCGCGCGAACCAAAGTGTATCGTGGGAAAGGGGGAAAAGACAAATATTGATAGTTAATTGATTTTATTATGATTTTCTCGGTACATGGTCAGCGTCACCCAATCGTCGATCACGATGCGGTCTCGATAGCGAAGCCCCTGGGCTTGATGCGCGGCCAAAACCCGGCGCCAATCCTGCAGCAGGAACCCCGAGAGAACCGCGTATCCGCCGGGCGCCAGATATTCCTTCAGATCGCCCGCCATGGCGCACAAGGGGTTGGCGAGAATATTACTGACGATCAAGTCATACGGCGCGCCGAGACGAACGTCGCGGGACCGATACCCGTTCGTGACACGCGCGCGGATTAAGGCATGAAGACCGTTGAGACGAAGATTCGCCGCGCATGTCGCCACGGCACGCGGGTCAATATCGCACGCCGTCACGCGAGACCGCCACGTCTTGACGATCGACATCGCCAGAATGCCGGAACCGGTTCCCATATCGAGAGCGTGCTTGACGTTGTGCCGGCGGGACAACCGATCGAGCGCCGATAGAACCCCCGCCGTACTGGCATGCGTACCGGTGCCGAATGCCGCGCCGGCGTCCAGGCGAAGTCCGTAAACGCCGGGCGGCGGCGATTCGGCTTCATGGCTGCCGTAAATGTAAAACCGGCCGATCCGGACCGGCGGAAAGCTGCCGAACGAGTCCGACACCCAATCGCGCTCGGATACCGGCGCGATTCCGACGCCCGGCGTCGGCGACCCGAGCGTTGCCGCCACGGCCGCCACGGCCGCCGTTATCGCGGCCCGATCGGGCGGCGTCTGCGTGAACCCCGTCACCCGCCAGATCGATTCATCGCCGATGGGAAAACTCGTGACCGCTTCGCAACACGTTTCGAGCGCGGCCTCGAACGCCTTGAACGCGCCGGCCGCCGCCGTGACGTCGACCCGCCAGCAGGACGGCGCGTTCACACCGCCTCCACGAAGGCGTCCATGACCTTTTTGGTGCCGGCTTTTTCGAATTCGATTTCGAGTTTATTGCCGTCGACCGTCTTGACGTGACCGTAACCGAACTTCTGATGGAAAACCCGTTGCCCCGACCGGTAATGCTCCGGTAATTGCACGATATCCTTATCCCAATCGACGGCTTCGATCGCGCGGGTTTTTTTGCGCCGATTTCCGGAACGCCCTTGATGACGAAAAGACCCGCCGTCCGAAAACCCGCCGCCGATCTTGGCCGTACCGCCGGAGCCGTACAACCCCGACTCGGACTCGACCGTCACGTTTTCCGGCGGCAACTCGTCGATAAAGCGCGACGGAATCGCACTCTGCCAATTTCCGTAAATCCGCCGGTTGGCGGCGAAACACACGACGGCGCGTCGGCGCGCGCGCGTCAAGCCGACATGGGCCAAACGGCGTTCCTCTTCCAGCCCCGAAACCCCGCCTTCGTCCAGGGACAACTGATGCGGCAGCAGGCCTTCTTCCCAACCCGGCAAAAAGACCGTCTCGAACTCGAGGCCCTTGGCCGCATGCAAGGTCATCAGACTGACCTTGTCGTCGTCGGCCGAGTCGTCGTTCTCCATCACCAAACTCACGTGATCGAGAAACGCCCGCAGGGTTTCGAATTCCTCCAGGGCGAAGACCAGTTCCTTAAGGTTATCGAGACGGCCCGGCGCATCGAGAGTCTTCTGCTGCTTCCACATGTCCATGTAGCCCGCCTCGTCGAGCACCATCGCCGCCAGTTCCGACGGCGGCACGCCGCCGGCGAGCGTGCGCCAACGCGCGAAATCGTTCACCAACGCCGCCAGGCTCGCGCGCGCCTTCGGCTTCAGCTCGTCGGTCTCGATCAATTTCGCCGCCGCCACGCTCATGGGATCGCCCTGCGCGCGCGCCAGCCTATGAAGCGTTTGCGCCGTCACGTGGCCGAGGCCGCGCTTCGGCACGTTCATGATCCGCTCGAACGCGAGGTCGTCGGCCGGTTGCGCGATCACGCGCAGGTACGCCACCGCGTCACGGATTTCCTGGCGTTCGTAAAAGCGCGGCCCGCCGATCACCCGGTAAGGAATACCGAGCGTAATCAGGCGTTCTTCGAATTCGCGGGTCTGAAAACCGGCGCGCACCAAGACCGCGATTTCGTTCAGGCGATGCTTCTTCGCGTGCAGGGCTTCGATTTTGCCGCCGATGTAGCGGGCTTCCTCTTCGCCGTCCCACAGGCCGACGATGCGGACTTTCTCGCCCTCGTTGTGCTCGGTCCAAAGGGTCTTGCCGAGGCGGTCGGCGTTATGGGCGATCAAGCCCGACGCGGCTCCCAGAATATGGGGGGTCGAGCGATAATTGCACTCGAGGCGGATGACGGCGGCGCCCGGAAAATCGTCCTCGAAGCGCAAAATGTTGCCGACCTCGGCGCCGCGCCAGGAATAGATCGATTGATCGTCATCGCCCACGCAGCAGATATTCTTATGCTCCTGCGCCAGCAGCCGCAGCCACAGATACTGCGCGACGTTGGTATCCTGGTATTCGTCCACCAGGATATAGCGAAACTGGTGCTGATATTTCTTCAGGATATCGGGGTTGTTTTGAAACAGCGTCAGGTTGTGCAGCAGCAGATCGCCGAAATCGGCGGCATTGAGCGTAACCAGCCGCGCTTGATACTCTTTATAAAGATCGAGCGCCTTGCCGTTCGCGAACTCGGCGCCTTCAGCGTCGGAAACCTTCTCCGGCGTGAGGCCGCGGTCCTTCCAGCGTTGGATGATATTGCACAAGATTCGCGCCGGCCAGCGCTTCTCGTCGATTTCGTGCGCGGCCAGAAGCTGCTTGAGCAGGCGCACCTGATCGTCGGCATCGAGAATCGTGAAGGTACCGGTCAGGCCGACGGTTTCGGCATGTTGGCGCAGAATGCGCGCGCCGATAGCATGAAAGGTACCGATCCACCAGCCTTCGGTCGGCCGCCCCAGCAGCGACGCCACGCGGTTTTGCATCTGCCGGGCCGCCTTGTTCGTAAACGTCACCGCCAGCAGATCCCAAGGCCGCGCATGGCCCTTGATCAGGATATGCGCGAGCCGCGTGGTCAAAACGCGGGTTTTGCCGGTTCCGGCGCCGGCCAAAACCAAAACCGGGCCCTCGGTCGTTTCGACGGCTTGGCGTTGGGCGTCGTTCAACTGGTCGAGATAAGACAGGCCGTAAGGTGCGCCGGGGGCGGGCGGATTGCCGGCAGGGCCGCGGGGGCCCGCCGGGGGGCTCTCCGGGAGGCCAGCCGGATGATCATCGAGGGAAAACGGATCGGACATGCGATTCTTATACCATGTCTCATCTCTTATACCATGTCCCGCCATCCCGCCGTACATGTGGCTTATCCGACTCGAACGGGCCGGTCCGGAAACCGCCGCCCAATCGCGCCCGATCACGACTGAACCGTTCCCCCGTCCGCGCCCGAATGCTACACTCACGCCAACGCGTTCCCGGCAGGCCGATACACTCCCTATGACACATGCGCTACGCTCCCGATTCTCGATAGCCGGCATCGCCGTTCTTGTCTTGATCGCCGTCTTAACCGGCGGCATCGCCGTGACGCCGCCGGCGTACGCGCAGGCGGATAAAAAACCCGACCCCCCCGCGCTGGCGCATGAATTGATCACGACGATCCTGCGGGCGGTCGTCGGCATTCACAGTAAAATCCCGCCCGGCGCGGCGACCGTTAAATTCCTCGGGCTCGAACGCACGGGCAGCGGCGTCGTCATCGATTCGACCGGCCTCGTCCTCACCATCGGCTACCTCATCCTCGACGCAAGCGATATCGAGATCATCCGGCCCGGCGGCAAAAAAGTGCCGGCTCGGTTCGTCGGGTACGACAACGCCTCGGGGCTCGGCCTGGTCCGTGCAACCGGCCCCTTGAATCTCGAGCCCGTCAAGCTCGGCAGCGGCGATCCTCTCGAAGCCGGCAATCCCGTCATGATCGTCAGCCACGCCGGCATGCCGCCGGTCAGCGCCGCGCAGGTGGTATCCCGGCGGCCGTTCGCGGGATACTGGGAATATATTTTGGAAAAGGCCATTTTCACCTCGCCGCCTCATACCGAATACAGCGGCGCCGTTCTGTTCGGCGAGGACGGCCACGTACACGGGATCGGCACCACGTTCGTCAACGATGCCATCGCCCCCCATACG
The DNA here is from genome assembly GCA_040904505.1 of Rhodospirillales bacterium. Classification (GTDB taxonomy): domain Bacteria; phylum Pseudomonadota; class Alphaproteobacteria; order Rhodospirillales; family CALINB01; genus CALINB01. Next base: position 14,712 of record JBBDTH010000116.1, on the reverse strand, counting down.
CAACTGCCCGGCAATGTGTTCGTCCCGGTCGACACGCTTAAATCCGTCATGGTCGATCTTCTTGAATACGGGCGTCCCGGCGGACCGGTGCGCCCGTGGATCGGAATCCACACGAGCGACACCGACGGCCGCATCCGCGTTCTCCGGGTCGTGGCGGATGGCCCCGCCGCCCAGGCCGGGATCAAGCCCGGCGACATCATCGTCGGCATCGACGGCACCGCCATCAAGTCGAGCGAGACGCTGTATCGCAAGATTTGGTCTCTCGGCACGGCCGGCGCGCAAGTCCCCTTGGATGTCGTCACCGAGAAAAAAGCCGACATCAACGTTCGCCGCGTCGACATCCGATCGCAAAACCCTTACGACGGGCTGAAGCTCGACCGGCGCTGAACCGTTCTACTGAACCGTTCTATATACCTCTTTCTTCCCGGCGGCTTTCCAGCAACGCCCGATTGTAGGATTGCATCGCATCGCGTTCATGCAAACACCCGAGAAATGTCATCGACTCGTGATCCTGCACGACGGCGATATGTTCCTCGCCGGTCTCGTGCATGACTTTCAACGCCGTTCCGAGATCGTCATCGGCCGACAGGATCGTCGGATGGAGCCGGGCGACATCTCCGGCATTGACGAGATCGTCGAAATCATGGTCGAACGCGACCTCGCTGAGGTCCGCCAACGTCACGGTCCCCGCCAGGACGCCGCCTTTCACGACGAACAGCTTGCCGAGCGGCGACTGCTGCAAACGATCCCGCAACGCCTGAAGCTTCATATCCGTCGCGACCACCTCGCTATCGCGCGACATTACATCGCGGACCTTGACCGCCCGCAAGTGAACCGCCTCGAGCCCCCCTTGCAGATCGAGCCCCCGCTTTTCGAGCTGCCAGGCAAAAAAGGATTTACCGAAAATCTGCTGCGTCACGACGGCGGCGACCACCACGGCCACGATGACCGCCATGGTCAGCTCCCAATCGCCGGTCATCTCGAACACGATCAGGGTCGTCGAGATGGGCGCTCCCAACACGGCCGACGCCACCGCGCCCATGCCGATGATCGTGTACACCTCGGGCCCCGACGAATAATCCGGGAAAATCTGCGTCGCGATCATGCCGTACGCCCCGCCCACCATGGCGCCGATCATCAGGGACGGGCTGAAAATGCCGCCGCCGAAGCCGAATCCCAAACTGATCGCCGTCGCGATGATTTTAGCGGCGGCGACGCCGATCAAGACCCACAACACGAGGTGTCCGGCCAGCGCCTGGCTGGTGGCGCCGTAGCCGACCCCCAAGACCTGCGGAAACGCCACGGCGATCATGCCGACGATCAGTCCCGCGACGGCGGGGCGGCACCAGTCAGGAATCGGCATTTTTTCCGATGTGCGATTGGCGAGAGCGATCCCGCGCATCAGGATAATCGCAACCAAACCGCCGACGATGCCGAGACCGACGAACGCGGGAAATTCCCACAACGACGCGATCACGTTCTTATCGATGACGAATGCCGGATAGGCGCCGAAATATGCCCGCGAAACGGCCGTCCCCGTAACGCTTGCGATGACGACCGGCGCAAAGGTCTTGAGCGCATAATGACCGATCACAACTTCGTTCGCGAACAAGGCGGCGGCCAACGGCGCATTGAACGAGGCCGCCACGGCGGCCGCCGCGCCGCAGCCGAGCAATGTCCGCGACAGGGACCGCGTCAGGTGCAACCGCTCGGCCAGCCAGGCGCCCAAGGACGCCCCCAAATGGACCGCCGGCCCTTCCCGACCGACCGAGGCGCCGGCGCCGATCGACAGCGCGCTCACGAAGGCCGCCTTGATGCCGGTAGCGGCCGACATCCGACCGCCGCGCAGCGCACTCGCCTCGATCGCATCGGACAAGCCATGCGGTCTGCGCTCGGGCATGAAATACCGGACGAACAAGCCGACCAGCAAGCCCCCGACCGTAGGCACCAGCACGATCTGCCACCACGGCAGCAAAACCGCCGCCAGATCGAGTAATTCCGAGTCGGACTGAAAAAACAGCCGCTGGAAGAGGTTGATGCCCTCCCGGAACAGAATGATCGCCCCACCGACGGCAATACCGACGATCAAGGCCAAAACCGACAGAACGAGCTGATCGTTTCGTACCACACGACGAACTCGCATCAGCATGCGGCTGACGGTAAATCGGGATTTAGGCATGCCCTTCCCCAGAAACAGGTCAGAGCCACCCTAACGTTTTTCGCGGGAATCCGTCAAAGGATTGTCGGCGCCGAGGGCTGTTCGGCGGCACAGTCGGCGCGGCTTAACCGAGAGTCGTGTCGAGAGCATAGCCGGCCCCGCGAACGGTCCGGATGATATCGGGCTCGCCCGCCGCGTTCAGAACCTTGCGCAACCGCCGGACGTGGACATCCACCGTCCGCTGCTCGACGTACACATCGCGCCCCCAGGCCTGATCGAGCAACTGCTCGCGGGAAAATACGCGCCCCGGCCGCTCGAGCAGAACCCGAAGCAACCGGTATTCGGTCGGCGCCAAGTGCAACGGCCGCTTGTTCCGCATTACCCGGTGGGTGGCGAGGTCCATCACGATGCCTTCGTAACTGAGCACTTCTTCCGTCAATTCCGGCCGCGAACGGCGCAACACGGCACGAACCCGGGCGATCAATTCCGAGGGCGAAAACGGCTTGACGATATAATCGTCGGCGCCGCTTTCCAATCCGCGGATGCGGTCATCTTCCTCGCCGCGCGCCGTCAGCATGATAATCGGCAACTTCGCGGTGTTGGGGCGCTGGCGCAACCGGCGGCACGCCTCGATGCCCGACAGCTTCGGCAACATCCAATCGAGAATGATCAGGACCGGTTCTTCTTCCTGCACCAACGTCAAGGCGACTTCGCCGTCGGCGGCGACGGCGGTGTCGTATCCTTCCTTTTCGAGATTATATCTCAACAGTTCGACGAGCGCGGGGTCGTCTTCGACAATCAGCACCAACGGCTTCATGTTAACCGGTCCTCCTCAAAACGACGCCCCCCTTACGAAGGTTCGACCTCGTAAATCGATTGCTGCCCTTTGGGGCGCTCCTCCTCGGGCAATTCGCCGCTGACGAGGAAATGAACGTTCTCGGCGACATTCGTCGCATGATCGCCGATCCGCTCCAAAATTTTAGCGACGAACAACAGATGCGTGCACGGCGTGATATTGCGCGGGTCTTCCATCATATACGTGAGAAACTCGCGGAACAGGCTCGTGTACAGCAGATCGACACGCTCATCGATTTTCAGAACGTCGTTGGCCTTATCGATGTCGCGGGTCACATAGGCGTCCAGCACGTCCTTGATCATGCCTTGCACCATGCCGCCCATGCGCGCGATCGATTGAATGGTTCCCGGCGGCGGCTTTTGCGAGATCACCGCGGTCCGCTTGGCGACGTTCTTGGCGTAATCGCCGATCCGCTCGACGATACTGGCGGTTTTCAAGGCCGTAATGACCGCTCGTAGATCATCCGCCAACGGCTGGCGCAACGCGAGCAGACGGACAACCAAGTTGTCCACCTGACGTTCCAACGCATCGATGCGCGTATCACCGGCAACGACCGCCGCGGCTTTCTCCTCGTCGCGTTTGACAAGCGCGTCAAGCGCGTCGGCCAACTGAACCTCCGCCATTCCGGCCATTTCAACCAGAATGTTTTCAAGATGGTTCAGTTCTTCATCGAAGGATTTGACGGTATGTTCCTGCACCATGGCTGATTCTCTCTATTCAAAAATAGGCCGGTTCACCCAAATCGGCCGGTGATGTAATCCTGCGTTCGCTTGTCTTCAGGGTTGGTAAAAATTTGTTCGGTCGCATTGCATTCGACCAGGTAACCGAGATGAAAAAACGCCGTCCTCTGGGAAACCCGGGCAGCCTGCTGCATATTGTGAGTCACGATGACGATCGTGTAATTGGCGCGCAATTCGTCGATCAGTTCTTCGATCTTCGCGGTGGCGATCGGATCCAAGGCGGAACACGGTTCGTCCATTAAAATCACCTCGGGCTCGACGGCAATCGCACGGGCAATGCACAGCCGTTGCTGTTGTCCGCCGGATAGGCTCGTGCCCGGCTCGTAAAGCCGGTCCTTGACCTCGGCAAATAAACCGGCTTTTTCGAGACTGGTTACGACAATTTCTTCCAAATCAGTCTTTTGCATGGCAATGCCATGGATTCGGGGCCCGTAAGCGATGTTTTCAAAAATCGATTTCGGAAACGGGTTCGGTTTTTGGAATACCATCCCGACACGAGCGCGCAGATAGACTACATCGATATTAGAATCGTAAATATCGTTCTCGTCGAGAAGAATGGTTCCCGTAACCCGGCAAATGGGAATGATATCGTTCATGCGGTTCAGGCAGCGGATAAAGGTCGATTTTCCGCACCCGGATGGGCCGATCAACGCCGTAACCTGATGGCGAAGCACGTCGAGATTAACGCCGAACAAAGCCTGTTTATCAGCATAAAATACGTTGACGTCCCGAGCCAAAAATTTCACCGTCGCGGACGACGGTTCCGTAACGGCGCCGTGCGAAACAGCTGTATGAGTCGTAGTTTCAATTGTCATTTTCCTACCACCGTCTTTCGAATTTTTGCCGTAGCCAAACCGCCAATGCATTCATCGTAACTAAAAATGCGAGCAACACGATGATGGCGGCGGAGGTTTTCTCCACAAATGCGCGTTCCGGGCTATCCGCCCACAAAAACACCTGCACCGGCAATGCCGTGGCCGGATCAGTAAAGCCACGCGGTATGTCGACGATAAAAGCCACCATGCCGATCATTAAAAGCGGCGCCGTCTCTCCGAGAGCCCGTGCCATGCCGATGATCGAACCGGTCATCACACCCGGCATGGCCAACGGCAAGACATGGTGAAAGACCGTCTGTACTTTCGACGCACCCACACCGAGGGCCGCTTCCCGAATCGACGGCGGTACACTCGTCAAGGCAGCACGGCCGGCGATGATCACCGTCGGCAACGTCATCAACGCAAGAACGATTCCGCCGACGAGCGGTGCCGAGCGCGGCATTCCGAAAAAGTTCAACAACACGGCCAAGCCCAAAAGACCGAAAACGATCGACGGCACGGCAGCTAAATTATTGATGTTCACCTCGACAAGTTGAGTCCATTTGTTTTTGGGCGCGAATTCCTCGAGGTAGACGGCAGAGGCGACGCCGAGGGGGAACGACAGAAGGAGAGTCACGGTCAACATCAGAAAGGATCCGACCGTGGCGCCCCAGATACCGGCCAATTCCGGTTCCCGAGAATCGCCGCCAGTGAAAAACCGGGTATTGAATCGGGTTTCCAAACGATCCGCTGCCGCGAGTTTATCGAGCCACGCGATTTCCCGGTTGGAGACGCGCCGCGCGTTTTCCGGAACGTCTCGAGAGATGTGCCCCTTAATCAGCATGTCCGCGTCATCCGACGCCGGAACCCAAACACCGACCGTTTGCCCGACTTTCGATGGGTCGTTCAAAACAAGATCCCGTAAATTTCCGGTGGCGCCGAGAAGGCTGACCAAACCGTAGAGCTTCCTTTTATCCTGCCGTGACGTAACTTCCGGAAACATGTCACGCAGGGTCTTTTTAATCAGACCGCCATAATCGGCCCTGCCAAGCGTTTCCGGCTTGCGAGTCCCTTCGGGATCGAGCGTCGCCGCATCCAGCGTCACATCCAATCGCAATGCCGTCTGCACGAATGCCGAATATCCGTTGCCGATGATCGTCGAAAACAAAATCAGGAGCATGAGGAATGCAAACAACAGCGCCGAAACGCCATAAGCCTTGAAGCGCTTTTCGGCGGCATAGCGCTTTTTCAGGCTTGAGCGGACAGCTTCGGCCGACGTTTTCTTTCTAACGGCGATATTCGTCATGCCCGATCTTTCGGAAACAACCGTGTCACTCATTACTCGTATTGCTCCCGGTATTTGTTGACAACCGTCAACGCAACGATATTCAAGACCAAGGTCACGCAAAAAAGCAAAAGACCGAGGGCGAAAGCCGCCAGCGTTTTGGCACTATCGAATTCCTGATCGCCGACCAGGAGCGTCACGATTTGGACGGTGACCGTCGTAACGGCCTCCAGGGGATTCAGCGTCATATTCGCCGCAAGCCCCGCGGCCATCACCACGATCATGGTCTCGCCGATCGCGCGCGATACCGCCAGCAGCAAACCGCCGACGATTCCCGGCAGCGCGGCCGGAAAGATGACCCGTCGAATGGTTTCCGATTTGGTCGCGCCGAGCCCCAAGGACCCTTCGCGCATGGATTGCGGCACGGCGGTAATCACGTCATCGGAAATGGACGACACGAAGGGGATGATCATGATGCCCATGACGACACCGGCGGCCAAGGCGCTTTCCGATGAAATGGCGAAGCCGGCGCTCGCGCCGATATCCTTAAAAAACGGCGCAACCGTCAGAGCCGCGAAAAATCCATATACCACCGTCGGAATACCCGCGAGGATTTCCAACATCGGCTTGACCGCCACGCGAACCTTGTACGGCGCATATTCCGCCATATAAATGGCCGCCAGCAACCCCACCGGCGCGGCGACGCACATGGCGATGAACGAAATCAACAGCGTACCGGCGAACAACGGCACCGCACCGAACAACCCGGTGCTGCCGACCTGATCGGCACGCAACGCCGTTTGCGGACTCCAATCGAGGCCGAATAGAAACTCGGCGGGAGAAACTTTATCGAAAAAGCGAATCGATTCGAACAGCAGAGAAAACACGATACCGATCGTGGTCAGGATCGCGATAACCGAGCTCGCCACCAATAAGAACATGATGAATTTCTCGACATTGTTGCGGGCCCGAAGCTCGGGACTGATTTTGGACCGGCCGAACGTCAACCCGGCCACCGCAAGCGCCAAGACCACGGCTGCCATCGCGATCGATCCGTTTTGCCTAAGACCGTTATAATATTCCGCCGCCGCCTGCATCGTGGGATCGGCCTCTTGGCTGGCGATCCCGCCGGAAGCGATATTCCGAATATCGTTCAGAATGAGCGCCAGCCGTTCCGGCGCCAGATTCTGCATGGCCTCGGGCAAGCTCGTCACCAGCAATCCCCGGACGATTTGGGGCTCGAATACGAGCCAGACCCCGGCGATGAATAACGCCGGCACGCCGCACCAGATGGCGACGAAATAACCGTAATAGCCGGGCAGCGAATGCAGATTACGCGGGTGGCCCGAAACGCTCGCCATCGCCCGCGACCGGCCCATGTAGAATCCGATCACGGTCAGGATCAGCAGCGTTACCAGGAGAACGGAAAAGGACATAAAACTCGCGCCGTGGTAAAGGAAGGAAACGGTAAAATGTGTTCAGCGGTCATACATAACAAGCGAAACCGAAAGGGGCGCCCGGGGCCGGAGCACGACCGCCGGGCATCCACTTCGGGAGATTACATCAGATTCTGCTTCTGCCCGGCCGCGTCGGCACGGAATTTTTTCCGCTCCGCCTCGGGCATCGGAATCAAGCCCTTGTCGGTCAGATAGCCGTCGGGACCCCAAGCCTTTTCGCTCGTGAATTCCTTGAGGTAGTTCTCGATGCCGGGAATTTTTCCGACGTGCGCGTTCTTGACGTAGAAATACAACGGACGCGACACCCCGTATTTACCGCTCGAGATGTTCTCGAAGGTCGGGGCAACGCCGTTGATTTTACTGCCTTGAATTTTGTCGGCGTTCTGATCCAAAAAGCTGTACCCGAACACGCCGAACGCCTTCGGATTGGCTTCGATTTTTCTGACGATCAACACGTCGTTTTCGCCGGCTTCGACGAAGGCGCCGTCTTCGCGGATACCGTGGCAAACGGCCTTGTACTTCTTGCGGTCGGATTTTTTCAACGCCGCGATGTCTTTGAACGTCTTGCAGCCGCCTTCCATGGCCAATTCGACGAACGCGTCGCGCGTGCCGGAGGTCGGGGGCGGGCCGAGCACTTCGATCCTCACGTCCGGCAGCGACTTATCGATGTCGCTCCATTTCTTGTACGGATTGGGCACGAGTTTCCCGTCGGGGCCGGGAACCTGGTTGGCCAGCGCCAGGAATATCTGCTTTTTGGTGAAATTCACCACAGGCGCCGATTTGGAATTCGAGATCACGATGCCGTCGTAACCGACCTTCACTTCCGTGATGTTGGTGACGCCGTTTTTGGCGCAATTCTTGATTTCCGACGACTTGATCTTGCGCGATGAATTCGTGATGTCGGGGTGCGAACCGCCGACACCGGCGCAGAACAGCTTCAGACCGCCGCCCGAACCGGTGCTCTCGATGACGGGCGTCTTGAATTTGGTGGTTTTACCGAATTGCTCGGCGACCACGGTCGCAAACGGGTAGACCGTCGACGATCCGACGATCCGGATCTGGTCGCGGGCTTCGGCCGTGCCCGCAAAAGCAACTGCCGTCAACGCCGCCACCGCAACGAAGGTTTTCTGTAACATTGACCTCTCCTCTGTGTGATCTGACGAGAAAGCCTTGAATATTCACGATTTTCAGGACTTTCTGCCGGCGGTCCAACTCGATCCCGGCGGGCGGACCATACGAAGCCACTGCTGCTGATTTATGACTTTGTCGTTACGGTTTTATGACGATGGCCCATTTTTATGACAGGCTTGTGGACAACCCTAAAATTACTGTTTTTTCAAGGGTTTAAGATCGGCTCTGCGGGGCCGGTCCGGCGTTACGCCGGCTGAGTCCCATTCTGCTCGTGTTCGCGGAAAACCGGCAAAACCACGCTGAACGTGCTGCCCTTGCCTTCGTCGCTTTCGATCGACAGGCTACCGCGGTGCCTGTTGATGATGTGCTTCACGATCGCAAGCCCGAGGCCGGTCCCGCCGAGGCTACGCGAGCGGGCCTTGTCGACCCGGTAAAACCGCTCGGTCAACCGGGACACCTGATCTTCCGGAATCCCCTCGCCGAAATCCTGCACCGCGACCGAAACGCCCGGCCCGCCGGTCTGGGGCAAGCGGTCGACCGGCGCGACCCGAACCCGAATCGCGGAATCGCGGCCGCCGTACTTGATGGCATTGTCGACGAGATTCTGCACGACCTGAATCAACTGATCCGGGTCTCCCAAAACCGGCGGCGCCGACTCGGTGCCAGCCAACTCGATCGTCAGGTTTCTCTCGGCGGCCCGAACCGATAGGGATTCGGTCACGCTTTTGACGATCCTGCCGATATCCACCCGGCCGCGCGGGCGCACGTGCTCGTTTATCTCCACGCCCGACAACGACAGCAAATCCTCGATCAGGCGGGTCATGCGGCCCGCCTCCTTGGCCATGATCTCGAGAAAATGCTGCTGCGCTTCCTTATCTTCCTTGGCGGGCCCTTGCAGGGTTTCGATGAAACCGACGAGCGCGGACAGCGGCGAGCGCAATTCATGGCTGACGTTGGCGACGAAATCGGCGCGCATCTGTTCGGCGCGCTTGGCGGCGGTCGTTTCGTGCATCAACAGCACCACCCGCGAGCCGTACTCGTGATTTTTCTCGGACAACCGGACCGCATGCAGGGAAAAGCTTCTGCGCAACGGCGGCGGCAGCTCTATTTCGGCCAGATATTCCGGTTCGCCTTGCAGGACCATATCGGCCGCCTTCAAGGCGCCCGGATGCCGCAGGGAATGCGCCAGATTGTGCCCGATCATATCGGACGGCATCAAATCGAGCGCCGCCTTGTTGGCTTCGATCACCCGGCGGTCTTCATCCAATACGATGATCGGATCGGGCAGACTGTCGAGAATCGTTTTCGACGTCATCGGCATCGGTCGACTGTCCCCTTACCCGGCGGAAAATATAAATCCCCGGTCAAAAAAAACTCCGGTCAAAAAAAACCGTTATCCCCGAAACCCGACGGTCAAATCGGCACCACCGTTGTCCGTGCCGGCAACGACCCGGTTACGCCCGCCGCTTTTCGCAGCGTAAAGCGCCGAATCGGCCCGCGCAATCACTTGTCCCACGGCGTCGCCGGAGACGAAGGCGCCGACGCCGATGGAGACGGATATTTGGCCCAAATCCTCGTTGGTCGAGCGATTGATCACTTTTTTGCCGTTGATCGTCTTGCGGATCACTTCCGCAAGCTTGCGGGCGTTCTCGAGCGACGTGCGGGGCAGGATAACCGCGAATTCCTCGCCGCCGTATCGCGCCGCCGTATCCTGCCCCTTGACGATCGAGGACAGCGTCATCGCGAGCAGTTTCAATACTTGATCGCCGACCTGGTGGCCGTAATTGTCGTTGAACTGCTTGAAATGATCGATGTCGATCATCAACAAGGACAACTCGTCGTTCGCCTCCACGGCTTCATTGACCGCGCGGCGCAGTTCCATGTCGAACAGCTTTCTGTTGGCGATGCCGGTCAGGCTATCCGTCAGGGCTTCCTGGCGCATCGCCTCGAGATCGCCACGCAACCGGCTGATCTCGTGCGTCGACGAATGAAGCCTGTTTTCGATCGCGGCGTTGCTCTGTTGCATGGCGCGAGTCGCAGTCATCAAATTCGTGATGACGGTCTTGAGGCTTGTCGGCTCATCCGCCGACTCGATTTTTCCCGATGCCGATTCGAGCGCTTTCCCGTAGGCCGCCGCGCCCTCGCCGGCGCTGTCGATATATTTCAGAATTTTACCGAGTTCCTCTTCGATCCGGCGCGAAGCTTCCTGCAACGCCGCCGCTTCCCGGCCCAGGCCGAAAAATCTCTGAAACAGCTCGTCGTTTTCCGCATCGGTGAAGCGATGATTTCCGTCCAGAAGCGATTCCAGCGTCCGGTGCAGTTCCGGATATTTTTCGGAAAAATAATGGAACCAAACTGCGAAATTGCCCGGCGTCGGCACGATGCCCTGGCGGGCCATCAGATCCAACGCCGCGCGGGCGTAGTCTTCTGCTTGCTTGGGAGTGCCGGAGAATTCCAAAACCTCAGTCCCCTATTCGTCCCCTGTTCCGGGCCGCACGGCATTAATGCCCCTTAGACCGCATGAGAATAAGCATCCCCTTGTTAAGGCCAAGCTAAAAAACGGTACTTTATTACAACCCTCGCCTCGATAACCCGGGCCGGTCGGGGAAACCGCCCGCACGGACCGGCCGGGAAAGACCGGGGCCGTCCGGAAAAGACCGGGAAAGGCCTTTTCCCGCCTGCCCGGGCAGTGTAATAAGCTCGCCACGGAACGCTTTAAAGCGGCCGCGTATTTATAGAGACATTTCGACGGCAGACGCCCGATTTGCAGGCTTGCAACAACCCCCATGGTGATATTCCGATGACAGGACCGGCATCCGAACCCCCGGCCCTTGAAACGCCCGCCTTGGCCGTGGTTGTTCCCGTCCACAACGAGGCCGACAACGTCGCCCCCCTGATCGAAGAGATTCGGACGGCGCTCGCCCCGATGGGACGCTACGAGATCATCTACGTCGATGACGGCAGCACGGACGCGACCCTCGAGACGCTGAAATCCCTACGCCGGACTCATCCCGAACTGCGCATCGTCAGGCACCTTGCCTGCTGCGGACAAAGCACGGCCGTCGCCACCGGTGTGCGCATCGCCCGCGCCGGCATCATCGCCACCCTCGACGGCGACGGGCAAAACGATCCCGCCGACATTCCGGCGCTACTCGCCGTCTTTAGGCAATCCCCGAATCCGGATCTGGTCCTCGTCGCCGGCTGGCGGGCGAAGCGGCGCGACACGTGGCTGAAACGCCTGTCGTCGCGAATCGCGAATAAAATCCGCGCCGCCATGCTGAAAGACGACACCCGGGATAGCGGCTGCGGCCTGAAGGTCTTTTCGCGCGCGGCGTTTCTCGACATGCCCCGGTTCGACCATATGCACCGATTCCTGCCGGCGCTGATGAAACGGCGCGGCGGCACCGTGATCCCCGTTGCCGTCAATCACCGTCCGCGCGAACGGGGGCAATCGAAATACGGCGTGATGAATCGGCTGTGGGTCGGAATCGTCGATCTCTTCGGCGTCATGTGGCTGCAACGGCGCGCCCGCAATCCCGAGACCCTGGAAGTGAAGTCCGAATAATGTCCTGGCGAGTCATTCTGCGCGGGCTTGTCTTTATCGCAACCCTGGCGGCGATCGGCGTGATCGCCCGGAAAACCGGCATCGTCAACGGCATTGATCAATCCTGGGTCGATGCCACGGTGCGCGGCCAAGGCATCGCGGGCATCCTGATTTTCACCGTCGCCGGCGCGGCCTTTACCGGCATCGGCCTGCCCCGCCACATTATTTCCTTCCTCGCGGGTTATGCGTTCGACGTCGTTCCCGGCACGGCGATTGCCGTGGTCGCGACACTGATGGGGTGCGTCGGTACCGTGCTGTATGCCCGGTTCATGGGGAAACGTTTCGTGCAAGCCCGCTTTCCCGAACGCGCGCAAAAAATCGATGCGTTCTTACGGGACAACCCCTTCACCATGACGCTGGTGATCCGTCTGCTGCCCGTCGGCAGCAATCTGGTGACGAACTTGGCCGCCGGCATTACCAGCGTGCCGCTATCGTGGTATCTTTTGGCGTCGGCCGTCGGGTACATTCCGCAAACCTTGATTTTCGCCCTCTTGGGAAGCGGCATCCGCGTCGATAACGTCTGGCAAATTACGATCAGCGTCGTTTTGTTTTTAATTTCGGGTATTCTCGGCGTCCAGCTTTTCCGGAAGTTCCGCCGCAACCGCGCCCTCGACGAAGAGATCGAGCGCGAACTGACGGGCGACGGCAGCAACGATGAACGCAGCACTTAACCGACACACGGCGATCTGGTCCGGCCTTTGGATGGTTCTGATGGCCGTCGCGCTGTCGACCCGCCCGTTGCTGCCGGTCGACGAAACCCGGTATCTGGCCGTGGCCTGGGAGATGTGGCGCGACGGCGATTTCCTGGTGCCGCATTTGAACGGCGAGACCTACAGTCACAAACCGCCGCTGCTGTTTTGGCTGTTTCACGCAGGCTGGGCCGTCTTCGGCGTCAACGACTGGTGGCCGCGCCTGGTCGCGCCTTTGTTCGGCCTGGGTAGCCTTTATCTGTCGGCGCTGCTCGCCAAGCGGCTCTGGCCCGGCCAGGACGAAATCGCCGCCGTGACGCCGCTGATCTTGTTGGGCTGCGTGTTTTGGACCCTGTTCACGACACTCACCATGTTCGACATGCTCGTCGCGTTTTTCACCGTACTGGGGTTGATCGGAATCGTCATCGCCTGGCGGGCCCGGACCGCCGGCGCGTCCCTGCTGCCGGGATTCGCCTTGTTATCCCTCGCCATCGGCTTCGGACTTCTGGCCAAGGGCCCGGCGATCCTCCTGCACACCCTGCCGGTCGCCTTCATGGCGCCCTTGTGGGGGCCGTATCTCGCGACCTCGCCCGATCCGTCGAAACCCGGACGCGCGCGCGCCTGGAACGCCGGCATCCTCGCGGCGACGCTGATCGGCGCGGCGATCGTCTTGGCCTGGGCCCTGCCCGCGGCCCGCGCCGGCGGCGAGGAGTACGCCAATGCCATCTTCTGGGGCCAATCGGCCGGGCGGATGGTCGACTCGTTCGCCCACGACCGGCCCTGGTGGTGGTACATCGCCGTGCTGGCGCCCCTGACCCTGCCTTGGATCATTTGGCCGCGTCTGTGGCGGGCGCTAAAAGGCCTCGGCCGGACCGGCCCGCAAGACGGCGGCATCCGGTTTTGTCTGTGCTGGTTCCTGCCCGCCTTCGTCGCGTTCTCCCTGATCAGCGGCAAACAGCTTCATTATCTGCTGCCGGATTTTCCCGCGCTTGCCATGATCTTCGCCTTCGCCTTGGTGCAATCGCGCGACTCGTTCGATGCATCGAAGCGTTCCCTCTGGATTCCGGCGGGATTTTTTATCGTGGTCGGTCTTCTCGCATTCGGCGCCACCGCGTTTATGCTCTCGACCAAACTCCAAGTCCGCTATGCCGGGTTGGCGACGCACTGGTCCGCCTTGATCGTCGTCGCCGGATTGATCGCGGCCGCGCTGCCCGCGGGCAAATTGTACAAATCCGTTTTGACCCTGACCGGTTTGTCGGCCGTTCTTGCCGTCACCATCCATTTAATCGCCCTGCCCATGCTCGAGCGGAATTTCGACATCAGCTGCCTGGCCGAAAAACTCGGTGACTGGGAGCGCCAAGGCATTCCCCTTGCGAACGTCAACAAATATCACGGCGAATATCATTTTTCAGGGCGCCTGAAGAATCCCATGACCGTCATCGGCGATCATAAGCCGGATATGGATATTTGGATTCACGCGTTCCCGAACGGCAAGGCGGTATCCTATCACTACAAGCTGCCGACGGACGCCGAGCCGGTTTACGTGCAGCCGTACAAAGGGAAATTTATCGCGGTATGGGATGCCGAAACGATGCGAAATCATCCCGGCATCGCCCGGCGGAATTAGAGCCGTTATCGTGCGATGAGAGCCGCTTTTTAAATCGTCGGTATCAACATCGCCTTCATCGTGATCGGCGCCGTGACCCTGGAGGCCATCTTCGGAAATTGGATTTTCGGCCCGCAGTACGGTTTTCTGAACATCCCGCGAAACACCACGCGTCACTTCGACGTCTCTGCCGTTTACGGCGGCGGACGCACCCAATATACCCGTGAAAAACACGGGCTGCGGGGTGACTTCCGAAACCCTGCCGACATCGATATGCTCGTTATCGGCGGCAGCACAACCAACGAATTGTATATTGACGACGCTGCTTTGGTGGAATCTGATGAAACGCTTCATGACACGATGATCGACCC
>JBBDTH010000115.1:0-28624 GCA_040904505.1 Rhodospirillales bacterium | reverse complement strand
CCGATTCGATCATCTCGTGGTAGAGGTCGTTGCCCTCGCGGGTCCGCTCGCCGACGCCCGCGAACACGGAATAGCCGCCGTGGGCCTTGGCGATGTTGTTGATCAGTTCCATGATGATGACGGTCTTGCCGACACCGGCGCCGCCGAACAGGCCGACCTTGCCGCCTTTCGGATAGGGCTCGATGAGATCGACCACCTTGATGCCGGTGATGAGGATTTCGCTTTCCGTCGATTGGTCGAGAAACGTGGGCGCCGGGCGGTGGATCGGATACCGCATCTTGGTTTCGCACGGGCCGCGCTCGTCCACCGGATCGCCGGTCACGTTGAGAATGCGCCCGAGGGTTTCCGGTCCGACCGGCACCGAGATCGGCTCGGCGGTATCGGTCACTTCCTGGCCGCGGGTCAACCCGTCGGTGGTATCCATGGCGATGGTGCGCACCATTTTTTCGCCGAGATGCTGCGCGACCTCCAACACCAGCCGCTGGCCGTGGTTGTCGACGTGCAGCGCGTTCAGGATCGACGGCAGCTCGCCCTCGAACTTAACGTCGACCACGGCGCCCATCACCTGGGAAATCGTTCCGATACTGTTTGTCGCCATCTCTGGACTCCTCTAAGGGCCTTTTTGTTCTCTTGCTCTTGTTCTCTTGTCACGGGCGGGCCTTTATGTTCCCGCCGGCGCCTTCACTAGGGTCATGCCGTTCCGGCGCTAAATCGCTTCGGCGCCGGAGATAATCTCGATCAGTTCGCTCGTGATCACCGCCTGACGGGTCCGGTTGTAGGTCAGCGTCAGGTTGTCGATCATGTCGCCCGCGTTGCGGGTCGCGTTGTCCATCGCGGACATGCGCGCGCCCTGCTCGGAGGCATAGCTTTCGAGCAACGCGCGGAAAATCTGGGTGCTGAGGTTGCGCGGCAGCAACGTTTCCATCAATTCGGCCTCGCTCGGCTCCATGATGTGCAGCGCCTTCGGGCCCGTGGACGCGTCCTCATCCGCGACCGGCTCGGGCCGCGGCACCGGAATCAGTTGCTGGCGGGTCAGAATCTGGGCAATCGCCGATTTGAAGGTGTTGAAAATCAGCGTGCAAACGTCGAACTCGCCGGCCTCGAGCAAGGCCAGCAAGCGCCCGCCGATCTCATCCGCCGAGGCGTAGGTCGGATTGACCTGGGTCACGCCGGTCATGCCGTCGATGATCAGGTCCGCGTGGTCGCGGCGCAGAAGATCGCGGGCCTTCCGGCCGATGCAGAAAATCTTCACCGTCTTGCCGTCGGCGGTCAGTTTCGCGACCTGCTGGCGGGTCGCGCGCACGATCGATCCGTTGAAGCCGCCGCACAGGCCGCGATCGGCGGTGATCGGCACCAACAGGTGAACCTTATCCTCGCCGGTGCCCGCCATCAGCTTGGGCATCGGCCAGCCTTCCGGCAGGCTGCCGAGGAGCGAGCTCATCATATGGCCCATGCGGTCGACATAAGGCCGCGCTTCCTCGGCCGCTTCCTGGCCGCGCCGCAGCTTCGAGGCCGCCACCATCTTCATGGCGGCCGTGATCTTCTGCGTGGATTTCACGCTGGCGATCCGAATGCGAAGATCTTTGAGGTTAGCCATATGCCGGTCCGGTTCGTTCTTATTCGTTCCTGGTGCCCTAAAGAACGGTTAGCTGAAGCTTTTCGTGAATTTATCGAGAAAGGCCTTCAGCTTCGCCTCGGTTTCCTCGGACAAATCCTTCTCGGTGCGGATGGTCTCGAGAATATCGTTGCCGTTCGCGCGGATTTCCTCGAGCAGCGTTTGCTCGTAGCGGGTGATGGCGCCGATATCGAGATCGTCGAGATAGCCTTTCACGCCGACGTAGATCGATACCACCTGCTCCTCGATCGGATAGGGCTTGTATTGATCCTGCTTGAGGATTTCCGTCAGCCGCGCGCCGCGCGCCAGCAACCGCCGGGTCGAGGCGTCGAGGTCGGACGCGAATTGCGCGAAGGCTTCCATTTCGCGGAACTGGGCCAGTTCCAGCTTGATCGAGCCGGCGACCTTCTTCATGGCCTTGGTCTGGGCCGCCGAGCCGACGCGGCTCACCGACAGGCCCACATTCACCGCCGGGCGGATGCCTTTATAGAAGAGGTCGGTTTCGAGGAAGATCTGACCGTCGGTGATCGAAATCACGTTGGTCGGAATGTACGCCGACACGTCGCCGGCCTGGGTCTCGATCACCGGCAACGCGGTCAGCGATCCGGCGCCGTGATCGTCGTTCATTTTCGCGGCCCGTTCCAGCAGGCGCGAATGCAAATAGAACACGTCGCCCGGGAACGCCTCGCGTCCCGGCGGGCGGCGCAGCAGCAGCGACATCTGGCGGTAGGCGACGGCCTGTTTCGACAAATCGTCGTAAAAGATCACCGCGTGCATGCCGTTGTCGCGGAAGTATTCGCCCATGGTGCAGCCGGTGTAGGGCGCGAGGAATTGCAGCGGCGCCGGTTCGGATGCGGTCGCGGCGACGATGATGGTGTAGTCCATGGCGCCGTGCTCTTCGAGGGTTTTGTAAATCTGCGCCACCGTCGAGCGCTTCTGGCCGATCGCGACATAGATGCAAAACAGCTTCTCGGAGTCGCTTTTGGCGGCGGCATTGATGCGTTTCTGATTGATGATGGTGTCGAGGATCACCGCCGTCTTGCCGGTCTGGCGGTCGCCGATGATCAACTCGCGCTGGCCGCGGCCGACCGGAATCAGGCTATCGACCGCCTTCAGACCGGTCTGCATCGGCTCATGCACGGATTTGCGCGGAATGATGCCCGGCGCCTTGACCTCGACCCGGCTGCGCGTCGCGTCCGCGATCTGGCCCTTGCCGTCGATCGGATCGCCGAGGCCGTTCACGACCCGGCCCAGCAGGCCCATGCCGATCGGCGCCTCGATGATGGCGCCGGTCCGTTTGACGATGTCGCCTTCCTTGATGTTGCGGTCGTCGCCGAAAATCACGACGCCGACGTTATCGGCTTCCAGGTTCAGCGCCATGCCCTTGACGGCGCCCGGGAATTCGACCATCTCGCCGGCCTGCACGTTATCGAGGCCGTACACGCGGGCGATGCCGTCGCCGACCGAGAGCACTTGGCCGACCTCGGCGACTTCGGCCTCGGTTCCGAAATTAGCGATTTGTTCTTTGAGGATGGCGGAAATTTCCGCAGCCCGAATGTCCATTACCCGACTCCCATCATGGCGAGCTTGAGTTGTTGCAATTTTGTTTTAAGCGAACTGTCGACCATGCGCGAGCCGACTTTGACGATTATGCCGCCGAGCAGCGTGGCATCGACCTGCGCGTCGATCGTGACCCGGTTGCCGACGGCTTGGCGCAGAACGGCTTCGATATCCCGGCGCTGCGTGTCGGAAAGCGCCTGGGCGCTGACGACCTGCGCCGTGGTTTCGCCGCGCCGCGCCGCAAGCTTGGCGAGAAACGCGTCGATCATGGCCCGGAGCGTGAACAACCGCCGGTTTTGCGCCACCAGGCCGACGAACCGGCCGACCACGTCGGACATGCCGGCCTTTTCGATCAGCGCCATCATGACCCGGCCCTGATCCTGGCGCGCGATCACCGGCGAGCGAATCAAGCGGCGCAGATCGGCGCTGCCGTCGATCATAGTCCGGAGTTGCGTCAGATCGGCGGCGACCCGATCCAGTTGATCGCCGCTTTCGGCTAATTCAAACAAGGCGGTCGCATACCGCCCCGCCAGGTCAGCCGCGCCTGTATGTTCGGATGGCACCTGGAAAAGACCTCGATCTCGTTATTAAAAAAACCGCGGTAAAAAAACCATGGAAGCTTGGGGAAATGAACCGCCCCGCGACCCCGTGAAAAGCGGGGACTCTCTAACACACACATTCAAGGCAATCAAGCGCACCCGGCACCGGGACGCATGTTAAAAGAGGCCTGAATTTTCAAGGATTTAAAGCCTCGCCATATCCCTTACCCACAGGCCGGTCATGCAACGGCAACATGGCTCGGCGATAAACCGGCGGCGGGCTTGGCTTCGCCCCGCTCGGGCCTGTCGATTTACGAAGTCCGCGTTAAAGAAAGCTGTAGGGATCGATGTCGATTTGGATGCGGATTTTCGACGGCACCCGGACCGTGCCGAGCCAGCGGCGGATCACCGCCTGCACGTTGACGTCCTTACGGGCCTTCAGCAGCAACCGGCGTCGGTGGCGCCCGCGCAATAACGCGAACGGCGCCGGCGCCGGGCCGAGCACCTCGAGCCCGTTGCCGCGCGGCGCGCGGCGTCCGAGATCGTTCGCCACCCGCTCGACGACCTCCGCGTCCCGGCCCGAAACGATCAACGCCGCCAAGCGGCCGAACGGCGGCATCCGCGCCGCCTCGCGGGCCTCGATCTCGGCGCTCAGGAATTGATCGCGCGAGCCCGAGATCAATGCCGCCATCACCGGGTGCTGAGGTTGATAGGTTTGCATCAACACCCGTCCCGGGCGGTCCGCCCGCCCGGCCCGGCCCGCGACCTGATAGAGCAATTGATAGGTCCGCTCGGCCGCGCGCAGGTCGCCGCCGGACAGGCCCAGATCGGCGTCGATCACGCCGACCAGGGTCAACATCGGAAAGTGATAGCCCTTGGCGACGATCTGGGTGCCGATCACCAGATCGATCTCGCGGTTTTCGATCCGGTGCACCAGGGCGGCGGCGGCCTTAGGGCCTTGCAGGGTATCGCTGGAAGCGACTTCATACCGGATGCCGGGAAAGGTCGCCTCGACCTCTTCCGCCAGCCGCTCGACGCCGGGCCCGCAGGCCGCCAGGGTCTCCTCCGCGCCGCATTCCGGGCACGCGCTCGGGCGTTTGATCGAAAAATCGCAATGATGACATTGCAGGCGCCCGCTCCGGCGATGCTCGACCAGCCAGGCCGTGCAGCGCGGACACTGCCAGCGATGGCCGCAGGCGCGGCAGAGCGTCAACGGCGCATAACCCCGGCGGTTGAGAAACAGCAGCGTCTGTTCGCCGCGCGCCTTGGCCTCCTCGACCGCCTCGATCAGGCTCGCCGACAGCCACCGGATGCTCGGCAGCTTTTCCGCGCGCATATCGATCATCCGCACGTCCGGCAAGACGGCGGCGCCGTGCCGATCGGGCAGGTGGTGGTCGGCGTAGCGGCGGTTTCGCACGTTCACGACGGTTTCGAGCGACGGCGTCGCCGACGCCAATATCACCGGAATCGCCCCGAACCGCCCCCGCACCACGGCCATGTCGCGGGCGTTGTAGGGCACGCCGTCTTCCTGCTTGAACGCGGCGTCGTGCTCCTCGTCGACCACGATCACGCCGAGATCGGAAAACGGCAGGAACAAGGCCGAACGCGCGCCGACCACGACTCTAATCCTGCCTTCCGCCACGGCGCGCCAGGCCGTGCGCCGGGCCGCCGGCGTCAATTCGGAATGCCATTCCGCCGGCGCGCCGCCGAAGCGGGCGCGAAAGCGCTCCAGCCATTGCGCCGACAACGCGATCTCGGGCAACAGCACCAGCGCCTGCTTGCCGCGCTTGAGCGCTTCGGCGACCGCCTCGAAATAAACTTCGGTCTTGCCCGAACCGGGAACCCCGTCGAGCAGCGTGACCGAAAATCCGGCATGCGCGGTTTTGTCGATCAGGTCTTGCGCTGCCGCGGTTTGCGCCGCCGATAAAACGGGGCCCGGGGTCGTACCGTCGGGATCGTCGACAGCGATCGCGGGGCGGCTCTCGATCGTTCGCAGCGCGCCGGTTTCGGCCAGACCCTTGATCACGGACATCCCGACGCCGGCCTCGCGGGCGAGATCGCGCGCCGTCAGCGCCGGCGCATCCGCCAGCACGGCGAGCACCCGGCGGCGCGCCGGCGTCAAGCGCAGCGACGGATCGAGCGCGCCTTTATCGTTATCGGTGTTGGCGATGGCATAGGCGATCACCGGCTTGGGCGGCGCCAGGGCATCCGGCACGTTCATCACCATTTTCAGAACCGCGCCCGGCGGATGAGCCGTGTAGCGCGCCACCCAGTCGATGAAATTCAGAAGCTCCCCGCACAGCGGCGGCGCCTCCAGGCGGGCCGCGACCGGGCGCAACCTGTCATCGGACACCGCGCCGGACCCCGGCCCCCAAACCACGCCGACAGCCGTGCGCCGGCCCAGCGGCACCCGCACGAAATCGCCCGGCGTTAACGGGCTGTTATCCGCTTGCCGGTAATCATAAGGCCCGCTCAGCGGCAATGGCAGCAGAACGCTGATCCGTTCCCCGGAAACGGGCGGTCGGGACGGAGATTTCGGGGGCACGGGGGCCGAACTGGTACGGGATGACACCATGAGATACACTGTAACGATTCGCCGCGCTTGCGCGAATCGGGATTTCGAACCGGCGGGCAACATAAAGGGTACGCCATGAGGAAAGACGACGACACCGCGGTCAATCTCGAATCGGCCGGCTACGCGCAGAGCGACCTCACCGCCGATCAGATTATGGAATTCCTCCGCCTGAATCCGGATTTCCTGGCCGAGAATGCCCAAGCTATCGCCGAAATGGCGCCGCCGACCCGCTGGATCGGCGACGGCGTGGTCGATCTGCAACGGTTTCTATTGGAACGCCAACGCGAGGATCTCGACCAGTTGCGCCTGGCCGCCCAGGAAGTCATCGAGACCAGCCGCGGCAATATGTCGAGCCAGACGCGCACGCACAGCGCCGTCCTGGCCTTGCTGTCGGCGCACGACTTCGAACACATGCTCCGGATCGTCAACGACGATCTGCCCCTGCTCCTGGACTTGGATGTCGTCACCATCGGATTCGAACCCGGCGACAACGCGCCCCAGGCGCTTACCTCGGCGCATATCCAGCCGTTTCAACCCGGCGAGATCGAGGACATCATGGGCTCCGACCACGACGTCCGGCTATGCAAGGAAATCGAGGAAAACAAGGCCGTGTTCGGCAGCGCCGCCAGCCTGGTGCGCTCGGCGGCATTGATACGCCTGCGCCCGAGCCGCAAAGTGCCGCCCGGGCTGGTCGCCCTCGGCGCGCGCAGCCCCAACTTCTTCCATCCCCGGCAAGGCACCGAACTGGTCACCTTCATCGCCCGCGTGATCGAGCGGTGCGCGCATCGATGGCTCGAGAAACAAGCCTAGACCCCCTCAGCGGCATTCCCGCCGAACCGGCGGTGTTGGATGCCATCGCCGCGTGGTGCGGGTGGCTCGAACACGAACGGCGCACCTCGCACCACACGCTCGATGCCTACCGGCGCGACCTGACCGGATTTCTCCGCTTCAGCGCCGAGCATCTCGGCTATCCCCCGGGCCTGGCAGAACTGGAAAGTTTCCGGCCCGCCGATTTTCGCGGTTATCTCGCCCGGCGCGCCCAGGACGGACTCGCCCGCACCTCGACCGCGCGCGCGCTGTCCACCCTGCGGAATTTTTTCCGCTTCCTAGCGCGCCGGAACCTCGCAACCAACACCGCAATCGACGGCGTGCATACGCCGAAGGTGCCGAAATCGATTCCCCGGGCACTCAGCGAACGGGAGGCCCGCGATTCTCTCGACATGATTGAGAGCATGAGCGACGAGCCCTGGATCGCCAAACGCGACACCGCGTTGATCACGCTCCTGTACGGCTGCGGTTTACGCATCGGCGAAGCCCTGGCGCTCGACAAACGCGATATGCCAGCGGGCGATACCATGGTCATCACCGGCAAGGGCCGCAAGCAACGCGTGGTGCCCGTGCTGGCGGTCGTGAAGACCGCGCTCGCGGACTATCTCGCCGCGTGCCCCTACCCCCTGAACGGCGACGACCCGCTGTTCGTCGGCGCGCGCGGCGGACGGTTGAACGCGGGCGTCGTGCAACGCCAGATGCGGCGCCTGCGCGCCCTGCTCGGCCTGCCCGACTCCGCGACCCCGCATGCGCTGCGCCACAGCTTCGCGACCCACCTGCTGGCCGGCGGCGGCGATTTACGCACCATCCAAGAACTGCTGGGCCACGCCTCGCTGTCGACCACGCAACGCTATACCGACGTCGACGAAAGCCACCTCGCCAAGGTCTACCAAGACGCCCATCCGCGCGCGGCGATCAAGTCTTAACCTCTTATAACCCGCCTCAGACGGGACGGCGCGACCACCACAAGGCCAGCGGCCCGAGCAGGATCAACGCCGCGACCGTGGCGAACGATATGCCCCACGCCTCGATCAGCGTCCGCCCGCCCATCAGATCGAGCATGGCGCCGAACAGCAGCGGACCGGCGGCGGCGCCCGCGAACCCGAAAAACGAATGCATCGCCATGGTGGCCCCGCGATAGCCTTCCGGCGCGACCCCGACCATGCCCGCCGTGATCGCCGCCGAATCGGAGTTGATCGCGTACATGTAAACACAGCAGAAGCCGAGCAGGAGCCAAAACGGAATCGCGGCCAGGAAACCCAACATCGCCGCCATGCTTGCCGCCGCGAACATCACGACCGTGATCCAGCGGTGCCGCCCCACCCGCAACGCGCCTTCGTTGCCGAGAATGCTGGCCGGTTGGCCGAACAGCGTGATGATCGCCGCCAAGGTGGTCGCGCTCAAGCCCGCGCCATAACCCGCGTATTGGGCCGGCTGCAGGGATTGCGCGAACGTGAGAAACACCACGATCCAGGAGCGGAACGCGAACAGCTCGAAATTGTGAATCGTATACGCCCACACGAACCCCATGGCGGGACGGCAGCGCAAGACGGGCCGGAAATCGAGCAGATGGGTCTCGGGCGCGGTGAAGCTTTGCGGATCGTCCCGCCCCACCAACAGAAGGATCAACAGGAACGACACGACCGGCCCGAGCGATGCCGCCAGAAACGCCCAATGCCAGTTCGCGGCCATCTCCACCTGCCCGGTCATGAAGAACGACAACGACAGGCCGATGCCGAAGGTCGAGGTGTAAAACGCCGTGCCCCGGCTCTGCGCCGAGCCGCCGAGCCGGTCGTTGAGAATCTTCAACCCCGGCATATAGGTTCCCGCCAGCCCGACCCCCATCAGCGTGTGAAACGGCAGCGCCGACCAGAACCCCTCGGCCAGATAGGAAAAACCGAGACAAGCCGTCGCGCCGATGGCGAGCGAGATAAAATAAATCACGCGCGGCGCCATGCGGTCGGTCAGGCCGGCCAGCACGGGCACCGCCAGCACGTAGCCGATGAAATAGATTCCGTGAATCCATCCGGCTTCGGTGTTGGTGAGCGACCATTCGCCGATCAGCACCGGCGCCAAGGCGGGCACCGCGGCGGCACCGGTCATGCTGAAGATTTCCGCCAAGCAGATAATCGCCGTCAGCCCGACCGGAGATGTGATTTTCGGCATCCGCTGCCCTCTATCCGTTCTTCGCGGGCACCCCGGGCGTCGTCGATTCCAACGCGGTGCGAATCGAGTTGTAGCGCGTCAGCGCCCACGACAACATCACGATAACGATGATGCCGCCGGCCAGAACCGGCCAGCGCAATCCGACGAACTCGGCGGCCGCGCCCATCACCAAGGCGCCGAACGCGGGCAGGGCGCGAAATACGACCACGTAAATGCTGATCACGCGCCCGCGCATGTCGGGGCTGATGGTGCTGAGGATCAGCGTCTGCGTCGACACCCCGATCATGGTTTCCGACATCCCGAATACCGCCACGATCACGGCGGCGATCCAGATCTGATCCACGGACGCGAAGGTCAGCAGCGACACCGCCGAAATCGAAACCGCGATCAGGATGAGGCGCACGAGTCCGGTGATCTCGGAACGGCCCGCGATGTAAAAGCCGCCCAACACGGCGCCGATGCCGACGCTCGACATCAAGATCGCGAGCCCCTCGACGCCGGACTTGAACACCACGTCGGCGAACGCCGGGAACAGATCGACGAACGGCCGCGCCCCGATCGCCAACGCGATGATCAGGATAAACAGCGGCCGGATTCCCGCGTGACCGCGAACGTACCTGAATCCGTCGGCCATCTTGCCGAGGAAATTGTGATCCTTGCGGGTGTCCATCCCGGACGCGGCATGCGGACGGATCATCATAAGGGCAGCCAGAAACAGCAGAAAACATCCGGCATTGATGGCGAAGGCATAGGCGATGCCGCCGGTTTTAATGATCAGCCCGGCGATCGCCGGCCCGGCGAACCGGCCGACGTGGAACGCCAGCGCATTGATCGAGATCGCGGCGGCCAGGGAGCCCTCTTTCACCAGATCGGGGATGACGGCGACCCGCACCGGCTGGCCGAGGCCCGTAAAAACGCCGAGCAATAAAGCGAGCAGGAACAAGATCTCGACCGTGAGGTGGCCCGTGACCATCAACGCGAAAAGCGCGAGCGCCTGAAAGCACGAGAACAACTGCACGAGCTTGATGAGCTTGATCTTGTCCCAGCGGTCCGCGATCACGCCGGCGATCGGCGCACAGACGATGGTCGGAAACATGTCGGCGAACGCCATCGCGCCGAGCCACGCGCTCGAGCCGGTCAGCTCCCAGGTGTACCAGCCGATGGCGACCCGCTGCACCCACCGCCCGATCAGGGACGCCTGATTGCCGAGCGCGAACAGCCCGTAATTCCACTGGGCAAGCGCACGGTAGATGTTAACGATGCCGGAGAATTCTTTCATGAAACGCGCACGATACCAGGGCCGGACGGAGACGGCCTCCCGGACGGGGAAGGCGGGAAGGCTTACGGATTACACGTAAGCGGAAAAGCGATCAGATGTGAAGCGGCTTGTCGTAGGCGCCGAGCGCGGCCTCCTTGACGGCCTCGCTCAAGCCCGGATGGCCGTGGCTGGAACGCGCGAGGTCCTCCGCCGAGCCGCCGAATTCCATGGCGACGACGGCTTCCTGGATAAGATCGCCGGCCTGGGGACCGATGATATGCACGCCGAGAATCCGGTCGGTCTTGGCGTCCGCCAACACCTTCACGAAACCTTCGGTATCGTTGTTGGCGCGCGCACGGGCGTTGGCCGAGAACGGAAACTTGCCGATCTTGTAATCGATGCCCGCTTCCTTCAGGTGCTCCTCGGTCTTGCCGACGCTCGCCACCTCGGGCCATGTGTACACCACCGCGGGAATCGCATTGTAATCGATATGACCCGATTGGCCCGCGATCAACTCGGCCACGACGACCCCTTCGTCCTCGGCCTTATGGGCCAGCATGGCGCCGCCGATGGCGTCTCCGATGGCGAAGATACCGGGCACGTTGGTTTGATAATCGCCGTCGACCTTGACGAAACCGCGTTCGGTCACCTCGACGCCGACCGTGTCCAACCCGAGGCCTTCGATATACGGCCGCCGGCCGATGGCAACGAGTACCACGTCGGCCTTCAACGTCTCTTTTTTGCCGCCGTTAACCGGCTCCATGGTCAGCGTGACGCCATCCTTGGCGGCCTTGGCGCCGGTGACCTTGGTGGAGAGCTTGAAGACCATGCCCTGACGGCCGAAAACCCGCTGGGCATGCTTCGAGATTTCCTTGTCCATGCCGGGGAACACGCAGTCGAGGAATTCGACGACGGTGACCTTGGCGCCGAGGCGCCGCCACACCGAGCCCATTTCGAGCCCGATCACACCGGCGCCGATGACGACCATGCTTTTGGGCACCTTCTTCAGCGTCAAGGCGCCGGTCGAGCTGACGATCCGGTTCTCGTCGATTTTCACGCCCGGCAGGGGCGCGACATCCGAGCCGGTCGCGATGACGATGTTCTCGGCTTTCAGGACCTGCTTCTTTTTGCCCGACGTCACGGTCACTGCGTCGGAGCCGGTGATCGTGCCGGTGCCGACGACCACGGTCACCTTGTTCTTGTTCATCAGGAAATCGATGCCCTTGACGGTGTCGGCGACGACCGCGTCCTTACGCTTGAGCATCGCCGCTACGTCCATCTGCACGGTGCCGGTCTTGACGCCGTGCGCGGCGAACGTATGCTTGGCCTCTTCGTACAAATGCGAGGACTGCAGCAACGCCTTCGACGGAATGCAGCCGATATTCAGGCAGGTGCCGCCGAGAGTTTCGCGTTTCTCGACCAGCGCCGTTTTCATGCCCAGCTGGGCGGCGCGAATGGCCGCCACGTAGCCGCCGGGGCCGGCGCCGATGACGACAACGTCGAAAACTTCATCCGCCATGGTTCAACTCCCCTCGATCCGCCCGGATCGTCGTGCGCCGGGCGGCGTCCATCCTTCGAAACAGGATTACCGGCACTCACACATCGAACATGATGCGGCTCGGGTCCTCGATGCAATCCTTGACCCGCACCAGGAAGGAAACCGCCTCGCGGCCGTCGATCACCCGGTGATCGTAACTGAGCGCGACGTACATCATCGGCCGTGCCGCGATGGAGCCGTCGTCCAGCACCATCGGGCGTTTTTGAATCTTGTGCATGCCCAGAATGCCCGACTGCGGCGCGTTCAGAATCGGCGTCGAATTCAGCGAACCG
Source organism: Rhodospirillales bacterium (assembly GCA_040904505.1). Lineage (GTDB taxonomy): Bacteria > Pseudomonadota > Alphaproteobacteria > Rhodospirillales > CALINB01 > CALINB01. Next base: position 16,253 of record JBBDTH010000115.1, on the reverse strand, counting down.
AAAATGCCGCCGTTGGTGATCGTAAACGTGCCGCCTTGCAATTCGTCCATCGACAGCTTGCCGTCGCGCGCGCGCTTGCCGAAGTCGTTGATCTCCTGCTCGATGGCGGCGAACGTCTTGCCATCGGCGTCGCGCACCACCGGCACCACGAGCCCTTGCGGCGAGCCGACAGCGATGCCGATGTCGTAATAGTTCTTGTAGACGATATCGTCGCCGTCGATCTCGGCGTTGACCGCCGGAAACTCGCGCAACGCAACGATGCACGCCTTGGTAAAAAACGACATGAAGCCGAGGCGAACGCCGTGTTTCTTCTCGAACGCGTCGCGGTATTGATTGCGCGCCTCGATCACGGCCGTCATGTCCACTTCGTTGAACGTGGTCAGCATGGCCGCGGTGTTTTGCGCCGTCTTCAAGCGCTCGGCGACCATCTTGCGCAAACGCGACATCCGGACGCGCTCTTCGCGCGGGCCCGCTTTACGCGGCGGAAATTGCTCGCCCGACTCCGGGCGGGCTTGCGCCGGCACAGTCGTCGCGGGCTCCGAGGACGGCGGCGAGGACGGCGCGGTGGCACCGCCGCCTTGTTCGAGATAGGCCAGGACGTCGCCTTTCACCAACCGGCCGTCCTTGCCCGTGGTCGGAATCGCGCTCGGATCGAGCTTGTTGTCCTCGACGAGTTTGCGCACCGCCGGCGAGAGCGGCGCGACGGCGGCCGTCGCGGAAGCTTGGGCGGGGGCTTGGGCCGGAGCCTGGGCGGGCGCCGGTTTCGGCGCGTCCGCCGCCGGCGCGGCCTCGGTTTTCTTTTCTGCTTTTTCTTCTTTCGCTTCTTTTTCTTCTTTCTCGGGCGCCGATTTGGCTTGGGACGCGGCCACGGCCTTACCGTCGCCGTCGATCTTGCCGAGCAGCGCGCCGACTTCGACGTCGCTGTCGGTTTGCGCGACGATTTCCGAAAGCACGCCGGAGGCCGGCGCATTCACCTCGAGCGTGACCTTATCGGTCTCGAGCTCGACCAGCGGCTCGTCCCGGGTCACGGCATCGCCGACCGCCTTGAACCATTTCGCCACGGTCGCTTCGCTGATCGATTCGCCCAAAGTCGGCACCACAATTTCCGTCGTCATCGCTACCTCGCGTTCATATGGTATTCAGCAGCCCCCGTACCGTACTCTATCCCAGTACCGCACTCTATTCCGATCTTTTCAAGCGCCGAAACGGCTGGGCGAGATCCTTGAGCTTTATCGAGAGCGCTTCGTCGGTCAGCTTTTCCTGCTCCTTCTGGTGTTCCGCGCCCGACCCCGTCGCCGGCGAGGCCGACGCCGGCCGGCCGACGTAGATCGGTTTCGGCATTTTATGGCCGAGCTCCTCGAGAATGAATTCAAATCTCGGCAAAACGAACATCCAGGACCCCATGTTGGCCGGTTCTTCCTGGCACCAAATCACCTCGGCGTTCGGATAGCGGCCGATCTGCTGCAAAACGGATGTCCGCGGCCAGGGATACAACTGCTCGACGCGCACGAGCGCGACGTCGTCGATCTTGCGCTCGCGCCGGGCCTGCAGCAGATCGTAGTAGACCTTGCCGGTACAGAACACGACGCGCCGGATTTTCTTGTCGAGCGCCAAGCGGTCGACTTCCGGATAGACCCGGGTGAACTGGGTCCCCGGCCCCATTTCGCCGATCTTGGAAACGACCAGCTTGTGACGCAGCAACGACTTCGGCGCCATGACGATCAACGGCTTGCGGAAATTTCGCCGCATCTGACGGCGCAGGACATGGAACAAATTCGCCGGCGTGGTCAGGTTCACCACCTGGATGTTGTCTTCGGCGCAGGACTGCAGATACCGCTCGAGCCGCGCCGAAGAATGCTCCGGCCCCTGGCCCTCGTAACCGTGCGGCAGCAGCATCACGAGTCCCGACATCCGCAGCCATTTCGTTTCGCCCGACACCACGAACTGGTCGATAATCGATTGCGCGGTGTTGGCGAAGTCGCCGAACTGGGCTTCCCAGATCACCAGGGCCTGCGGTTCCGACAGGGAATAGCCGTATTCGAACCCGAGAACACCTGCTTCCGACAGCGGGCTGTCCATAACCTCGAATTTGGCCTGATCGGGGCGCATTTCGCTCAAGGGGTAATAGCGCTCCTCGGTATCCTGATCGACCAGCGCCGCATGGCGATGCGAAAACGTGCCGCGCGTGGAGTCCTGGCCCGACAGGCGCACCTGCGTGCCTTCACGCAGCAGGGTGCCGAACGCCAACGCTTCCGCCATGCCCCAATCGATGTTCTCGCCGGTGTCGATCATCTTGCGGCGGTTCTTGAGAAGCCGGAGAATCTTGCTGTTGGCGTTGAAGTTCTCGGGCGGCTCGGAAAGATCGTGGCCGACTTCCCGCAACAGTTCCATCGAGACCGAGGTGTTGTATTCGCTCAACTCCTCTTCGTCGGCAAGCTGCACCAAGCCTTTCCATTTGCCTTCGAGCCAGTCGGCCTTGTTGGGTTTGTAGGATTTCGAGCCCTCGAAATCCTTCTGCAGCTTCGCCTTGAAATCCTCGACGATCTGCTGGGCCTCGTCTTCCGACATCATGCCCTCGCGCACCAGACGCCGGCCGTAAACCTCGCGCGTGTTCGGATGCTCGGCGATCGCCTTGTACATCAACGGCTGGGTGAACATCGGCTCGTCGCCTTCGTTATGGCCGTGGCGGCGATAGCAGAACATGTCGATGACGACGTCTTTCTTGAATTCCTGGCGGTACTCGGTGGCGATTCTGGACACGTGCACGACCGCTTCCGGATCGTCGCCGTTGACGTGGAAAATCGGCGCGGCGATGCCCTTGGCGATATCCGACGGATACGGCGACGAGCGCGCCTTCGACGGCACGGCGGTAAAGCCGATCTGGTTGTTGACGATGAAATGAACGGTGCCGCCGACCCGATAGCCGCGCAGCTGCGACATCTCGAGGGTTTCGGGCACGATGCCCTGGCCCGGAAAGGCCGCGTCGCCGTGCATCAAAAGACCCATCACCTGATTGCGGTCCTCGTCGCCGATGGCGTTTTGTTTCGCCCGCACCTTGCCCATCACGACCGGATTGACCGCTTCCAGGTGCGACGGATTGGCGGTCAGGGACAAGTGTATTGAATTGCCGTCGAACACGCGGTCCGCCGACGTACCGAGGTGATACTTGACGTCGCCCGAACCGAGCACGTCGTCGGGCATCGATTTGACGCCCTGGAACTCGGCGAACATCGCGATGTAGGGCTTGCACATGATGCTGGTCAACACGTTGAGGCGGCCGCGATGGGGCATGCCCAGCACGATTTCCTTGATCCCGAGCTGACTGCCGCGTTTAAGAACCTGTTCGACGCCGGGAATCAACGATTCGCCGCCGTCCAGCCCGAACCGTTTGGTGCCGGGATACTTCACGTTGAGGAACGCCTCGAAGCCCTCGGCCTCGACGAGCCGTTCGTATATCGCGCGTTTGCCTTTGACCGTGAATTGGGTTTGATTGCGGATGCTTTCGATCCGCTGCCTGATCCAGTTCCGTTCCTCGGGCTCGGAAATGTGCATGAACTCGACGCCGATGGAGCCGCAATAGGTCTCGTGCAGAACCTGCAAAATTTCGCGCAGGGTCGCGCTCTCGAGCCCCAAGGCATGATTGATGAAAATCGGCCGGTCCAGATCGTCTTCGGAAAATCCGTATGTCTTCGGATCGAGTTCCGGATGGTAGGCGCGGCCTTCGAGCCCGAGGGGATCGAAATTCGCGATCAGGTGTCCGCGGACGCGATACACCCGAATCATCATCAGCGCATTCAGGGTATCGATGGTCGCCCGGCGCACGTCGCTCGGAGACGGCTGGCCGCCGGGAAACACGCCGGGCCCCTGAAGCGGAGTCTGGGCCGGATCGCGCGGCGTATGCGGATACAGATCGCCGTCGCCGCCGTTGCTGCCGATGACCTTACGGTCCGACGGCGCCCAACTCGCGCCGCGCAGTTCGTCGAGCACGACGCGGGCGTCGTCATCGAGCTCGGCAAACAGGGCCGCCCAACTCGGATCGACCGACTGCGGATGCCGGAGATACCGGGTATATAACTCGGCGATATAGGTGGCGTTGACGCCGGTGAGGATGGAATTGAGGCTCGATGCCATAATATTACCGGATACGGGGGTTTCTACGCTCGCATCCGCTCCCAGGAGTAATCCTTAAAGTCTTAACCTTACCCTTTCATGACCTTCAGCATCGTGGCGCCGAGGGTAGCCGGCGATTCCGAGATATGAATTCCGGCGCTTTTCAAGGCTTCGATCTTATCGGCGGCCGTGCCCTTGCCGCCGGAAATAATCGCCCCGGCGTGGCCCATACGCCGCCCCGGCGGGGCCGTCAACCCCGCGATAAAGCCGACCACCGGCTTTTTGGTTTTGGACGCCTTGATAAAGGCGGCGGCGTCTTCCTCGGCCGTGCCGCCGATTTCGCCGATCATGATGATCGCCTCGGTCTCGTCGTCGGCGACGAAAGCTTCCAAACAGTCGATGAAATTGGTGCCGTTGACCGGATCGCCGCCGATTCCGATGCAAGTCGTCTGGCCCAGGCCGGCCGCCGTCGTCTGGGCGACCGCCTCGTAGGTCAGCGTGCCGGAACGGGACACGATGCCGACCTTGCCGCGCTTATGAATATGGCCCGGCATGATGCCGATCTTGCATTCGTCCGGCGTGATGATGCCGGGGCAGTTCGGGCCGATCAGGCGAGACTTGGACGCGCCCAGAATCCGTTTGACCCGAACCATATCGAGGACCGGAATTCCTTCCGTGATGCAAACGACCAACGGCACCTCGGCGTCGATGGCCTCGAGAATGGCGTCGGCCGCGAACGGCGGCGGCACGTAAATGACGGAGGCGTTCGCGCCGGTTTTCTCGACCGCCTGGGCGACCGTATCGAAGACGGGCAGGTCCAGATGCTTGGTGCCGCCCTTGCCGGGCGTCACGCCGCCGACCATCTTGGTGCCGTAGGCAATCGCCTGCTCGGAATGGAACGTGCCCTGGGCGCCGGTAAAGCCCTGGCAAATCACCTTGGTGCCGGCATTGACCAAGACGGACATCAGGCGGCCTCCTTCACGGCTTTGACTACCTTCTCGGCGGCGTCGCCCAAATCGTCGGCCGACACGATCGCCAGGCCGGACTTGTTGAGAATTTCCTTGCCCTTATCCACGTTGGTGCCCTCGAGGCGCACCACCAGGGGAACGTTCAGGCTCACTTCGCGCGCCGCGCTGACGACGCCTTCCGCGATCACGTCGCACCGCATGATGCCGCCGAAGATATTGACCAGGATGCCTTCGACGTTGGGGTCCGACAGAATAAGCTTGAAGGCCGTCGTGACGCGCTCGGTCGTCGCGCTGCCGCCGACGTCCATAAAGTTCGCCGGATCGCCGCCATAGAGTTTGATGATGTCCATCGTCGCCATCGCCAAGCCGGCGCCGTTCACCATGCACCCGATATTGCCGTCGAGCTTGATGTAATTCAGTTCGTTGCGCGCGGCCTCGAGCTCGGTCGGGTCTTCCTCGTCCTCGTCGCGCAGTTCCTCGACATTCTTGTGCCGGAACAAGGCGTTATCGTCGAAATTCATTTTCGCATCGAGGGCGATCACGGCGCCGGCGCCGGTCACCACCAGCGGATTGATTTCGATCAGCGAGGCATCGAGATCGTTGAACGCCTTGAACATGCCGGTAACGAATTTCACGGCCGAGCCGACCTGCTTGCCTTCGAGTTTCAAGCCGAACGCCAACGTGCGGGCGTGATACGGTTGCAGGCCGATCGCAGGATCGACGGAAACGCGAACGATTTTCTCCGGTGTTTTCGCCGCGACTTCCTCGATCTCCATGCCGCCTTCGGTCGACGCCATGATCGTGACGCGCGCGTTGGTCCGATCGACCAGCATGCTCATATAAAGCTCGCGGGCGATATCGCAGCCTTCTTCGATGTAAATACGGTTTACGACTTTTCCCTGTGGGCCGGTTTGCGGCGTAACCAATGTTTTGCCGAGAATTTCCCGCGCGGCCGCTTCGACGTCGTCCAGGGATTTGACGACCTTGACGCCGCCGGCCTTGCCCCGGCCGCCGGCATGAATTTGAGCCTTCACGACCCATGCCGAACCCGCCAGTTCCTCGGCAACCGCTTTGGCTTCCGCAGGCGTAAAGGCGACTTTGCCACGCGGCACGGCCACGCCATAGTGCGCCAGGAGCTGCTTAGCCTGGTACTCGTGAATATTCATCGAATTCTGGCTCCGCCCTGGAAAAAAGGTGGGGGACGGCGCGTTCTCTCCGTATCCGGAAAGATCGCGCCGAAACCCCTCACACTATTTTAGACGCTTTTATTTCTTACGACGAGTCGTCTTGCGCTTGGCAGGTTTGCGCTTGGCAGCTTTTTTCTTCTTCTTAGCGGGCTTCCGTTTAGCAGCCTTTTTCTTCTTGGCAGGCTTCCGCTTGGCCGCTTTACGCTTGGTCGCCTTCTTTTTGGTGGCCTTGCGCTTAGTGGCTTTGCGTTTGGTTGCTTTACGCTTAGTTGCCTTTTTCTTCGTCGCCTTACGCTTCGCAGGCGCCTTCTTCTTGGCAGCCTTCTTCGTCGTCTTTCTACGTCTCGCTTTCTTCGCCATAGATAAGTCCCCCTATCTGGCCGCAGCGCCTAACGCTACGGACTTGGCTTTGCTAATGGGAAAACGGGGTTTCGACTTCAGTTTGGCTGAAGTTCTAAGTGCCGCCGCAGACTTCTTCGATTTAGCCTTTGGGCGGCGTAATTTTTTGGTGACAGCCACAAGCGTACGAACGGCGTTAACCGATTTCATAAACTGGGCTTTCTCCTCCCGGTTTAGATTGATTTGAATAACCTTCTCGACGCCCTGCGCGCCGATAACGCAGGGCACGCCGACGTAAAGTCCTTTGATGCCGTATTCACCATTGAGATACGCCGCGCACGGCAATACGCGGCGTTTATCCTTTAAATAAGCATCGGCCATCTGAATGGCCGCGCTGGCGGGCGCATAAAAGGCGGAGCCCGTTTTCAGCAACCCGACGATTTCGGCGCCGCCGTCCCGGGTCCGCTGAACGATGGCGTCCAATTTCTTCTGCGTCGTCCATTTCATTTTAATGAGATCGGGCAACGGAATGCCGCCGACCGTCGAATAGCGCGGCAGCGGCACCATCGTATCGCCGTGCCCGCCGAGCACGAAGGCCGTGACATCCTCGACCGACACCTTGAATTCTTCCGCCAGGAAGTACCGAAAACGGGCCGAATCCAGGACGCCGGCCATACCGACGACTTTGCGATGGGGCAATCCGGAGGCCTCGCGCAGAACGCCGACCATGGCATCCAGCGGATTGGTGATGCAGATCACGAACGCGCCGGGGCAATTCTTCTTGATGCCCTCGCCGACCGCGATCATGACATTGGTATTAATGCCGATCAGATCATCGCGGCTCATGCCGGGCTTACGGGCGACGCCGGCGGTGACGATGACCACATCGGCCCCTTTGAGGGCGGCATAACTATTGGCCCCGGCAACGGCGGCGTCGAAACCCTCGATCGGAGACGATTCCGCGATATCGAGTGACTTGCCCTGGGGGATGCCTTTTAGGATATCGAAAAGAACGACGTCGCCGAGTTCTTTTAACCCGACGAGGTGGGCGAGTGTGCCGCCGATATTTCCTGCGCCGATCAGCGCTATTTTATTGCGAGCCATTTTCTACGCTCAAACTCACCGGATAAATCCACAAACAATATCTTCTGATATGCGAATCATTACGCGTTACTAACGAAATTTTCTGTCAAGAGCAAGCATTAGTAACATTTTCGCAAAATGCGCCCTCGATGTGTTTCGTTCCTGCAACACGGGATTTATCGAGTTTTTTGGTAAACGAATCGTTTCCGAATCACGGAATATGCGGTGCGGCGATGTAATCGTCAGACTGCATTTCGATCAAGCGCGACACGGTTCGTTCGAATTCGAACGCGCCGACTCCTTCTTCATACAATCGAATCGGCTCGACCTCCGCCGAGCAAACGAGATTCACTTTGTGCTCGTACAACGCATCGATCAGAGTCACGAAACGCTTCGCCGCATCGCGTCGTTGCGGCCGCATTTTGGGAATGCGGGCGATAAAAATCGTATGATAACATGCTGAAATCACAAGATAATCTGACGCACCCAGAGGATTCTCGCACAGCGTGGCGAAGTCGAAAAACGCGACTCCTTCGGCTTGTTTGGGCACGCTTAATTTGCGTCCGTGAATCTCGAGAACTTCGGATGCCGGTTCGACCCCGAGAACGAGTCGCTTAAAATCTCGTTCCAGTTCGGCATCAGTTTGCGGGCTCAGCGGAGTCAGATACACCTGCATCGTTCGCAGTTGTTCGAGCCGGTGATCGATCTCGCCGTCGACCGGCAGAACCTCGAGTCGAGTCTTGAAAAGTTCGATAAAGGGCACGAATCTTTCCCGCTGCAAACCTCCCTCATAAAGGTCGTCGGGCGGCCGATTCGAGGTCACAACCACGATAACACCCGAATCGAATAAGGCCTCGAACAGCCGCCCGAGAATCATCGCATCGGCGATATCCGTGACGTGAAACTCGTCGAAACACAGCAGCCAGGCCCGCTCGGCGATAACCCGGGACAACGCGATCAGGGGATCGGCTTTGTCCGAAATCCGGCCCGCCTTGGCGGCGGCGCGGAAATTATTCACCCGCTCATGCACCTCCTGCATGAACATGTGATAGTGAACCCGTTTCTTGCGTTCGACCGGCGCACGCTCGAAAAACAGGTCCATCAGCATCGATTTTCCCCGGCCCGGGCCGCCATACAGGTAAAGCCCTTTCGGCGGGGTCCGGGCATCGGAGCGGCGCGCCAGCCGGCCCAGCCAGCCTCGGCGGGCAATCGTCGGGATATAGTCGATCAGCGACTCATGCAGCACCTGAAACCGTTCGGCGGCCTGTGCTTGCGCCGGATCGGGCTGCAGGTCGCCGCTTTCGAGCAAGGCACGGTAGGCTTCCAAGGGTCCTGGTGACATTAATCGACGCAGCGAATTTCCATGGTGTCCGAAGAAAATCGAAAAAGGGGCACCCCGATGGATACCAGGAAACGGGAAGGCGCGGAACCGTCATAACGTCCGTCCGTGATGCCCGGCCCCGATCCGCACAGCCCTGATCCGCACAGCCCCGATCCGCACAGCGCGCTCATCAGCCCCGCCAAAACCTCGGAGTGAGCAAAACCAGGATCGTGAAGATTTCGAGGCGGCCCAAAAGCATGCCGATCACCAACAGGATTTTGGCCGAATCCGGTAGCGGCGCGAAGTTGCCCGCGGGCCCGATCACCGGCCCCAGTCCCGGCCCCACGTTGGCCATCGCGGTCGCCGCGCCGCTTGCCGCCGTGATGAAGTCGAGGCCCGTCATGCCCAAGGCCACCGTCAGCAATCCCGTAATCAGAACGAAGGTGAAAATAAACACGACCACCGACCGAATGACTTCGTTCGTCACCGGCCGGCCCTGATAGCGAAGAGGCTGAACCCCATGCGGGTTCAAGGACTTGAAAATCGTGTTCTTGGTCACGATCAAGGCGATCTCGAACCGGAAGATTTTGATCGCGCCGGATGTCGAGCCGGTGCATCCGCCGAGGAACGTCAAAACGAAAAAAAGAACGATCGGAAGGGTGCCCCAAACGTAATAGTCGGCGGTCGCGAACCCTGTCGTTGTCACCACGGAAACGATGTTGAAGGCGGCCAGTCTGAGGGCTTCCCCGGGCGCGACGTTTTCGCTGAGGATCAGCCATACCGTCAAAACCGTGATGGTGATAAGGAGCAGCAACAGGAGCGACCGAATCTGCCGATTCTGCAGAAATTCACGCGGGTTTCCCGTCACCAGGCGTAAGTACATGAGGAAGGGCACCGCCCCGGCGAGCATGAACAGAATCGCCGTCCATTGGATGGCGGGACTTTGAAAGTGCCCGAGGGAAGCATCGGAGGTCGAATACCCGCCGGTGGAAACCGTGGTCATGGCATGCGTCACGGCCTCGAAACCGGACATGCCTTCCAGCCAATACAGCAAGGCGCACATCAGGCTCAGGCTCAAATAAACGGCACCGAGCGACATCGCGATGACTTTCGCTCGGGGAAATATTTTTTCGCTTCTGTCGGACGACTCCATCTGGAATATCTGCATCCCGCCGATTTTCAGATACGGGAGCATGATGATCGCCGTCACGATGATTCCGATGCCGCCGATCCATTGCAGCATGGCCCGCCACAGCAAAATGCCGCGGTCCATCGTGTCCAGTTTGACGAGCACGGTGGAGCCCGTGGTCGTCAAGCCCGAGACCGTCTCGAAAAGGGCATCGATAAAACTCAGGTGCGGCGCGGCGAAAATAAACGGAAGCGTCGAAACCAAGGAAAACGCGAGCCAGCTTCCCGACGTCACGAGAAAAGCCTGACGGATTCTCAAAATGTCGATTTCGACCCGATTGGCAAGCGCGACGATGGACCCCAGCCCGAACGTGATGACGGCGGAAATCCCAAACGCGGCGGCGCTATCGCTCCCGATCACCACGTCGACCGCCGCGGGGATCGCCATGACGAGACCGAGAACCATCACGAGGACGCCGATAATGAAAAGAACCGGCTGATAAAGGAGCATTACGCTGTCGATGCGGTTGAAGGGAGGGCTAAAAATACCGGTTTTAAATCATTAAAATACGAAAATTTTGCGTCAATCCGTGATAATCCGTGAGGAAAGCGCTATTTTTAACCCCTTGTCCGCGATCAGGTAGGCTTTACGCCCCGATACACGTGTCATTATCCTGATCCGCCTTCTAACAGCATCCGGTGGAGCGAGCCATGAACGAAGAAACCTTCAACATGCAGATGCGAAAATTCCTTAAAAACGTGGGAGTCACGTCGCAACGGGAAATCGAACGCGCGGTTCAGGCCGCACTCGACGACGGGCGGCTCAAGGGCACCGAGTCCCTGAAGGCGCGGGTGACCCTGCGCATCGACGCCGCCGGACTCGAACACGAAATCACGGGAACGATCGCCCTGGAATAGCCGCACGGAATACCCCCGGGCACTAGCGCCGGCGCGCCAGCATTTCCTTGATCTCGCCGATCGCCTGACCCGGATTGAGATTCTTCGGGCAGGTGTTGGTGCAGTTCATGATGGTATGGCAGCGATAGAGCCGGAACGGATCGTCCAGCTCGTCGAGGCGCTGGCCCGTGTACTCGTCGCGCGAATCGGCCAGGAACCGGTGGGCCTGCAGCAGAATCGCCGGGCCCAAATACCGGTCGCCGTTCCACCAGTAGCTCGGGCAACTGGTCTGGCAGCAAAAACACAAGATGCACTCCCACAAACCGTCCAGCTTTTCGCGTTCCTCGATGCTTTGGCGGCGCTCCTCGTTGGCCGGCGGCGGCGTGTCGGTCTGCAGCCACGGCTTGATGGACGCGTACTGGGCGTAGGGAATCGAGAGGTCGGGCACCAGATCCTTGATCACCGGCATGTGCGGCAACGGATAGATCTTCACGTCGCCCTTCACGTCCTCGATGGCCTTGGTGCAGGCCAGGGTATTGGTGCCGTCGATGTTCATCGCGCACGATCCGCAGACCCCTTCCCGGCAGGACCGCCGGAACGTCAGCGTCGAATCGACCTCGTCCTTAATCTTGATCAGGGCATCGAGTACCATGGGTCCGCACCGGTCCATGTCGACCTCGAAGGTGTCCATCTGCGGGTTATTGCCCTCGTCGGGCTGATAGCGATACACGTTGAACCGCCGGATATTGGTCGCGCCGTCGGGTGCCTTGTGACTTTTCCCTTCGACGACTTTCGAATTGGCCGGCAATGAAAACTCAACCATGGTGCTGTTCCGTCCTTGGGCCCGTCAGTAAATCCGTTCTTCGGGTTCGATATAGGAAATTTCGTTGCTGAGCGTGTAGGTATGAACGGGGCGGTAGCCCAGCGTCACCTTGCCCTTGGTATCGACCCAGGCGAGCGTGTGCTTCATCCAGTTCACGTCGTCGCGTTTCGGATAATCCTCGTGAGCATGCGCACCGCGGCTTTCCTTGCGGGCTTCCGCCGAAACCATCGTCGTCTTGGCGCATTCCATCAGGTTCTCGAGCTCCAAGGCCTCGACCAGATCGGAATTCCAAATCAGCGACCGATCGCTGATCCGCAGCTCCGGCAGGCTTTCGGCGACCCGGTAGATCTTCTCGACGCCTTCCTTGAGGGATTGATTGGTCCGGAACACGGCCGCGTCGTTCTGCATGGTGCGCTGCATGTTGCCGCGGATCTCGCTGGTCCGCATCGAACCGTTGGCGTTGCGGAGGCGATCGAAGCGCGCGAGCGCGACATCGGCGGCGTCCTTGGCGAGCGGCTTATGCGGCTCGCCGGGCTTGAGCGTATCCCGAGCGTGGTGCGCCACCGCGCGGCCGAACACGACCAGATCCAGAAGCGAATTCGTGCCCAACCGGTTGGCGCCGTGCACCGACACGCAGGCCGCCTCGCCGACCGCCATCAGGCCCGGGCAGACGGCATCCGGGTTCGAGTCGGTCGGGCGGATGACCTGTCCGTGCACGTTGGTCGGAATGCCGCCCATGTTGTAATGCACGGTCGGCAGCACCGGGATCGGCTCCCTGCTGGCATCGACACCGGCGAAGATGCGCGAGGTTTCGGTGATTCCGGGCAGGCGCAGCTTCAGGGTATCCGCGCCGAGATGCTCGAGATGCAGGAAAATGTGATCCTGGTCCGGGCCGACGCCGCGGCCCTCTCGGATTTCGACGGTCATGGCGCGGCTCACGACATCGCGCGACGCCAAATCCTTGGCCGTCGGCGCGTGGCGTTCCATGAAACGCTCGCCGGCCGCATTGGTCAGGTATCCGCCTTCGCCGCGCGCGCCTTCGGTAATCAGCATGCCGGCACCGTAAACGCCGGTCGGATGGAACTGCACGAATTCCATGTCCTGAAGCGGCAGACCGGCGCGCGCGACCATGCCGTTGCCGTCGCCGGTGCAGGTGTGGGCCGAGGTGCAGGAGAAATAGGCACGCCCGTAGCCGCCGGTCGCGAGCACGGTCAGATTGGCGCGGAAGATATGGATGCTGCCGTCGTCGAGATTCCAGGCCACCACGCCGCGGCACGCCCCTTCGTCGTCCATGATGAGGTCGAGGGCGAAATATTCGACGAAAAATTCGGTCTCGTTTTTCAACGATTGCTGATAGAGCGTGTGCAGCATGGCGTGGCCCGTGCGATCGGCCGCGGCACAGGCCCTCGAGACCGGGCGATGGTCGCCGGCCCGGGTATGGCCGCCGAACGGGCGTTGATAGATCTTGCCGTCCTCGGTGCGCGAAAACGGCACGCCGTAATGCTCGAGCTCGATCACCGCGGGAATCGCTTCCTTGCACAAATACTCGATGCAGTCCTGATCGCCGAGCCAATCGGCGCCCTTGACCGTATCGTAGACGTGCCAATCCCAGCTGTCGGGCTCCATATTGCCGAGCGCGGCGCTGATGCCGCCTTGCGCGGCCACGGTATGGCTGCGGGTCGGGAAGACCTTGGTGATGCAGGCCGTCTTCAATCCGGCTTCCGACATGCCGAGCGTCGCGCGCAGGCCCGCGCCGCCGGCGCCGACCACCACCACATCGTACGTGTGTTCGACGATATCGTAGCCGCTAACGCTCATCGGTTTCCCACCCCAGTCTCATTCCGAGTCTTAATTGATTGTCTCAAGTCAATTTCCGAACGCGAATTTCAGCACCGCCAACAGGCACGCGGCGGCGCACAGATAAATAACGAACTTCACCGCCATCAGGCTGACGACCTTGACCGATTCGCGATGCACGTAATCCTCGATCACCACCTGCAGGCCGAGCTGGGCATGATAAAAAAGCGACACGATGAACAGCACCATCAGAACCGCGCGGCCGTAGGATCCGGCCCACGCCGTGAAGGCCGCGTGATCCGCGCCGACCAGCGAAAGCACCGACACGACGAACCAGATCGTCAGCGGAATCAAGGCGACGCCGGTGACCCGTTGCGCCCACCAATGGCCCGCGCCGTCCTTGGTCGAGCCGTATCCGCGTACGCGGTTCAAGGGCGTGCGCATGTCCATCAGAACACCCCCGCGAGCCTGTAGGCGTACACCCAGGTTGCGAGCGTCAAGACCAGCGACGCACCGACCACGAGCCAGCCGGTCGCGCGCAGTGTCGGCAATTCGAATCCCCAGCCGGCATCCCAGGCCAAATGGCGGATGCCGTTCGCGAGGTGGTAATACAGCGAGAACGTCAGGCCGAGCAGAACCGTTTTGCCGATCCAGGACCCCATCACGGCTTGCGCACGCGCGAAGGAGTCGGGCCCGTAAACGGCGCAACTCAACCAATATGTCAGTAAAACCGCGCCGGCGGCCAAGGCCACGCCGGTCAGGCGATGCAAAATCGACAGCACGGAAGTGATCTGCGGCCGGTAGATCTGAAGATGCGGAGATAACGGCCTTTGGCGGGATTCCATGGGCTACTGCCTTCAGGAAGTTTTATAGTTTTAAGTGGCCTAAGATTTTAAGTGAGCGTTCTTAGGGTTTTCGTTTATACGCTCCGTTTCGGCAAGTCAACGGCGCTGCCGTGCGGGAGCGGCGCATCGGCAAAATCCGGAAATCTATTTTAAGGCAACGGCGGTACGGCCTTTTTGCTCAGAAAGGGCTGAAACTGCACATCCCAAAACATTGTTTTACTTTGATTTTTACCCGGTGTGCATAGATGTGTGGATAAGATGTGCGCGCTTTGTGAATATATGAAAAAATTATACACAGAAAAGTAAAGTAACGGCCGAAAATAATATTGAAGGGCGGCGGAATTACTTTCACGATGCTTCACGTACGCGAAAGCGTCGGCCTGGGTTTTTCGGAAATGCTCGTCATTTTTTGAGGGTCCGGGTCGAATCGGCAGCCATCGGCTTTCGAGACGCGGGCGCAAGATCGGCCCTATCGGCGCCTCCCCCGGGACGCGCCGGGCGGCCGGGACAGTAGTCCACCGGGCCCATCGGCGGACTGCGAGGATCGGGAGCGGTCTGCTTCGGCAGTTCGTTTTGCGCTCCGGGAGCTTCGCTCCTACGTGCCCGATATCGGAACTGGTGTGTCGGTTTCACGACGGATTGCGGGTTTGCCCGGCAACGGAAAAATTAGCGTTCGTCACGCCCCGTCCCTCCGGGTTTGTTCTCTGCCCAGGGTGCATCCGAAGGAAGGGGGTCGGAACGTTTTCATGGACGCGGAGCCTGGCCGGCTCCTTGATAGAGGCGTCAGGTAGTGCTGTTTCGACGGCGCGTTACGCAGGTGTCCCAGGACCTGCGTGCCTGACGCCTCAATCTTTATCAAAAACCGATTCGGCCGGCTACAATATTTTGTGTTGACGCCACCGCGATTTCATCAGCATGGCGATTCCCGCACCGGCGACGCAGTGAATTCACGTCGCACCGGCGACGCAGTAAATTCACGTCGCACCGGCGACGATTCCCGCGTCGAACAACGCCGCGATCTCGCCCGCCGCGAGGCCGAGATCGTCGGCCAGTATTTGTTCCGTATGCTGGCCGAACCGCGGCGCCGGTTCGGCGCGCGTACGCTCCCAGGCGCCGAAATCGGCCGGCACGCCCGCGCTCAGCACACGCCCGATGCCGGGCTGATCGATCTCGGCGAACATCGGATTGTCTTCCGAGACGCGCGCGTCTTCGCGCACGGCCTGGCTGAACGTCTGATACGGCCCCCAGCAGGCGCCGGCGCGATCCAGCTCGGCCCGCACCTCGGCAAGCGTTCGCGCGGCGAACCAGGGCGAAAAAATCTCGACGATGTGCTCACGCGCCGCGAAGCGGTCTTCCTCCTTGGTAAAATCGTATCCGTGCGCGCGCGCCAGGGCGTCGATCTCGTTTTGCGTGCCGGCCGCCTCGACGAGCGCGCGCCAATGGCGCGGCGTGAACGCAGTCACGATCACCCGGCGGCGATCGCGGGTCGGGAAATCGTGCGCGAACGAGCCGTAAACATGATTGCCGAGGCGCGGGCGCTCCTCATCGTTGATCTGAACCTCGCCGATGTAGCCCAAATGACCGAGAGTCGAAAAGGCGACGTCCGACAGCGCGAGCCGCACGTATTGCCCCTCGCCGCCGTTGCGGCGATGGCGCTCGGCCGCCATCAGCGCGTTCGCGGCGGCGACCGCGGCCACGATATCCCAGACCGGCACGACATGGTTGACCGGCCCATCGTGGCCGGCGGGGCCCGTC
>JBBDTH010000114.1:0-28721 GCA_040904505.1 Rhodospirillales bacterium | reverse complement strand
GACAACGCGGTCTTCATTCATCCCGAGCTCGGCGCTTACGTGGGCGCCAAGGTTCAGATCCGATACGACGCCGCCGACATGGGCCGCGTCTATGTGTTCGACGCGAACGAGGGGCACTTCATCTGCGCCGCCGAGTGCCCGGATCGCACCGGCATATCGCGCGAGGCCGCCGCGACCCATGCCCGCAACCTCCAAAAGCAAGTCATCAGCGCCGGCAAGAAAGAACTGCGCGCCACCGTGAAACGGATCAAGCCGGAAACGGTCGCCGAGGAACTCATCGCCGCCGGCCAAAACGAAAGCAATATCGTCGTCGCCTTGCCGCGCGCCGGTGACGCGCACGAAACCGATGCGCTGAACGCGGCGGCAATCGCCGTCATTGAACACAACGGCCCGAAGCACTTCAAGGAACTCACGATCGAGGAACGCGAAGCGGCCGACGCCCTATGGGCACGCTACAACAGCGACGATGAAGACGCCGGCACAGGCACAGGCGACACGGAATCGAAAGTCACGAAAGTCGACTTCGGCGCGCGCGCCGCCGCCGAGTCCGAGCGGCCGATCTTCACCGACGATCGCGCCTGGGCCTTGTGGGTTCTCAACAACCCCGAAGAGGCCGACGACGACGAACGCGCCGAAGTCACACGCCGCATGAAAAGCACGACGTTCCGGCAATGGGTCGGAA
Organism: Rhodospirillales bacterium; assembly: GCA_040904505.1. GTDB lineage: Bacteria > Pseudomonadota > Alphaproteobacteria > Rhodospirillales > CALINB01 > CALINB01. The sequence continues at coordinate 28,039 of JBBDTH010000114.1, read as the reverse complement.
TGGGAGAAAAGGAAAGCCGCCTCGGCTGAACTCCGAGACGGCTTAAATCGATCTGGTCTGATCAAAGGAGGTTATCTTGTACAATAAATTCGTCAAAACTTCAAACGTCGAACGATTCCTCGGCGCCGTCGGGTCAATCGAGGATCGCGGCGCGCCGGAAGCCTGCATTATTCTGGTCGACGGCGATGCCGGGCTCGGCAAGTCCCGCACCGGGCAATGGTGGGCGATCAAGAACAACGCGGTGCAGATCCGCATCAAGGCCGCCGCGACGCCGCATTGGGTTTTGACCGACCTGGTGCGCGAGCTCGGTGAACAGGCCCCGGCCACGTCTTGCGAAAAACTCTACGGCCAGGCCATCGGATATCTCCTGAAAGACCCGCGACCGATCGTCGTCGACGAAGTCGAGAACGGCCTGCGCGATATCCGGGTTCTCGAAACGATCCGCGACCTGGTCGAGTCGGCGGAAATACCGACCGCCTTCGTCGGCCGAGAATATGTGCTCGGCAAACTGAAAGCCTACAAGCATTTTTCCACGCGCATCGGCGCGCGCGCGGAATTTAGTCTCTTAACGCTCAACGATGTCACGCTCTGCGTGAAGGAATTATGCGAGGTGGATGTCCCCCAGGACGTCATCGAGCAGATCCACGCCGAAAGCAACGGCCACGTGCGCGAGGTCGTCAAGGCCATCAAGGCGGTCGAGCGCATCGGTAAGCGCAACAAGGGCGCCGTCTCCATGGATCTGATCGGCGGCCAACGGCTGGTCTACGAACACATGGGCCGCAAGAGGGCCGCGTGATGCCCACATTCTCCATGCAAACCGTTCTTGATGCGCTCCCCGATGTGGGTGAGTGCGTCAAGGTGTGCGCACTTTCCGAGATCACCGGCTTGAGTCGCAAGAAAATCGTCGTGTTCTGCGACCGGCTGCGCCAACGCGGTCTCGTCGAGCGGCCCGAAACCGGGTGTTTTAAACTCACTCAGACCGGCAAGATCGCCCGTGACGCCGGCATGAAGCTGACCAGCGGCCCGAACGGCCCGCACACCGGCCGGAGAAAGACTAAGAAAACAACGGCCCGCGCCCGTCTTTGGCGTGCCATGCGCACGATCGATAAATTCACCGTCCCCGATCTTCTCACGATGATTGATGACGTCACGGTGAAATGCGGTGAGAACAACGCTCAATCCTATCTGCGCATTCTTCACGCCGCCGGCTACGTCCAAAAATTAAAGCTCCGCGAACGCGGCACCGAGGTGACGTCGCCGGGGTACATCCGCTGGACTCTCGTGCCCGATAAAAACACCGGCCCGGAAGCGCCCGTCTACAGCGGCCTTCACGACGAGCTCTACGACCCCAACCTCGGCAAGGTCGTCTGGCATAAGGAGAAATCCGATGGGTGAATTAAGCCGGCACATTCACGAGGCGCTGCAGGGCGCTTACGACAGAGAAGGGTCATACGGCAAAGTCGGTGCCCTCTTTAAATCCTCCGCAAAACCGAACGGACTTTCCAGCGGAACGGTCTGCGCTCTGCTCAGGGGAAAATACGGCGCGCGCGACCTCACGAAGGTCGAGAGTCTCATCGCCGCGACGCTGCTGGACGGCCCGGTATCATGCCCGATCATGGGTGAGATCACGTCGAAGGCTTGCTACGACAACCAGCACAAACAACTCAGCACGGCGAATAAAACCGCCATCGATCTCTACCGCGCCTGCCGGACATGTCCAAACCGCAAGAAGGAGAACCACCATGTTGAGTGAGGATCTTCGCGGCATCCGCGAGTCCATGCTGCGGGCGTTTAATTCAAATCTCGACGCCATGCGGTTTCAGCAAACGGCAATTCAAAACATCGACGCCGCGATCCGCGACGCCGAAGCGCTGGAACGCAGCGCGATACCGGCGGGGATGATGACCCACAGTAAAAACCTGCCCGACGGCGTCGTCGACCTGGCCGCGTTTTTGCGGCCTCAAGCCATATCGAAGGGAACCGGACAATGAACGCTGAAAGCAAAAGCATCAAGATAGGTGATATCCAACAAATTGTTGGCGATCATTTTCACATACCGATGCGGGAAATGCTTTCCGACTGCCGCGCTCAAAATATTGCACGGGCGCGCCAGACCGCGATGTATTTCTCAAAGCGATTTACGTTTAGGTCATTACCGGAGATCGGTCGACGTTTTCGCCGGGACCACACAACGGTCATGCACGCTTTAAGGGCTGTTAAGGATCGAATTGCCAAGGACCCTCAATACGAAGCGAACATCGAATTTTTAGATCAAGCGATCATGAGTAAGTACGGTTTTACGCCGACACTGAGTCTGACGCTCAACAAGTCCTTCGCCGATATTGAAGATAATATGACGAACGAGATTAAATTCGAGCTCAATCAGGCCCGGGAAAATATCAGTAAACTGGCCGAAGAAAATCCACGGGGCTTGATAAAGGCCTTGTCGTCTCTGACCATCGCGGCTTTGCTTTTAGTCGCTGTCATACAGCCGGCGGCGGCCGCCACCACGCGGACTTACTGCATCTACGGCGACGGCGCCCACGATCTGGTCGTGCGCCAGTTGAAGGAACACTACGGCGAAACCCTCGACGAGACCCACGGCATCAAAAGCGGCGGCCGCTTCGAGTTTTACAAAGGTCAAACCGGCGGCTGGACCGTCGTCTATGTCGATACGGAAGGCACGTCCTGCATCATCGACAGCAAAATAGCGCCGCCGTTAAAGCCGCCGCCGGTCGACCGCGCGCCACTGTTGCCGATCCCCGGCCTGCCGGAGATCCGCCTATGAAACGCCGCCCGAAACAAGCGGTCCTGGTTCGCACCCGCCGCGCCGGATTTTATCTTCTCGCGCCGGTCATGATTTGCATCGCCGTGGTCGCGGCGCTGTTCGGCATGCTCGGGTGCTGGTCTCTCAACCTTTACGTGGAGTGCGAAGAATGGTTCAAAAAACAGCGCTGACGAATCCGGTCTATCATCCCCGCGCCGAGGCCGAGTTCGAGACCATCAATGCCGCGATCGACCGCGTCGGCTATCTGCGCCGGGAGATCGACCGAACGGAAGGCATGATGAACGATGCCATCGCCGCCGTTAAGCAATCCCACGAGGCGGCGGCGGCCCCTCTTAAAAAGGCCTTAGAACGCCTTGAAGGGCTCGTTGAGCGCTACTGCACCAAGCACCGAAACGTGCTGACGGAAAACCACCGTTACAAGTTCGCGGAATTTCCCGCCGGCGCGGTCTCCTGGCGCAGCCGGCCGCCGTCGATCCAGGCCGACGAGGAAAGCGTTCTCAAATATCTCAAGCGCTGCCGCAAGAAGGCTTTCAAGCGGTTCATCCGCACGGCCGAGTCCATCGACAAGCAGGCCCTGCTCAAGGTCCCGCACGTCGCCGCCCTGATCAAGGGCGTGACGATCATCAAGGGCGAAGAGGTATTCGTGATCAAGCCTGTCGAGTCCGACCTGGCGCCCGGCAAGCCGGAGGCGGCGGCATGATCCTGAGCAACTCCCGCAAATGCCCGATCAAAGGCTGCCGCGCGGCGATTCCCCACGCTCGCCTGATGTGCAAGCTGCACTGGTTCATGGTCCCGAAGCCGCTGCGCGAGGCCGTCAAAAAAACCTTCGGCGCCCTCCGAACCGACGGCCTCGACGGCATCGCCGCGTACCGGGCGAATCGCGACGAAGCCATTCGCGTCGTGAATATATCGGTCGTCGAGGACGATGGCTTCATCACCGTTCACCCCAACGTGAAAGGACTCCCGTCATGAGAAAACGCGCACCGTTGACGCCGCTGCAATATTTTACCGCCGGCGTGATCGCCGAATATTGGCAGCAAGAAAACCGTTCGCCGACGTTTACCGAGATTGCCGAGGAATTATCGATCTCGTCGAAATCCGGCGTGCATCGGCTGGTCACCGCTCTCGAACGGAAGGGATGGCTGCGCCGCCGCCGGAAGGGCGCGCAACACAGCCTGCAGTTGACCTGCGCGCGTTTTCAAATGCCGGCTGAACACAGCTACAGCGTGATGCCCGAAAGCCGCGTGGTTCTCGCCGGTGAGGGTCATGTCGCCTGAACAGCTCTCCCTCTTGCCAGCGTACCCGGAAGTGCCGGGCGCGCGGCGCACCGAAACGTCGATGATTGCCGCCGACGCGATCGCCGAACACGCGCCGTCGTTAAAGGAACGCATTCTCGACAAGCTCGACGACTTCGGTAAGGAGGGTGCCGCGCCCGACGAAATGGCCGCCGAGATCAACGCCGACAAATATTGCGTGCGGCCGCGTTTTTCCGAACTCAAGAAAGCGAATGTGATCACCGAGAGCGGTTTTTGGTACGAGAACGAGTCAAGCAAGCCCGCCGAAAAGTACATCAAAGCCAAGAAGGAGGAGTCATGAACACCAAACCCAAACAGCCCCAACTCGTGCAGGGCCGCCACGGCGGACATTACAAACCGGCGCGGATGACGCCGGCCACCATCTTGGTGCCGGTTGTGAATGAAACCCGTGTCGGCCGCGCGGCCGGCGTGGCTTGGTACATTCTGCCGAACGGCGCCTGGCAGTTATGGGCGCAAGGCGAACCGGTCATCGCTTTATCCGCCGGCACGGCCGCCGAGTTGGCCCGCGACGTTCTCGGTATCACCGACGTGTCCGACTTTTACGGCAAGGACGCATCCGCCGCCGCCGCCGCCGTCGCCAAGGCAGGCTCGGCAAAGCCGGAACACGATGATGCGGAAGGCGATGACCATGTCGGAGAATAGCGGTTTTAGTTGGACCCCGGAAAAGGTGGATGCCTTGCGCGCCGGCTGGCGCGCCGGGAAAAGCGCCGAACGGATCGGCGCGGAAATCGGCACCACGAAGAACGCCGTCGCCGGCAAGGTCGACCGGCTCAATCTCAAGAAACGCCGACGGACCCAGGCGGAAATGCGCGCCGAGGAAGCGCGCCGCGCCGAAGCGTCTCGCGCGAAAAATTTGATCTTCGATCTGACGGCAAAAACCTGCCGCTGGCCGACCGGCCATCCGGGCGATCCGGACTTCGGGTTTTGCTGCGCCGACGCGGTCGCCGGCCGGCCGTACTGCGCCGCTCACTGCAAGCGCGCCTACGCCCCGCGCGTCAAGGACGCCGATCCGGCATTCGACTCGATGGAGCCACCGCGATGAATATCTGCAAGCGGACCTTGACGATGTTCCCGGCGCCGGCGCAGCGGCGCCTCGCGAAGCGCGAGCCGAAGAGTCTTTACGAGGCGGTCGTCGCGCTCCGCCGGCGCGGGGTCAAGGTATATCGGGGGGGGTACACCATCACGTTGTCGACGGCGAGCGGGTCTCCGACCGCACGTTGCTGGCGATGAGGGGTTCGGCATGAGAGGCAAACCGAAATCTCCCGTGAACGGCCCGGGGCAACGCGGCAAGAAGCCCAAGCTGGCCTGGTTGCCGGTCGCCAAGCTGAAAGTAGATTCGCGTTATCAGCGCTCCATCGAATCGCGCCGGTCGCAAAAGCTGATCGAAAAGATGGTCGCCGATTTCCGTTGGCCTCGTTTCGGCGCGATCCTCGCCGTGCAAAGCCAATCCAATTGGTGGGTGATCGACGGCCAGCACCGCGTCGAGGCGTGCCGTCGCTTGGGCGAAAAATCCGTCCCGGCTGTCGTGCTGCCGCACGGCACCGTACAGAGCGCCGCGCGCGATTTCATCGCCGTCAACCGCGACCGAGTCGGGATCACGTCGATCCATATCCACCACGCCGCCGTGGGCACCGGCGACGAGGTCGCTCTTGCCGTCGACCGCGCCTGCGCCGAAGCGGGCGTGTCGATCGCCCGTTACGTGACGGGCGTGAGTAATCTGAAGAACGGCGAGACCATGGCGGTCGGCGTTCTCGCCCGCATCGTCAAGAAGCACGGCGTCGACGACGCGGTAAAAATACTCAAGCGCGTGATGAGGCTCTACGGCGCTATGCCCGGCGGCATCAGTGCCGCCGCGATCCGCGACGTCGAGATCGAAATATTCAATAAATCGGAATACGTGAAGCCGGTTTCGACCCATCAAAAGAAATACCGGCGCTGCATGCGGTGTTCGAAGTCGTTCTGGTCGACCGGGCCGGGCCACCGTATTTGCGGCGAATGCAAGAAGAGCGACGACTATAAAAGCGCGGGGCTCGATTAGAAATGACTCTCTTCCCCGCGAAGCACGCCGACATCCTGACGCCGCCCCCGGCGTGTCCGTTCTGCGGCTTCGACGGCAAGCTGGTGCGCGTGCACGGCCACGATCAATGCCCGCGCTGCACGGCTGTCGTGAACCGATGCTGCGACGATTGAAAGGGAACATCATGCAATGGCCGTGGCTTCTCGTCGTCGTGACGGTTCTCTACGCCGGACAGGTTGTGCAATCGGCCTGGCAAGGGCAGTACGCGCAGGCGGTGATCGTCGTCGGCTACGTGATTGCCAACGTCGGCCTAATCGTTTCGATGGTTCGATAGGAGGTTAAATGCCCTGCGACCGATGCGATGGCCCCGGTGGTGAGATCACCTTCAGAAACCAGGTGGTTATGCCGGTAAACGGCAAGGTGATCTGCATCGATTGGTGCATTCACCACATCGTCGCAGCCTTGAACGCCGGCGGCGTCAGAACGGTTGCCAGTTGCTGCGGGCACGGAAAGCAAGACGGCCGTGTCGATCTTGAGGACGGTCGGGTTTTAATAGTCAAGAGTGGAGGTTGGAATATGAACAATACCGGCGAGAGCACCGCTTCGATCAATAAACGCGTCGACGATGAGTCGTGGCCGGCTGTCAAAGAGGGACTTGAAAAAAGAATGACTCTTTGGAAACCGCCGCGCTTGGCGAACTATTATCTCGATCGCGGCAACGGCGATTACGGCGGCGGCTGTCTCTCGCCGGCGCGGGTGCGCAAGCTCGAAGCCGAAGGCGTGCTGGTTCATGTCGGCGTCTGTCGCTACGCCTTGGCGGACAAAAAGTAAGCCCCATGACCTCGCCGCTCCGAAAATCGCTGATCCAAAAAATTCACGTCGCCAAGGGTGTGCTCGGTTGGGACGAGGCCCTGTATCGCGCCGCGCTGGTCACGCAGACCGGCAAGAACTCGTCGACCAAGCTGTCCGACGCCGAGCTGCAGTCTTTCTACGGCTTTATGAAAAAGAACGGCTTCAAGCCGAAGCCGTCTTCGAAGAAGCGCGAGGTCCACGCCAAGATCGTCGCGCTGTGGGCGGCGCTCTACGACCTCGGCGTGGTGCGCAACCCGTCCGACGACGCGTTGAACGCTTTCGTGAAGCGCCTCGCCGGCGTCGAGCGCCTGCCGTGGCTCACCACGGACAAGGCCAATCCGGTGATAGAGGCGCTGAAGTCGATGGCCGAACGCGAGGCGGCCGTCGCGTGGGGCGAACACGACAACCCGCGCGTCTGCGTGCTGCGGGCGCAATGGCGCCGCCTCGGCGCGCTCGGCGTCCTGCGGATCAACAAGCTCGAAGCGCTCGACCGATTCCTCATGTGGAAGGCGACGCCGTGCATCAAGTCGCATACGCAATTGACCGCCGAGGAGTTCGACACGGGCCAGCGCCGCCTCGGCAAATGGCTGCGCGGCGAGTTGAAAAAGCGGAGCAAGGCGTCTTCGGCCCGTGCCGAAAGGTCGGCAACATGACCGCCACGCGGCGCCGGAAATTGAAGCCCGGAACGCGGCTGCCGATGCAACCGGCCTTGCCGTTCATCGAGGCCGACCCCGAGCTCCGCAACATCGACGCGCGCTTGATCCGCAGCGGTTACGTGCGAACCCAAAACGTCGCGATGTACCTACAGAAGAACAGCACGGTCTCGCTTCGTTTCGTTTGGCGGAAGCGGTTCGAGCGCCGCACGATGGTCCACACGGTAAATATCAAGGTGCGGATGGAATGATCGAACGAGACATTGAATTGCCCGGACTGTTGGCCGACATCGCCGAGGCGACGTCGCTCGGCGTGGCGCTCACGGTGGCCAAGCATTACGGCGGCACCGAACTGTACATCCCGATGAAACTCGGCAAGGATCATCAGCTCGTGCAGATCCTCGGCATGGAGACCGCGCTGGCCATCCACGCCGCCCTCGGCTATGGCCTGCATATGATTCCGATGGGCGCCGCCGTTTCGATCCGCCGGCGCCGCGAGCATGTGATCAAACACCGGGCGGATATGACGATCGACGCCCTGGCGCGGTTTCACGGGAAACACCAGCGCACCATCTACCGCGACCAAAACGTGATGAAGCAACCGGCGGCGTTGCCGCTGTTCGATTCAAAGGATTGATGCCCTCCTTATTGACAGGCGCACCGCTCGTCGCGTTAGCTGGCTGCGTTCCCCGGCACCGTATCACCTGACACATGTCAGGTTACGCGCGAACCGGCGTCGGCATTACTTTTGCCGCCATGTCGGACATGTCGAACCTCAAAACATCAAGCGAGCCGCGCGGGATCAGGAACAATAATCCCTGTAACCTCGTGCACCTCGATCGAAACAAGTGGCAGGGCTTGGCCGATCCGCCGACGGACGGCAGGTTCTGCGTTTTCGTATCGCCGATCTACGGCCTGCGCGCCGCCGCCCTGAACCTGATCGCCTACCAGGATCGCCAGGGTCTCAGAACCATTCAAGCCATCGTCGAACGGTGGGCGCCGCCGAGCGAGAACGACGTCGCCGCGTACGTGGCATCGATCCGTGCGCAAACCGGCATCTCGCCGGACCGATTTATCGACGTGCATTCCTATAACGACATCCGCCCGCTTCTCGCCGCGATGATCCGCCACGAGAACGGCCTGCAGCCCTACACCGATGCGCAGATCGACAAGGCGTTGACCATGGCCGGCGTGGAGCCGCCGATGCAGTCCATGCGGAAATCCCGCACCGTGAAAGGCGGCCAAGTCGCCGGCGCCGCCGGCGCGGCCACCACCGTCGCCGGCGCGCTCTCGGAATGGGCACCGGCGCTGCCGGCCGTCGAGTTCATCAAGAATAATCTCGGGCTCGTGCTGATCGTCGCCGGCGCCGCCGTGCTGGCCGGCGTGGGCTACATGATCTGGGCGCGCTTCGACGACCGCCGCAAAGGATTGAGATGATGCAATTCATCCTCGGTCTTCTGAAACCGTTCGCCCTGAAAATTCTGATGGGTGCCGTGATGGTCGGCACCGTGGCCGCCATTCTGTTCGGAGCCCGGCAAGCCGGGCGCACCGCCGAGCGCGTCGAGGGGCTGCGCCGGCAATTGAAAAACGTGGAGAAACGCCGTGACGTCGAGAACGATATCGATCGCGCTTCTGACGACGATGTTGATCGGCGGCTGCGCGCCGAATGGCAGCGCGATTAAGCCGGGCTGCGAATGGACGCGGCCGATCTTCGTGAGTAAGGACGATCGCCTGACGAACGAGACGGCGCGGGAAATTTTGTCGCATAACCTGACGTGGGAGCGGATCTGCAAATGATCGAAATTCTCGCTTTATTTATCGCAGCCGCGCTGCTTGGCGCGGCGTGGCGCCTGTGGGACGGCGGGCCTTATAAGAAATCGCCGTGGACGTTTCTCGCCGGCGTCGCGGCCTGCCTGCTCGCGGCCTACAATATCGACTGGTCGCGATACTGGGCCGCGTGGCCGGCGGCGGTGGCGTGGCTGTCATTGACGCGCGGTTACGAGGACTGGAACAGCGCGGCCGCGATGCTCAGGAAATACGCCTGGGTCGGCCCGGCGGCGGTACTGCCGATCTTGATTCCCGGCATGTTCTGGGATGGCTGGCCGCCGGCGCAGGACACGGCCTTGATCTATTGCGCGTTCCCGGTCGCCGCCGCGCTCGTGCGGCCGCCCCTGCAAGCCCTCAATAAGCCGGGCGACACCGGGTTTTGGCATTGGGGTCGGCGGGCCGAAATGTTCGAGGCCGCGCTGATCGTCGGCGGCCTGACGTTGATTTAAACAAAAAGAACGGCGCCATGACGACATCCATATCGACCGACTTCAATTCCTGGATTCAAGCGACCTCCGTGGCCCTCTATCTGCTCGGGCTGCTCTACATGATTTTTTCGAATCGCAGCAAGGCGACGAAAAAGGAAATCGAGAAGGTCGACCTGAAACACGCCGGCACATTCGAGAAGATAGGTGACGAAATTGCGGATCACCGCGAACGCATCACCTCGCACGGCACGCGTTTGACGGCCGTCGAAACGACCGTCAAGCACATACCGAACAAGGACGATTACGAAACCCTGCACCAGAGGATCGGCAAGGTTCAGGAGTCCGTTAATGGCGTATCCAAGGAGGTCGCCGCGACCGACGCGCACTTGAAGGAAATCGCCAAGAACGTCGACCTGTTGGTCAGTTATCATATGAGCGGTGAAAAGAAATGAGCTTCGCTGAATACGTCGCCGAGGACATCCGGCTTTCGATCCTGTCTCTTCTCGCGAAGGACCAGGGATATTCGCACAACGATCGGGTCCTGCAGCGCGCGCTCGAAATGCTCGGGCACAAGGTGAGCGCCGATCAGGTGAGAACGCATCTGGCCTGGCTGGCCGATCAGGGCCTCGTCGCCGTTGAGACCGTCGAGACCTTCAGCATCGCGACACTAAACCAGCGAGGCCTCGACGTCGCCGAGGGCCGCGCGCTGGTGCCCGGCGTCCGCCGCCCGCAGCCCGGCCGTTAAAGGGACTTTCATGCCCCCTAAAAGCACCGTTAAAAAACTCCCGGAGGAGATTCTCGATCGCGTCAACAAGATGTTGACCGACGAAGAATTGGAGCTCGACGAGATCGTCGACTATCTCGATACCGTCGGCCATCCCAAATCCCGCTCGGCGGTCGGCCGATACAAACAGAAGCTCGACGTCGCCGGCAGGTGCCTGCGCGAACAGCGGATGATCGTCGATGCCCTCGGCAAGGAACTCGGCGACGCCGCGATGCAAGGCAAGCAAGGCCGGCTGCTGGTCGAGTTGGCGCGCACCCTCGCATTCGATATGATCGTCAAAATCCGCAAGGCCGGCGGCGACGTGACGCCGAAGGACGTGGCGGCGCTCGGCAAGGGCCTGGCGGAATTAAGCCGCGCGCAGCGCTTCGACCAGGACTTCGAAACCAACATCCGCGAGATGGTCGGCAAGGAACACGCGGAGAAGCTCAAAAATGCGCTTGGCGAGGCGCAGGCCGCCGGCGAGCCCGGCCTGAGCGCCGAACGCGTCGAGCAACTGCGCCGCGACTTCCTCGGCGTGCCCCTTCCGACGATCGAGCACGAGTCGGAGAAATGAACGAGCCGACTGCAGACGTTGCCGACCATTCGGCACGGGCCGAAAAGGCGCCGCCGAAATCGCCGATCGACGATTTGATTCCGGGCGGCCTGCCCGACGAGCACCTCGACCCGCTCGCCGACGGCATCCTCATGAAGCATCAGGCCGCCTGGGTCGCCGATAAAAGCCCTTTAAAAATCGCCGAGAAAGGCCGGCGCACCGGCTTCACGTTCGCCGAAGCGCTCGACAGCACGCTGATCGCCGCGTCGGCACGGTCGGCCGGCGGCTCGGACACCTACTACATCCCGGACGTCAAGGAGAAGGGGCTCGAATTTATATCCGTCTGCGCCCGCTTCGCCCGCCACGTCGCGAAGGAGCTGCTCGACGTCGAGGAGTTCATCTTCAAGGACGTGCAGCCGGACGGCGACAGCCGCGACATTCAAGCCTACCGAATCCGCTTCGCGAGCGGTTTCCAAATCGTCGGGCTTTCCGGCAGCCCGTCGAACATTCGCGGCCTGCAGGGCCGCGTCGTGATCGACGAAGCGGCATTTCATCGCAACGTCGCCGCCGTTCTCGACGCCTGCAACGCGCTGCTGATCTGGGGTGGTGAAATCCGAATCATCTCGACCCACAACACGGTGACCAACGCCTTTAACGAACTGATCCAGGACACCCGCGCCGGCCACTATGGATATAAGATTCACCGCGCCACCTTCGATGACGCCATCGCGAACGGACTTTACGAACGGGTCTGCATGATCCGCGGCTACGACGTCGGCTTCGAGGACAAGACCCAAACCCGGCCGACGGCCGCAGGCAAGGCCGCCTGGTACGCACGGGTCCGGCGCTCCTACGGCACCCGCGTCGAGGCGATGCGCGAGGAGCTCGACGCGATTCCCCGCGAAGGCGAAGGCCAGCTTATTCCACTGGCGCACATCGAAGCCTGCATGACCGAGGAGCACGCCGTCCTCCGCTGGGCGCCGCCGGCGGAAGACTTCGTCGACTGGCCCGAGGCGGCGCGCCGCGAGGAAATGCGGAAGTGGCTGCACGACGACGTCGGGCCGTTGATCGAAAAGCTGATACCGGCCGACGTGCTCTCGGCGTTCGGCGAGGACTTCGGCATGCGCCAGGACCGCACGTCGATCGCCATCGGTTTCGAAACCCAGAACCTGATCTGTAAAGCGGCGCTGATCGTAGAGCTCTTCCGTTGTCCTTATGACCAGCAAAAACAGGCGCTCTTCTTCATCGTCGATATGCTCAAGCGATTCAACAAGGGCATCCTCGACGCTAACGGCAACGGTATGGTGCTTGCCCAGGAAGCCCGCCAAAAATACGGCGAAGAACGGATCGAGGAACTGAGCGCCAACGACACCTGGTACCGCGAACACACGCCGCGTTTTCGCGCCGCGTTCGAGGACCGCACGATCCTCATTCCGTTCGACAAGGATATCCGCGACGACGTGCGGCTGTTCAAGCTGATCGGCGGCGTCGGCAAGATACCCCGCGACGTGCGCACGGCGGCGTCCGACGGCACCAGGCGCCACGGCGACTCGGCGATCGCCATTCTCAATCTGTTCGTCGCGCTGCGGGCGGAAGCCGTCGAATACGCCTACACGCCGGTTAAACGAAACCGGAACGGCGACGGATTCGACGAACGGGATTGGGACGATCGGCATGCCGCGAAGCGGCCGTGCGACATCAGAGGAGCGTGGTAATGGCGACACTTTACTATCCCGACGGGCGGCCGATCGACTTCGGCAAGCTCAAGGAGGAGCAGGCCGGCCCGTCCGTGGCCGGCGTGCGCCAGATCGTCTCGGGTCATCCGGCGCAGGGCCTCACGCCCGGCCGCCTGGCGCGCATCCTCTTGGACGCCGAGAGCGGCGACGCGGAAAATTATCTTTTGCTCGCCGAGGAGATGGAGGAGAAGGATCTCCATTATCTGTCCGTCATGGGCACGCGCAAGCGCGCGATCTCGCAGCTCGAAATGACCGTCGTTGCCGCCGGCGACGAAGCCGAGTATCAAAAGCACGCCGACTTCATCAAGGACTTTCTCACGCGCGAGGAAATCGAGGACGAGATGTTCGATATCCTCGACGCCGTCGGCAAAGGATATTCAGCGACCGAAATCATGTGGGACATCAACGAGCGCATGTGGATGCCGCAGCGTCTCGAATGGCGATTCCCGCAGTGGTTCGAGTTCGACCGAAACGACGGCCGCACGCTGCATCTCAGAACCGAGCAAGGGCCGCAGCCGCTCGACCCGTATAAATTCATCGTTCATCTGCACAAGGCGAAGTCCGGCCTGCCGATTCGCGGCGGCCTGGCGCGCGCCGCCGCGTGGGGATACCTGTTCAAGAATTACGATCTCAAGGACTGGATCACGTTCATCGAGGTCTACGGCCAGCCGATTCGCGTCGGTAAGTTCGACGCCGCCGCGACCGACAAGGAGAAGGACATCCTCCTTCAGGCCGTTTCGCAGATCGGTTCCGACGCCGCCGCGATCATTCCGAAATCGATGATGATCGAGTTCATCAAGTCCGAGAGCTCCGGCGGCGGCACCGGCACCAAGATTTACGAGGAGTTCGCCGAATATATCGATAAGCAAATCTCCAAGGCGGTGCTGGGCCAGACCCTCACGACCGAGGTCGGCGACACAGGCAGCTACGCGGCCGGCCGCGTTCACAACGACGTGCGCGAGGATATCGAACGCGCCGACTGCAAGCAGGTCGCGGCGACGCTGAATCACCAGCTCGTGCGGCCGATGATCGATCTCAATTTCGGCCCGCAGAAAAAGTATCCGTGCATCTGTATCGGCGCGCCCGAACAGACCGACATCAAGGCACTGTCGGATTCGCTGGCGAACGTCGTACCGCTCGGCCTGCGCGTAAAGTCGAGCGAGGTCCGCGAGAAGATGGGGTTGAGCGAGCCCGAGGACGACGACGAAGTGCTGTCGGGATCGCCGGCCGGCAGCACGCCGGCGGCCGATGAAACCGACCGGCGGCAAGCCCGCTCGTACGCCGTTAAGCACCTGGTCGCGATCGCCGCGCAAAGCCGCAAGGGCCGCGCGCCCGACGCCGTCGACGGCCTGATCGACGAGCTCGTCAACTCCGATCAAATGGGCGCCGCCGTCGAGGATTATATCGGGCCGATCGACAAGCTCGCGGCAGCCTCGGCCGATTATGAGGACTTCAAGGAAAAACTAATCGAAGCCGTCGCCGCGATCGACGTCGACAAGATGGCCGACGCGCTTGCCCGCAGCCAGTTCGCCGCCGCGCTCGCCGGCGAAGAGGACGCGGATCTCGGCGGTGGCTAAGATCGAGCTCAAGCCGCTGGCACCCGAAGAGGCGGTCAAATTCTTCCGCGCCAAGGGATACGCCGTCGGGTTCAACTGGCGCGATGTTTGGCAAGAGGAACACGCCGCCGCCTTCACCGTCGCCAAGGCGATGCGCGTCGACATCCTCGAAGATATCCGAGCGGCCGTCGACGCCGGCATCGCACGCGGCATAACCTTCACGCAATTCCGTGACAACCTCGCACCGATCCTGCAGGCCAAGGGATGGTGGGGCCGGCAAAAAATGACCGACCCGAAAACCGGCGATATCGTCAACGCGCAGCTCGGCAGTCATCGCCGCCTGCGTACGATCTTCGATACCAACATGCGCACCTCCTATGCGGCCGGGCGGTGGGACCGCATCGAGCGCGTCAAAAAGGCGCGGCCGTTTTTACGCTATGTTTCGGTTCTTGATGACCGTACCCGGCCAGAACATCGCGCCTGGCACGGCACGGTGTTGCCGGTCGATCATCCGTTCTGGCGGACGCACAATCCGCCGAACGGATGGAATTGCCGCTGCACCGTGCAACAGCTATCGCAGCGCGATCTCGATCGGCGCGGCGAAACCGTCAGCGATCCGCCGCCGCTCAACGTCCGCAAGGTGGTCGACAACCGCAACGACCGCGCCGTGGATCTACCGCGAGGAATCGATCTCGGCTTTTCCCATAACGTCGGTACCGCGCGCCTGCGCGCGTTCACGCCGCCGCCGCTCGGCGGCTTACCGCAAAGTTTTCCCGCGAACGTGACACGGCCGCCGTTGCCGGCGACGCGATCGTTGCCGGGCGACCGGCTGATGCCGGACGGATTATCCCAGGAGGATTATGCGCGCGCGTTTCTCGACGAGTTTGGCGCCGGCATCGGTAAGCCGGCGACGTTCACCGACGTGGTCGGTGAAGATCTCGTCATATCCGAGGATCTGTTTCTGGATGCCGGTGGCAATATCAAGGTGACGCGATTCATGCGTCATCGATTTGTGAAGGTGATGGCGCGAACCATCAAGGACCCTGACGAAATTTGGTGGCGGTGGGAGGAGCGCGCCGACAAGCCGGGCGCATTCACGCTGCGCCGGCGCTATATCGCGCGTTGGAAACTCGACGCGGCCGATGACCAGGCGTCCGGTGTCTCGGTATTCGAGTGGAGCCGCGACGGCTGGCGCGGGGTGACATCGTTCGCCCCGGCGGCCGGCCGCACCGCCGCCCAGGACCGATACCTCGAAGGCCAGCGCTCCGGTATGCTCGCCTACCGCCGGAAAGAATAAACCCCGACAGGTCGGCTGCCGGGGTCTGTCCCCGCCCCATGGGTTGCCGCGCAGACCGGCGTAGGAAGCGGGGAAACTCCCGAAAATATAGTCCATCCTGACACTTTTTGCCATCCCCGGGAATCAGGGCCGCCAGGGCCGCGTTGCCGCGCGCCCTGCATGACACCCTCGTGCCGCCGCCCCGTAGGGCGTTTTATGGGCGTTTAAAACGCCTTGTCGGGGGTATCGGGGCCGGGTGTCACCCTGACATCTGTCAGGTTCCGGGTCGGGGGAGAAGACCAGTAGCTTCCTCGAAACGACCCAAAGGCGCAAGAGCGGCCTGAAAAATTCCGACACCATGGACCATGATCAGCTCACAGCCAAATGCGCAATTACCCTTCCCGGCGGAGTCCCGGAGTGGGTTCACGTTTTTCCGCTTGGGAAAATCGATGCGCGCGATGGCCGTAAATTCGAGGTCGTCGATCCCGCCGGTCTCGTCCAAGCCTCGATCGACCCAACGATGGATCTCGTCGTCGACTATGAACATCAAACCGATAACGCGGAAAAGAACGGACAGAAAGCGCCGGCGGCCGGTTGGATCAAGGATCTGGAGAATCGCGCCGACGGTATTTGGGCGCGTGTCGAATGGACGCCCGATGCGGCCAAACATCTGCGGGACAAGGAATACCGATATCTCAGCCCGACGTTTCTGTTCGACAAGGCCACAAAGAAAGTCACGAAAATCCTTCGGGCCGCCCTTACCAATCACCCCGCGTTTCAACTCACGGCACTCGCTACACAGGAGTCTGTAATGGAAAAATTGCTGAAAGCCCTCGCGGCGATCGTCGGTCTCGACGAAAAGGCGGACGAGAAAACCATCCTCGCCAAAGTCGAAGAAATTGCAAAAGCATCGGCGGCGACGAAGGAGGCAAAAGAGTCCGGCGACCAGCTCGTCAAGGCTCTCTGCACTGCGTTGAAGTTGCCCGAAGACAGTAAGCCCGACGTCATCGTGAAGACCATCACCGATCTGGCGACCGCCAAGGCCGCCGCCGGTGATAAAGCCGACCCCGGTAAAGAGGCCGACGGCAAGGACAAGCCCGGCCAATACGCGCCGATCGAAATGGTCACCGAGCTCGCCAAGCAACTCACCGATCTGCAGGCGAACGTCGACAAGGACAAGGTCGCCGAGGCCGTCGATAAGGCGATGGCCGCCGGCAAGATCACGCCGGCCATGAAGGATTGGGCGGTCGGCTTCGCCCGTAAGGACATGGCCGCGTTCGAGACGTTCGTCGAAAAGCAGCCGGTCATCGTGAAGGCCGCCGCGAACGTGCCGGGCACGCAGCCGAACAAGGCCGGCGCTCAGCTCGACGAGGAGGAACTGGCCACGTGCCGCCTGACGGGCGTCGATCCGAAGAAGTTCAAAGAAGCCCGCGACAAACTTGAGGAGAACGCGCAGTGACCGAACTCAGCCAAGACCGCAACACGCCGTACCGCGAAGGTGACCTTTTCGAATTTCCCGTCGCCGCGTCGGTGCTCTGTTATGCCGGCGCGCTCGCCGTTCTCGACGCTGCCGGCAACGTCAAGCCCGGCGTCGCCGCGACCGGCCTGATCGGCGTCGGCCGGTTCGAGGAACGGGTCGACAATTCATCGGGCGACGCCGCCGCTCTGTCGGCCAGGATCAAGCGCGGCGTGTTCCGTTGGGCGAACTCGGAAGGCGGGGACGAGATCACCAAGGCCGAGATCGGCGACGCCTGTTATGTCGTCGACGATCAGACCGTCGCCAAGACGGACGGCGGCTCTGCCCGCTCGAAGGCCGGCCTCGTCGTCGACGTGGACGCGCTCGGCGTGTGGGTAGGCATGGGCGTCGAGACGCTCAACAGCCCGGCCTCGGCGCTGCTGGCGGCCAACAACCTGTCCGACCTCGCCACCAAGGCCACTGCGCGGAACAATCTCGGCGTTGCCGAGAAGATGTCCGCGCCGGCCGTCGTCGTCGGCGAGCAGGAAAGCACCGCGATCAACGTCACGATCCAGCTCAAGGACGCGGCCGGCAACGATCTCGCCGTGCGGGGGTCTGTCTACGCTTATTTGTCCGACGACGACGCCGGCGATTCCATCACCGGCACGGCGCCGGACGGCGGGGCGGCGATCGGCACCGACGGGGTTCTGATCCCGGCGGTCGCCGACAAGGCGTTCCGGCTCGTCAGCGAGTCCGACGGCGATATCGACGTCACCTTCACCGAGTCGAGTACCGGCACTTGGTACCTGATTCTCGTCATGCCGGACGGCACGCTCGTCGCGTCCGACGCCATCACGTTCGCCTAAACGGAGGAACATTCATGAAGTCCTGCATCGTAACCCTTAGCGCCGGTTTGGCGTTTTTCGCGATCGTCGCGTTGTCGCCTTTCGGCCCCGTGCCGGCGGAACCGGCGCAGATCTATCAGGCGGCCGTGCCGGCGATCGATCCGGCGGCTATGTTCGGCATCGGCCTCGGCGGCTTAATCGTCAACGCCGCCGCGATCCGCAACCTGTATATCAGCTTCTCGGCTGCCTTCCGAGACGGCCTCGGTCAGGCCGCGCCGCAATGGGAACTGATTGCCGCCAGGATTCCGGCGTCGACCAAAGAACAGGACTACGGCTGGCTCGGCAAAATACCGCGCGTTCGCGAATGGATCGGCGATCGTGTGGTGCAGAACATCATGAGCCACGGCTATTCGATCAAGGAGAAGCCCTTCGAACTGACCGTCGGCGTCGATCGCGACGACATCGAAACCGACAACCTCGGCCAGTATTCAATGCTGTTCACGGAGCTCGGCCGCTCGATCGCAGCCTGGCCGGACGAATTGATCTGGCCGTTCCTCGTCGCCGGCTTTTCCAACCTTTGCTACGACGGTCAACCGTTTTTCGACACCGACCATCCGGTGCTCGATGAGGACGGCAATACCATCTCGGTTGCGAACACCGACGGCGGGTCCGGCACGCCCTGGTTTTTGGTCGACGACACCCGCGTCATCAAGCCGGTGATCTGGCAGGTCCGCAAGGACCTATCGAATCTGATCCGAAAGGATCGCGAGGAGGACGAGAACGTCTTCAACCGAAAGGAGTTCATCTACGGCGTCGATGGTCGCGCCAACGTCGGGTACGGCTTCTGGCAGTTTGCCTGGGGTTCCAAGCAGACTCTCAACGCCGCGAACTACGCGGCGGCGCGCGCCGCGCTGTCCGGCATGAAGGGCGATTACGGCCGACCCTTGGGCATCATGCCCAAGAAGCTGATCGTTCCCTCTTCCTTGGAGGCCGCCGCGCTCGAAATCGTCAATGCCGAACGCGATGCCGCCGGCGCCACCAACGTTTGGAAGGGCACGGCCACGTCGGTTGTCGTGCCCTGGCTGTCGTAAGCCCGGAAAGGATCAATTTGATGAAGGCTTTAAGAATCACTTCCAAGAAGAACGGTTTCCGTCGCGCCGGGATCGCTCATCCCACAAAGCCCGCGATCCATCCGATCAAGCGCTTCACGCCCGACCAGATCGAGCAACTCAAGAACGAGCCGATGCTCGACGTGAGCGAGGTCGACGTCGATCCGAAATCCGTTCCTGCCCGGGAAGCCGCCGGCGGCGGGGATAATCCGGCGTCCGCGCAAGCCGACCCCGGCCCCGCCGCCGAAGGTTCCGGAAAGGCCGAAGAAACAAACGACGGCGGCGGCAAGGATAACCCCGATGCCGGCGGGGAAAAGGTCGATCCGGATGCCGATAACGCCGATAAGAACGCCGGCGGGAAGAAGGGCGGCAAAACAGGTAGGAAGAAATAGCGGAATACCACAGCGCAGAGAGCAAGGCGGCGATGAGGAGCGCCGCCTCGGATTGAAAAAGGGAGAGACCGTTGGGTGTCTCGGCCGGTAGCGCAGCGGGAAACCGGCCCTCGTCAGAGTAAGCCGTTGTAGCGGTCTCTCCCATCCTCATGGAGCATGAAGTTTCGTTGACCTACGCCAGCCAGCAAAACCTGATCGACCGTTTCGGCGAACGCGAGCTGATCCAGCTCACCGACCGGGCGGAGCCGCCGACCGGCGCAATCAATTCGGCCGTCGTCGGCCAGGCGCTCGCCGACGCCGACGATCTCATCAACAGCTACGTCCGCAAACGATACGAGCTGCCGTTCGCAACGACGCCGCCGGCCTTGGTGCGGACTGCCGGCGATATCGCCCGGTTTTATCTGCACGACGAACGGATGGTCGAAACCGTCAAGGAGAACTACGAGAAGGCGCTGGCGTTTCTCAAGGACATTGCCGCCGGCCGCGCCGAGCTCGACGTCGCCGGCAAGGAGCCGGCGCCGGTCACCGACAAGGCCGAGGTTACCGGCCCGGCTCGCGTATTCAGCCGCGACAAGATGAAGGGCTACTGATGGCGCTGCATCTTCGCTACGACCTGAAAGAACTCGGCGAACACGGCCGACGCCTGAACGCGCTGATGGCGGCCGCCGTCAACACGCGCCCGTTGATGGATGAGATCGGCGCCTACGGCGAGTTCTCCACGCGCGAACGGTTCGAGAAACAGCACGACCCGGACGGCAAGCCGTGGAAGCCGAACCGGCGCGGCGGCCAAATCCTCACCGACACGGCGCGGCTGCGCGATTCTATCACCCACGACGCCGGAGACACTTACGCATCCTGGGGAACAAACGTGATCTATGCCGGCGTGCATCAGGAAGGCGCGGTGATCGAACCGAAGAACGCCGACCGTCTGGCGTTTCGGATTGGCTCGCAGTTGATTTTCGCCAAGCGCGTGGAGATCCCCGCGCGGCCGTTCCTCGGCCTGTCGAACGATGACGAGAACGAAATCTCGCGCATCGCCGCCGACTATTTCCGCGAGGCGCTGCAATGATCGGCACCATCGAACAGGCCATCGTCGACCGTATAACGTCCTTTAACGGAACCGGCGACGGGAAGCTCGGCTATTACATTCGGTCCATCGAGTCCTACGGCAACGAGCTCGACCTGGACATCAACATCATGTTGCGTTCGCTGCCCGCCGTGTGGGTCGTGTTCATGGGCGGACCGATCAAGGAGATCGTCGCCGGCCGCTACGAGGCCAAGCCGACGTTCTCGGTGCTCGTCGGGCAAAAAAACCGGCGGAACGAAAAGGCGTCGCGCTTTGGTGCCGCCGGCGACGTCGGCACCTATCAAATGATCAAGGACGTGCTGGCGCTGGTCATGGACCAAGATTTCGGTCTGGCGATCGAGCCGATGATACCGACGACGATCCGCAGCGTCGTGCAGGGCCGTAGCAAGGAAACCGGCGAGGACATGTCGGTCTACGCCATACACTTCGAAACGAAGTATTGGATCAACACCCACGCGGACGAAAGCGGGCTCGACGACTTCATCTCGTTTCATGCCGATTGGGACCTGCCGCCGCACGGCAACGTGCAGACCGATCCGCTGCCGGCGCCGGAGCCGGGAGAAGAAGGCGCCGCCGACACGTCGACCACGACAACGCTGCCACAGGAGTAATCATGGACAACGTCACCGTCAAACCGAAGGAAGGTCTCATCGTTCGCGACGAACAAGGCATCGTTCTGCCCGCCGCCGGCGCGAACAAGCCGCTCAATTCCTATTGGCGTCGCCGCCTCAAGGAAGATGCCGTCGAGATCGTCACGCCCACCGGCCCGGCATCGTCGGGCAAGGCATCCAAAACCGCCAAGCCCGCCGAGAAATCCGCCGGCACGGCAACAACGGAAAGTAAGGAGTAGCCCATGATCAGCTTCGAACGGGTGCCGATCGATATCCGCGTTCCCGGTTCCTACATCGAGATCGAACCGTCGGGTGTGCTGCGCGGCCTGCCCGGCATCCCGGTTAAAAATCTCATCATCGGCCAGAAACTGAGCGGCGGCACGTTCGCCGCGGACGTGCCGATTCTCGTCTCGCGCGTCGAGGACGTCGAGGCCGGCGCGGGGCGCGGCTCCATGCTGCACCGCATGTTCCGAACGTTCCGGCTCAACAACCGCACCCAGGAGACCTGGGTCCTGCCGCTCGACGATGACGGCGACGGCAACGCCGCCGCCGGCGACGTGACGTTCGGCGGCACGGTGAGCGGCGCCGGCACCGTCGAAGCCTATATCGCCGGGGTGCGCGTGCGGACCGGGGTCGCGTCCTCGGATACGCTCGCGGGAATCGCCACGAAGTTTGCCGCCGCCGTCAACGCCAAAACCGACCTCCCCGTCACGGCCGCCGTCAACGGCGAAGACGACACGGTCGTGGATGTTACCGCGCGGCACGCGGGCGTGAACGGCAACGCAATCGACATCCGCGTGAACTATCTGCCCGGCGAAGCGCTGCCGCCGGGACTGACGGTCACCATCACAGCGATGTCCGGCGGTACCGCTAACCCGGCCATCGCCGACGGCTTGGCGGCGATCGGCGATACGTGGTTCACCGACATCGCGATGCCGTACTCCGACGCCGCCAGCCTCAACGCACTGGAGGACGTTCTCTACGACCGCTTCGGCCCGCTCACGATGCAGGACGGTTACGCCTACGGCGCGATGATGGACACGTATTCGAACCTCGCGACGTTCGGCAACGGCCGCAACAGCCAGTTCTCCTCGATCATGGGTAATTACAAAAGCCCGACGCCGATCGAGGAATGGGCCGGCGGCCTGGCCGGCGTGATTGCGTTCTATTCCAAGAACGATCCGGCGCGGCCGTTGCAAAACCTCTCGGTGCGCGGCGTGCTGCCGCCGCACCCGAACGATCTGTTCACCAAGTTCCCGGAACGCGACAACCTGTTGCGAGACGGCATCTCGACCTTCAAATCGACGCTCGACGGCGACGTGTTGCTCGAACGGATCATCACGACCTATCAGCGCAACGTCAATGAAATCGAGGACACCACGTTCCTCGACCTCGAAACCCTGAAGACCGCGACGTATCTGCGCTACAGCATGAACGCCCGGATTCAACTTAAGTTTCCGCGCCACAAGCTGGCCGACGACGGCACCCGATTCGGCGAAGGCCAGGCCATCGTCACGCCGTCGGTGGTCCGCAACGAGCTGATCGCGCTGGCACGCGATTGGGAGGAAGCCGGCCTGGTCGAGGGCATCGATCAGTACGTCGAGGATCTCATCGTCGAGCGCGACCAAAGCGACCCGAACCGGGTAAATGCCTTGGTGGTACCGAACCTGGTGAATCAGTTCCGCGTGTTCGCCGGCCGCATCACACCCATCGTGTAAGGAGAACAAAGTGGCAAATCCCTTTAAGAGACTCGGCAAGGCCGTCATCAAGGTCAACGGCCAGGTACTCGAAAGCATGCCCGGCGCGACGCTCAACGTCGGCGGCACGACGCGCGGCGAGCGGGTTACGCACGACAAGGTTCATTTTTCCGAATCGCTCGCGCACGGCGAGCTGTCGATGGAAGTACTTTATGCGGCGACCACGGATCTCGCCGCACTCGGCAAGATGGACGATGTCACCATGACGTTCGAGTGCGACACCGGGCAATCCTTCATCGGCAACCATTGGTGGCTCGCGCAGCCGCCCGAACTTTCCGACGGGCCGGACTCGCGCGTGTCGCTCGTCTTCCGGGGCAACCCCGCCGAAGAGGTCAAGGCCGCCGGCACCATATAACAAGAGCTGTCCATGAAAACGGTTTCCATTGAACTGAAGCACGGCATCGCCATCGGCGAGACGGTCTACAAGAACGCCGAGCTGCGCGAAATGTCCGTCGGCGACATCATCGACGGCAGCGAAGAGTCCGAGCGCCTGGTCGCCAAGCCGCAAGGCGGTTACGTACTGGTCGAAAGCCCGACCCACGCCGGCATCAACATCCTGCGCCGCCAGATCGTGAAGCTCGGCACCGTCGAAGGGCCGATAGATCTGTCCGTCATGCGCAACCTGAACCCGCACGATCTCGAATTTCTGCAGGTCGTGGCGGAGATGATCGAACAGGCCGGCATCGACCGGCTCCGGGAAATCTACAAGGACGATAAGGCGCTCGCCGCCGCCGCGTTGTCTCAAATCCAGGAGGACGGGCCGTTGCCCGAAACGGCCGCGCGGGGGCGACCTGATGCGCCACCGCAATAACCTCGGCGGCGCAATAAGTTTTCTGCACAAGACCGGCGGCTGGACGCGAAGTGAAATCATGACGATGCCGATATCGAATTTTTTCAAACACGCTTTAAACCTGCGGAACGCCGTCCATGGCTGACATGCGCGCTGAACTGACGGTCGATCTCGGCGGCAACGTCGATCAACGCGCGCGCCAGATGGACCGCGCGATGTCGCGGTTCTCGCGCTCGGGGCGGCGGTCCTTGTCCGCACTCGGTCGCGGCGCGCAGATGGCCGGGCGCGGCATCGACCGTCTCGGCAACCGATACACCGCATTGATCACCGGCGCCGCCGGCATCGGCACGGCGCGCTCGCTGATCAATCTGGAGGAACGGTTCGTGCGGCTCGGCATTCAGTCGAACAAGTCGGCCGAACAGATGGAATCCTTGAAAAAGGAAATCTTCGAGGTTGCGCAGCAAAAAGATATTCGTGTCGATCCAAGCGAGATCACGTCGGCGATCGAGAAGATCGTCGAGAAGACCGGTGATCTCGATAACGCGCGTTTGAATATCCGCAACATCGGCTTGGCGTTGTCGGCGACCGGCGCCGCCGGCCAGGACGTTGGTGCCATGATTGCCGATCTGCAGGAAAAGTTCGGTCTCAAGGACAAAGACGAATTTCTGAAAAATATCGATCTGCTCACCCGTCAAGGAAAATCCGGTGCATTCACGCTGCAGCATATAGCGACCCAAGGCGAGCGTGTCACGGCCGCCTATGCCGCCACCGGCCGCACCGGACCGATTGCCGTTCGTGAAATGGGTGCTCTGCTACAAATGATTAAACGCGGTGTCGGGCCGGCCGAGCAAGCCGCGACTGCTTATGAAGCTTATCTGCGGACACTGCAACAAACCGAAAAACTAAAGAAGCTGAAAAATTTTGGCATACAAATTATGGACCCCGACAATCCGAAAGTCATGCGCTCGGCTGTCGACATCATGAAAGAGATTATAAAAGCAACGGGAGGAAGTGTTGAAAAACTCGGCTTGGTGTTTGAATCAGAAGCTATAAAAGCATTCAGTGGTGCAATCATCGAGTTCAAACAAACGGGTGGTTTCGAGAGCTTCGATAAATTTTATAATGTTCAAGCCGACGGCAAACAGATAATGGAGGACTCGGCGGCGGCCGCCGATACGGCTGCCGGCTCGCTCCGTTCCTTAAGCGCCGCGTTTCAAAAACATGCCGACGCCAAGCTCAGCGAGCCGATTAAGGCATTGGCAAAAGTCATCAACGATCTTAGCCCCGAAAAAATCGACGACATCATGGACAGCCTGGCGAAGGGCGCGATGGTCGCCGGCGGCCTGATCGTCGCGACGAAGGCCTTGCGCGGCATCGCCGCCGTGCGCGGCGCGTTCGGCCGTCGCGGCGGTGCCGGCGGCCTGGCGTCGGGAACGTTCACCCGGCCGCAGCCGGTCGTTGTCGTCAACTGGCCGCCGGCGCTCGGCGGATCGGGCGCCGCTGCCCGTGCCGGCGGATCGGTGCCGGTCGCCGGCGCAGGGCGCGGCCGTGTCGCCGCACGAGGTGGCCGCCTGGGACGCCTGGCGAAATACGGCGGCCGCGCCGGCCGCTTCCTCGGACGCGCGGCCTTGCCGATCACCGCCGCGCCCGGCGCGCTCACGATCGCGAGTTCGGCGATGGCCGGCGACACCAAGGGCGCGGTGCGCGAGGGCGGTGCGTTGGCGGGCGGCTTGGCCGGGGCGGCCGCCGGATCGCTCCTGGGGCCGATCGGCACCATCGTCGGCGGCATCGCCGGCGCTTTCGGCGGCGAGCGCATCGGCGATCTGCTGGCCAGTCTTCTCGACGAAACCAAAAAAAGCACCGCCGAACAACAGCGCCAGCGCACCGAGGTCGGCGGCAAGATCGAGCTTGCGATCAGGAAGGACGGCAGCATCGATGTCGAACGGCTACAGAAAACGCATCCCGGCTTCGATATCTCCGTCGACACTAATGCCGGCGGCGCCATGGTGGGGACTCTCTGATGGCGGGCTGGCGCGACAACCTCCGGCCGGCGAGCTTTCGCGGCGTGCCGTTCGAGTACGAATCGGCCGACGACGAAACCGGCCGCACGCTCGCGGTGCATCGCTATCCGCGCCGCGACGTGCCTTACGTCGAGGACATGGGCAAGAAGACCGACACCTTCACGATGATCGCCTGGGTGTTCGAGCCCGATCACCTCGGCAATGCGGCGCGCCTGCGCGCGGCCTGCAACGCGCCGGGGCCGGGCAAGCTCGTGCATCCCTATTACGGCGAACTGCAGGTCGCCTGCGATAATTGCCAGTCGCGCTACAGCACGCGCGAAGGCGGCATGGTGACCTTGACGCTTTCCTTCGTCGAGGCCGGCAAGAACACGTTTCCGGTAGCGAAGCCGGATACTAAAAGCCAAGTCGCCGCCGCGTCGAATACCGCTTTAACGGATATTAAAAGCGTTTTCACGTCGTCGTCGGCCGGCGGCTTTTCGGTGAACGGCGCGCCGGCGTTCGTCGAGGAGGCCGCCAAGACACTGTTCGGCGATTTCGTGACGCAGACGCAGACGCAACTGACGCCCGCGCTGTCGCCGGGATTGAACGTCGCCGACTTCACCCGCAAGGCGACCTCGATCGTCAACCAGGCGACGACGCTGATTCGCGATCCGGCGCGCCTGGTCGACAGCGTCGCCGGATTGATGGGAACCGAGATCGCGAATCCAGTCAACGCGCGGCGCGGCTTCAATTTTCTCGACGATTACGCCGGCACGTTGACGCCGATCGCCGCCACGACCGCGACGCGCGCCCGCCAGGCCGCCAACCAGGCCGCCATGGCCGGGCTGTTCTCGCGCATGGCCTTGGTGATGAACGCGCGGAACGTATCCGAGCGCACGTTCACCAGCCTGAACGAGGCGCAGTCGGTCCGAACGGATCTCCTCGGGCGCATCGAAAGTCATCTCCTCGTCGCCGAGGACCCGGTGTTCCGCTCGCTGCAGAACGTGATGTCGTCGGTCACGCGCGATATCGCCGCGCGCACACCGATGCTGCCGCGCCTTGTTTCCGTGACGCCGCGCACCGTCAAGCCGGCGATCGCGCTTGCTTACGATCTCTATGGCGACCGGCCGGAAACCATCGTCGACCGCATGGATGAAATGATCGCGCGAAACGGCATCGTTCATGCCGGCTTCGTGCCGGCCGATCCGATCGAGGTGCTTTCCGATGCCTGACAACGTCTCCTTGACCGTCGGCGGACAAATCCACGAAGGCTGGACGGCCGTCACCGTCGTGCGCTCGATGGAAGAGCCTGCGGGCACCTTCGATCTCGACCTCACCGATTATTGGGGCGAGACCGCGCCTAACCGCCGCAGCATATCGCCGGGCGAGCGCTGCACGCTCGCGGTCGGCGGCGACACGGTGATCACCGGCTACGTCGACTCGGTCAAACCGGCGTACGACGCGGAGAAGCATACCGTCAAGGTCACCGGCCGCGATGCCGCCGCCGATATTCTCGACTGCCAGAATACGATCGCGCCCGGCGCGTGGAAAAATCTCAATCTCGCACAGCTCGCGTCCGTTCTCTGCGCGCCGTTCGGCATCAAGGTCACGCGCGACACGGACGTCGGCCGCCGCTTCGCCAACTTTAAAGCGCAGGAAGGCGAGACCGTTTACGAGGCGCTTGAGCGGGCCGCCCGCCAACGCGCGGTCCTGGTGATGAGCGACGGCCTCGGCGGCATCGTTCTCACCCGAGCCAAGAGCGCCGGCGCGGTCGCGGCGTTCAAGGGCGTGCCGAACGGTAACATCCTGGCCGCCGGGGGACACTTCGATCACTCACAACGGTTCTCGCGCTATGTCGCCAAGGGCCAGGACGGCGGCGACGATT
Source organism: Rhodospirillales bacterium (assembly GCA_040904505.1). Taxonomy (GTDB): domain Bacteria; phylum Pseudomonadota; class Alphaproteobacteria; order Rhodospirillales; family CALINB01; genus CALINB01. Next base: position 342 of record JBBDTH010000114.1, on the reverse strand, counting down.
GGAAATCGCCCGAAGCCATCGCCCACGGCAAGGGCGAAGCCGTCGACGGCGCCGTGACACGGCACCGGCCGCGCGTGATCGTCGCCGAGGACCTGGGCGACGACGTGACCCTGCAGGACCGCGCCGAGTGGGAACGGAACGTCCATGCCGGACGCGCCCGGCGCGCTCAAATCACGGTGCAGGGCTGGCGCACCGGCGGCGAGACCGGCGCGCTTCTTAAACCCAACACCATCGTTCGCCTCGACGACAATTGGCTGAACGTGCACGCCGATATGCTGGTTGTTTCCGTCAACCTTACGGAAAGCGACGCCGGACGCATTTGTGTTTTGGAACTGGCCATAC
>JBBDTH010000113.1:0-28983 GCA_040904505.1 Rhodospirillales bacterium | reverse complement strand
TCAGCTCCTTGCCGAGGCGCAGGCCGAGTTCGCATTCGATGATCGGATGTACCCGCGCCGCGAACGGCACGCTCGCGCCGGTTTCAACCCGCCCGCTTTTGAACATATGGCCGTATACCGGCTCGGTCACGCCGAACTTCGCTTGCGAGGCCGCCCCCGTCGCACCGACCTTGTAGCCGGCGATTGCGTCGCCGTCCGCCAGTTTCCTGGCGACGTACATATTCTGAACGGCGTAACAGTCCTCGGGCGACAAGTCGGGATAGGATTCCGAGATCGGCGCGAGCAAACGGTGCGTTTTCTCGGCTTCGAATATATTGTCCGCGATGGTTGCGAGCGTGGCGCGATCAGCCGTCATGAAGTCTCCCCTTTTATGGCCTTACGTACTTGTAAATCATCCCAAAACATACACGAAAGCGGCCATTTGAAATGGAATTCCTTATTCCATGCTTCGAGACGGCCGCCCTCATCCTGAGCCGCGGGCCTCTCCTTCGACAGGCTCAGGATGAGGCCCGCGAGAATCGAAGGACGCGGCCTCCTCAGCATGAGGTCAGGGTATGCGCCGATGCAAGCTCGCCGCCGCCGCCGCGTCGAGAATGGCGTCGCGGTCGATCCGGTAGTGCCGATACAGATCGGGAATGTCGCCGCATTGGCCGAAGGTTTCGACGCCCAGCGGGATCGCCCGATAGCCGCCGGTGGCACCGATCCAATCGAGGCCGGCTGAGTGGCCGTCGAGCACGGTGACGACGGCGGCATCCGGGGCCAGCGGTGCCAGCAACCGCTCGATATGGGCCGTTGCGCCCGCCTCGCCGCCTTGGCGTGCCTGCGACGCCGCCCGCCAATCCTTATGCAGCCGGTCGGCCGACGTGACGTTCAGCAATCCGGCGTCCGGAATATCCTCGAGGATCGCGTCGTACGCGGCCGTCGCCTCGGGCGCGAGCGGCCCCGAAAACGCGATGACGAGCTCCGAACCGGGGCGCGGTTCGCGCAGCCAATAGGCTCCGGCGATAACATCCCGGCGTAAATCTTCGGTCATGTCGCGCGCGGGTTGCGCGATCGGCCGGGTGCCGAGACGCAAACAGATCGACGCGCCGCCATTCTTTCCCGGCGGCTTTTGCATATGCTCAAAGCCCCAAGCCATCATGACGGCGACTTCGTCGGCGAACGCGGGCTCGAACGCTTCCAGGCCGGGCTGGCCCATGGTGATGAGCGGCGTGCCGACGGATTGATGCGCCCCGCCCTCCGGCGCCAGCGCCAATCCCGACGGCGTCGCGATCACCATGAAACGGGCGTCCTGGTAACACGCGTAATTCAACGCATCGAGGCCGCGTCCGATGAAGATATCGTAGAGCGTCCCGACCGGTAGCAGACGCGCGCCGAACAGATGTTCCGACAGACCGAGCTCGGCCAGCAGCAAGAAGAAATTGTTTTCGGCGATGCCGAGCTCGACATGCTGGCCGCGGGGCGATTTCTCCCAGCGTTGCGGCGAGGGCACGCGCTCGTCGCGAAACGCGTCGGGCTCTTCGTGGCGGTGAAACAGTTTCTTGCGATTCACCCAGCCGCCGAGGCTGGTCGACACGGTCACGTCCGGCGAGGTGGTGACGATGCGCTTCGCGAAATCGTCGTCGCGCCGCCCGAGTTCCGCCATGATGCGCCCGAACGCCTCTTGGGTGGACATCGTGTCCCCGCGCGGCGCCTCGATGCCACGTGCCGGGATCGCCGGCGCCCAGGCTATCTCTTTCTTGCGGGTTCGCCCGCGCACCCGCCCGAGCACGCGCTCGTATTCGTCCCGGGCCAGGGCGAGCCCGGCCGGCCCCTCCCATTCCCGGCCTTCGGCGATGCCCAAGGATTGCCGGAACCGGCTGATCTGCTCCGCCGTCATCAGGCCGGCGTGGTTGTCCTTGTGGCCCGCGAACGGCAAGCGATAGCCCTTGATCGTGTAGGCCACGAAGCACTGCGGCGCGTCGCCCTCGACGCCGTGAAAGGCCTCGAGCAGGCTTTCCATGTCGTGCCCGCCGAGGTTGGTCATCAGGTCGTGCAGGGAGTCGTTGTCGTGGCTGTCGAGCAGTTCCTTCAGACCCGAGGTGCCTTGCAGATCCTGTGCGAGATGATCGCGCCAGGATTGCCCGCCCTGAAACGAGATCGCCGAATACAGCGTGTTCGGACAGGTATCGATCCATTGCCGGAGCGCCTCGCCCGCCGGACCCTCGAAAGCCGCCTCGAGCAGCTTGCCGTATTTGAGAACCGTCACCTCCCAGCCGACGGTGCCGAAGAAATCGTGCAGCCGCTGAAACAGATAATCGTGAACGACGCCGTCCAAACTCTGGCGGTTGTAATCGATGACCCACCATAAATTCCGGACGTCGTGCTTCCAGCCTTCGAGCAACGCCTCGAAGATGTTGCCCTCGTCCAACTCGGCGTCGCCGGCGACGGTGATCATCCGGCCCGGCCGGCGCCCGGCCGGCACGAGATTTTGCAAATGAACGTAATCCTGCGCGAGCGAGGCGAACAACGTCGCCGCGACCGGCATGCCCATCGACCCGCCGGAAAAATCGACCGCGAATTTATCCTTGGTGCGCGAGGGATAGGACTGCACCCCGCCCAGGGACCGAAAATTTTCTACATCCTCCCGGCTCAAGTCGCCCAGGAGATACAACAAGGCATGCAACGTGGGTGCGCCGTGGGGCTTGATCGCGATCCGGTCGTCGGGCGTCAGCACATCCATCAACAAGGCCGTATGAATGGTGTTGGCGGACGCGACCGAGGATTGGTGCGCACCCACCTTCAAGCCGTCGCGCTTGGGCCGGATGTTGTTGGCGTGATGGATGATCCAGCAGGCGAGCCAAAGCAGCTTTTTCTCGAACGCCTTGAGCTCGGCAACGGTTTCCGGAGAAACCAGGTTGCCGCCGGGCCCCGCCTTGTGTGCCGGGAACGGCGTCACGGTTGCGCTCATCGGGCCTCCGGTTTTTGCCGGTCTTTTGCCGGTCTTATCTCTGACGTCTCTCTGACGTCGGGCGAGTCTACCCGATTGCGGGCCGCGAGGAAACGATTTGACCCCCGTGCCTCTGTGACTTTTCCCGGAATGATCCGGGAAATAAAATTACTCGACGACCAACAACGACGGCCAATCCAGGGCCGGCAGGGGATCGAGCGCAATACCGTCGCCCTCGCGGGCTTTCTGCCACGACACCTCGATCTGCTCGCCGGTCAGAAGATCGACCCATTGGGCCCGGCCCGACTTTTTGAGCAGCGACGACGGATCGACGTTTTGCAGAAGCCCCGTCGCTCCCGCCGATTGCGGCAGCAACAGGTAACACTCCCGGTCGGCCACAGCAAAAATGCAGATAGTGCCGGCCGCGTTGGTATAGCGCTCCTTCAGTTCGACCGGATCTTCCAATCCCGCCATGAAACTGTTCAGATGCTGGAAGACGAACGCGGTCTTGCGCGGATTGAACCGCCGGTCGAACAAGCCCCGGCGCGGAAAATAGCCGCGGTCGAGATCGACGAAGGTATCCAAAAATACATCGAGGTTCTTGCAGCCGAACGCGATGGCGATGGCCTCGGCAAGCTGATTGGCGTTCAAGCGGTCATCGTCGTTCATTTCGGCGGGATTTTCGGACGCCAGGCGGATGTTGACCACGGCCTTGGTTTGGCGCAAGGCCGACAGGCTGCCGATCGTCAGGATATCTTCCCAGGGCGATTTATCGAGCCCGACCCGGAAGATGAAGCCGTCGGCGGCCTTGCGGGCATCCTCCAACTCCAGGAAATCGTCGACATCCCGGATTTCGCCGGCCCGGAAACCGTAACTGACGAAGTGGCTGAAGCGCGACCCCGCCCGTTTCTTATCGGCCGACGTCTCGATCTTCGCGAGATAAACCGGCAGTCCGGTTTCCTGCTTGATCCGGCTCAGGGCCGCAATGAAATCGGCCTTCTTGCGCCATTGAATGACGACCTCGAGGGCATCGACGAGGGCCCGATGATTGACCAGGGCCTCGCGCGCCTTGCCGGTGGGCGGCTCGAACGCGAACACCGTGATCTGGTGGCCGATGCGTCTGAGCGCGGCCAGCCGGTCGCGGGTTTTCTCGTCCAAAAGCTCCGATAGCGGCACCCTGATTTTTCGGATGCCGAGTTCCCACAGCGCCAGCAGGGTGTAATCGTTACGTACCCTCTTGCGGCTGAATTCCTCCATCGGCCCGTTGTAGGGAAGATCGGTGGTCTCGTTCCACGGATGGCGCAGATGGACGCCCACGGGCGCCATCGACATTTCCTTGGCATGATAAGTCGTGATGCGAGGTTTCCGGGTCGCTATTTTCTCACCGAGCGCCAATTCCAGGCCGTTCGTTCGGACCAGCCGCGCGGCATGGCCGTGCTCGTACACGTTGACCAAGAAAAACCCGAGCTTTTCGGCATCGTTGCGCCCGAATTGATCGGCCGGCTCGATGCGGAACAACTCGGCGTAATCCTGCCTGAAAAACGAAGTCGCGGGCAGAATGTAGGATTCCGCGTCGCCATGACGGTTATAGAAAAAGCCGTGAACGTGCCCGCAAAACAGCGCCTCGACGGAATGCTTTTCGATCAGCCGTAACAAGCGCGAGCGCCCGGGCTCGTCGATGTTGTCGTAGTGGGATGCTTCCTCGGGTTCCCGGATATACGGCGGATAGTGGGAAAACAGAAATATCCGTTGGCCGTTATGATCCGCCAGGTCGCGTTCCAGCCATTCCCATTGCAAGGCTTCGCGCTTGAACCCCGAATTGATGATCTGGGCATTGATGAGGGTGAAATGACATCCCTGATGATCGAACGAGGAATGCCCGGCGCCGAAATAGCGTTCGTAGGCATCCACGAAGTGTTCTTCGACCTGGCCCGCCGGCATCTGATCGTTCGGCTTATCGCCGACGTCGTGATTACCGGGGATATACCGGATATTCTTGTTCAGGCCGACGAACGCGGCCTTGGCGGCCTCGCAGGCCGGACCGTAGGTCGGCAATTCGGGTACCGGATGGACGATATCGCCGAGGTGGATGGTGAAATCGGGATCGAGCCGGTTCAAAAGAGCGGCCACGTACCGGGCCCGGCCGTTGGCATGGGTGTTGACTTCCCAGGGGGACGATTCATCGCCCTCCTCGGGGCGCATGTGGGTGTCGGCAATGACGGCAAAAGTAAACACGTGCCGGCCCAAGCCCGCGGAACCGTTATCGTTGAAAAATCTCAAATGATCCTCCCCCTATAGAAACGCTGAGATCACCCCCCGGAGACTCGTAAATAAACCTCCCTGCCAACACTATCCGCGGTCATGGCGCGCCGGTCCCATGACCGAATCGTTTATTGGCCGATTCGGGAACCGCCGACGCTGCCGGAACGATCTCCGGGCCGGTACCGCCGCGATTGAATCTCAAGAGACGCATGAAATAAAGAGTACCCGTTTTTTTATCGTTCTTAGCGTTCTTAGCGTTTTTGAATTTATGGTGGGCGGTGACGGGTTCGAACCGCCGACATCCACGGTGTAAACGTGGCGCTCTCCCAACTGAGCTAACCGCCCTTGAGGCAAAAGTATCATAACCGGTGGGAAATGCCATCTATCCCAAGGCATGGCCGCCCTGAAAATCCGCCATAAAAAAAGCCGGCGCCCCCGATCGCTCAGGGTAACGCCGGCCTCTTAAGCCATTGAAAAGTATTAATTTACAGAGTCTTTCAGGGCTTTACCCGCTTTAAACTTGGGCTGGTTCGACGCCGGGATTTGGATGCTCTCGCCGGTACGCGGATTGCGGCCGGTCGTCGCGGCGCGGCGGCTGACGCTGAACGTTCCGAAACCGACCAGACGAACTTCGGTTTTGCTTTTCAGCGAATCCGTAATTGCATCGAATACGCCATCGACAGCTTTCGTGGCATCCGCTTTCGACAAACCGGTGTTGGAAGCGACAGTAGCAATAAGATCGTTCTTGTTCACTATACGACCCCCCTTTCTGGAGATTGAAAAAAAACAAACGAGAAGAAAACCGAGGTGGCTTATGTCCTGACCATGTTCAGTGTAGATCGGAAATTTTTACGGCGTCAATCTAAGAACCGCAGATTTCCACAGTTTTTTAGCAATAGTTTCTTTGACCCTCCCGCGATTCTTTCTGATCCGAATGCACGAATCACGTAACATTTGTTCGCGATGCATACTGTGCACCGGAATTGATGCTTTATCTAATTGAATTCATTCAAAAGCCGGATTCGTAACGCACAACGAAAACGATTCGCCGCCGCACGACCAATTGACTTAATGGGTCGTTACGCCGCCGACATCCTCGTCCTCGCTCGTGCTCTGCGCTATCGCTTGGGCTTTGATATCGTCCTCTTCATCCCACTCGATGGGCGTGAGAGTATGAACCAAAGCCTGTTCGAGCACTTCATCGACCGTACCGACGGGGATAATCGTCAGGCTTCGTTTGACGTTATCGGGGATCTCGGCGAGATCCTTCTCGTTGTCTTTCGGAATGATTACCTTCTTGATCCCGCCGCGCAGGGCCGCCAAGAGCTTTTCCTTCAGGCCGCCGATCGGCAAAACCCTGCCGCGAAGCGTGACCTCGCCGGTCATGGCGACGTCCTTGCGGACCGGAACGCCGGTCAAAACCGAGATGATCGAGGTGGCCATCGCAACGCCCGCGGACGGCCCGTCTTTCGGCGTCGCCCCTTCGGGAACATGCAGGTGAATGTCCTTCTGGCGGAACAGAGTCGGCACGATACCGAATTCGGCGGCGCGCGATTGCGCGAACGACTTCGCCGCCTGGATGGATTCCTGCATCACGTCGCCGAGCTTGCCGGTGATCGTCATTTTGCCCTTGCCCGGCACCATGACGGCTTCGATCGATAACAACTCGCCGCCGACTTCCGTCCAGGCCAAACCGGTCGTGATGCCGACCATGTCTTCCAATTCGGCTTCGCCGTACCGGTAACGCCGCACGCCGGCATACTTGTTGAGGTTGCGCCGCGTGATGTGAACGCCGCCCTTGCTGTCCATCAGAATTTCCTTGATGGCCTTGCGCGTCAGGTTGGCGATTTCGCGTTCGAGGTTTCGCACGCCCGCCTCGCGAGTGTAATACCGGATAATGTCGCGGATCGCCGACTCCGAGATCGACCACTCGTTTTTCTTCAGGCCGTGATCCTTGATCTGTTTCGGAATGAGATGGCGCGTGGCGATCTCGACCTTCTCGTCCTCGGTGTAGCCCGACAGACGGATGGTCTCCATCCGGTCCAGCAGCGGCGGCGGAATCCTGAGCGTATTCGCCGTCGTGACGAACAGAACGTCGGAAAGATCGTAATCGACTTCCAGATAATGGTCGTTAAAGGACGAGTTCTGCTCCGGGTCCAACACCTCGAGCAACGCGGACGCGGGATCGCCGCGCCAATCCTGACCCATCTTGTCGACCTCATCGAGCAGGAACAGCGGGTTGGAGGTCTTCGCTTTTCTCATGCCCTGAACGACCTTGCCCGGCATGGAGCCGATATAGGTGCGGCGATGCCCGCGGATTTCGGCTTCGTCGCGCACGCCGCCCAAGGACATCCGCACGAAATTCCGCCCGGAAGCTTTCGCGATGGATTTACCCAGCGACGTTTTGCCGACCCCCGGAGGGCCGACCAGGCATAAAATCGGGCCGCGGATCTTCTTGATTCTCTGCTGCACGGCCAAATATTCGAGAATCCGGTCCTTGACCTTCTCCAAGCCATAATGGTCCTCGTCGAGGATTTCCTTGGCTTTATTCAAGTCGTTCTTGACCTTGGAGCGCTTTTTCCAGGGAATACTGAGCATCCAGTCGAGATAGTTCCGCACCACGGTCGCTTCGGCCGACATCGGGCTCATGTTGCGGAGCTTCTTCAGCTCCGCCTCGGATTTCTCCCGGGCTTCCTTGCTCAGCTTGACTTTTTTCAGGCGGTCCTCGAACTCGGCGATTTCATCCCGGCCGTCCTCGGTTTCGCCCAACTCCTTCTGAATCGCCTTCAACTGCTCGTTCAAATAGTATTCGCGCTGGGTCTTCTCCATCTGGCGTTTGACCCGATTGCGAATCTTCTTTTCGACCTGCAGGACGCCGATTTCGGATTCCATGAACGAGAAAACCCGTTCCAGCCGCTCGGCGGTCGATTCGGTTTCGAGCAATTCCTGCTTTTCCGGAATTTTCAACGCGAGATGCGAGGCGACCGTGTCGGCGAGCTTACTCGGCTCCGTGATCTGATTGATCGAAACCAGTGCTTCCGGCGGAATTTTCTTGTTCAGCTTGATATATTGCTCGAACTGCGACACGACGGACCGTGACAGCGCTTCCAGTTCGCGCGCATCGTCCACCTTCTCTTCGAGCGCTTCCGCTTCGGCCTGAAAGAAATCCGGATTGTCGGTGTAGCGGACAATCCGCGCGCGGCTGCCGCCTTCGACCAGAACCTTGACCGTCCCGTCCGGCAGTTTCAGCAACTGCAATACCGTCGCGATCGAGCCCACGTCGAAGATATCCTCGATCTTGGGATCGTCCTGCGACGCGTTCTTCTGGGCCACTAAAAGAATCTTCTTATCGTCCTTCATGACGTCTTCGAGGGCCCGAACGGACTTATCGCGCCCCACGAACAAAGGCACGATCATGTGAGGAAACACCACGATGTCGCGCAGGGGCAGGACAGGAAAAATCTCGGTTTGTACGGTCACGTTCATTTCCTTTGCAGTAGCGAAAAGGCTAACGAATGGAAGAAATCAATATCTTGTGGCAAGGCCAGCCCCGGCTCTCCGGGAACACTCACAAAGGTGGGCTTCGAATCGGGGAAATTCAAGGGGCAAATGATCAGGCGCTGGTTTCGAGATCATCCTTGCGTTCGGCGTAGATATAGAGGGGTTTTGCCTGATCCTCGGCGACTTCATGATTGACCACCACCTCCTCGACCCCGTCCATGGCCGGAAGGTCGAACATCGTATCCAGCAGAATGTTTTCCATGATGGAGCGGAGCCCGCGCGCACCGGTCTTGCGCTCCACCGCTTTCTTGGCGATCGACTCCAAGGCGCTTTCCGTAAAGGATAAATTGACGCCTTCCATTTCGAACAGCCGCTGGTACTGCTTGACCAACGCGTTCTTCGGCTTGGTCAAAATCTCGACCAACGCCTGCCGATCGAGGTCGTTCAGGGTCGCGAGCACCGGCAGCCGGCCGACGAATTCGGGGATCAGGCCGAATTTCAATAGATCCTCGGGCTCGACTTGCTGAAGGATTTCACCGGTTTGGCGCTCATCCGACGGCGTCACATCGGCGCCGAAGCCGATCGATGTGCCCTTGCCGCGCGCCGAGATGATCTTATCGAGGCCGGAGAAGGCGCCGCCGCAGATAAACAAGATGTTGGTCGTGTCCACCTGCAGGAATTCCTGCTGCGGATGCTTACGCCCGCCCTGCGGGGGCACGCTCGCCACGGTCCCTTCCATGATCTTCAAGAGCGCCTGCTGGACGCCCTCGCCCGACACGTCCCGGGTGATCGACGGATTGTCCGACTTGCGCGAAATCTTGTCGACCTCGTCGATATAAACGATGCCGCGCTGAGCGCGCTCGACATTGTAATCGGCCGACTGCAGAAGCTTCAAAATGATGTTCTCGACGTCCTCGCCGACATACCCGGCTTCCGTCAGCGTCGTCGCGTCGGCCATGGTGAACGGCACGTCCAGAATGCGCGCCAAGGTCTGCGCCAACAACGTTTTGCCGCACCCGGTCGGGCCGATCAGCAGAATGTTCGATTTGGCCAACTCGACATCGTTGTTCTTCGCGCCGTGCGCCAGCCGCTTGTAATGATTATGAACGGCCACCGACAGCACGCGCTTAGCCCGGTCCTGGCCGATGACATAATCGTTCAAAACCGTGAAGATATCGTTCGGCGCGGGAACGCCCTCGCCCGGCTTGACCAAGCTGGTCTTGTTTTCCTCGCGGATGATGTCCATGCACAATTCGACGCATTCATCGCAAATGAATACGGTCGGGCCGGCAATAAGCTTCCGGACCTCGTGCTGGCTTTTCCCACAGAACGAACAGTAGAGGGTGTTTTTGGAATCGCCGCCGGCGGTTTTACTCATTCTCTCAACTTTCTCCAACGCGGTAACCGGCCATCATCGGGAATTATACTACCCGCACCGGTTCGTTTCACACAACCCTTCCTGTATTGTGGAAACCCGCAGTATCCCAGCTTTCTCAAGAGTCTGTCTTCTCAAGCCGAAAGCTTCCCCGGAAAACGCCTAGGTTAGCGGGGAAAGGTTTACCAATCGTTGTCGTTAATCCGGTTTAACCCTTGCTCGGATCGGGCTTCGCCGAATCGTCATCGGCCGTTTTCGGGCGTTCGGACACGACTTCGTCGATAAGGCCGAAAGCCACGGCTTCATCGGGCCCCAAATATTTATCCCGCTCGACGGCCTTTTCGATTTCATCAAGCGACCGACCCGTGTGTTCGACATAAATCTTGTTCAGACGCTCTCGCAAGGACAGAATTTCGCGGGCTTGAATCTCGATATCGGTGGCCTGACCCTGGGTACCGCCCGAGGGTTGGTGAATCATGATCCGCGAGTTCGGCAGCGCGTACCGCTTATCCTTGGCGCCGGCGCACAACAAAAGCGACCCCATGGAGGCGGCCTGCCCGATGCAAACGGTCGCAACCGCGGGGCGGATATAACGCATCGTATCGTAGATCGCGAGACCGGACGTTACGACGCCGCCCGGCGAATTGATGTAAAGGGAGATATCCTTTTTCGGATTCTCGGATTCCAGAAACAGAAGCTGCGCACAGATCAAGCTCGAAACGGCATCGTTGATCCCGCCGGTGATGAAAACAATGCGTTCCTTCAGCAGCCGGGAATAGATGTCGTATGCCCGCTCGCCCCGGTTCGTGGTTTCCACCACCATCGGGACCAGGTTGTTCATCATCGGTTCAAGCGGGTCGCTCATCGTGTTTCTTTCCTTTTCTGCCACTCTGCCGTCGCCGGCCTGCTACAATATAGGATGCCTTCGGCGAAATAACACATCCCCCAGAAATCAAGGGCCGCCCTTATTTTTTGTCGTCGGCCTTTTTCTTGGGCGCCGCTTTCTTTTTCGCGGGTTTCTTCTTGGCGGCCTCGCCTTCCGTCTCGTCCTCCGGTTCGGCCATCAACTCCTCGAGCGACACGGCTTTTTCCGTCACCGTGGTCATCGCCAGAATGAATTCCACGACCTTGTCCTCATACAGCGGCGCCGAGATACTCTGAAGCGCTTCCGGCGATTTGCTGAAGTGCTCCATGACTTCCTTTTCCTGGCCCGGATACCGGCGGGCCTGCGCCGTGACGGCACGATTGACGTCTTCCTGGCTCAACTCGATCTTGTTCTGCCGCCCGACTTCCGCCATGACCAACCCGAGCTTGACCCGGCGATCGGCGATCGCGCGCAATTCCTCCTTGCGGGTCTCGTCGTCCTTGTCGTCGTCCTTGAACTGATCCGGATTTTGCTCGCGCTGCGTCTCGAAATCCTTCCAGATGGCTTCGAATTCGGCGGCCGCTAAATTCGGCGGAATTTCGAAGTCGTAGCGTTCGGCCAGCTTGTCGAGCAAGGTACGCTTCAGGCGCATTTGGGCGATTTCCTGATACTGGCGGCCCTGCTCTTCCCGAATGCCGGCGCGCAATTGATCGAGATTTTCCTTGCCGAGCTTCTTGGCAAGCTCGTCATCGACCGCCGGCGGCGCCTTTTCCTGTATTTCCTTGACCGTCACGTCGAACATGGTCTCCTTGCCGGCCAGATTTTCGGCCGGATAATCCTTCGGAAACGAGATTTTGACATCGCGCCGGTCGCCGGCCTTGGCGCCGATCAGTTGATCCTCGAAGCCGGGCACGAAACTGCCGGTTCCCAACTCCAGGGAATAGCCTTGCGCCTTGCCGCCGGCGAACTCCTCGCCGTCGATCGTGCCGACAAAATCGATCACGGCGACATCGCCGGTCTCCGCGGCATGATCCGCCGCCGCCGGTTTGGTCGAGCGATACGCATCGGCCAACCGCGCGAGCGAGTCCTCGACCGCTTTATCGTCGACCTTATAAACCATCCGCTCGAGCTCGATTTTCGAAAGATCGCCGAGGTCGATTTCGGGCATCAATTCGATCGCGAGCGTGAATTTGAGATCGTCGCCTTCCTTGAATTCGGTGACGTCGATCTTCGGCTGCATCGCCGGGCGCAATTCGTTGTCGCTGATGACCTTGTTGGTCGCCGTCGTCACGGTGTTCTGGAGCACCTCCTCCATGACGTTGGCGCCGTATTTCTTGCGCAGGATGGATACCGGCACCTTGCCCGGACGGAAGCCGGGCATCGAAATCGATTTCGATATCTCGGCGAGCTTGCCCATGACGTTCTGCTCGATCTCCTGAGCCGGGACCGCGATCTCGAATTCCCGCAGCAGTGTTTCCGCTTTTGTTTCCGTTACTTCCATCGAAGTCTCCGATATCTCTTTGTCATTAATCGCTTCGTTATTTCGATCCTACGCAATCGCTCTGAAGCGATCCTTGTGCCGAGCCGTGTTGCGGCCCCTTCTCGGCCGTTAAACCTGGTGCGGGCGGAGGGACTTGAACCCCCATGGCGTTACCGCCACCAGGACCTAAACCTGGCGTGTCTACCAATTCCACCACGCCCGCGGAATGCCTTGATTTTCTGGGCGGGGCCGGAACTCTATAGCAATCGCTCCGCCTGTCAATCCGCCGGAATCACGGGACTCCGGGCTTTTTCACCCGGTACTCATACGGTACGGCCGATACCGGCCGCAACGGCTTTCTCGTATATCAGGGCGCCGAATGCAACGTCTTCGAAAGCCAGTCCCAACGAATGGAAAAACGTGATCTGATCGGGGCCGGTACGCTTCGGCTCGGCCTTTTCCACCACGCTGCCCAATTCGGCCACGTCCTTCCAGGCCAGCTTGCCGTCCCGGACCATATCCATCAGCAGGCCCGCCTCGATGTGCGCCTGTTCGAGATGATCGACCACGACGATATCCGATTTGAGCACGGCCGCCTCGTCGAGCTCGCGGCGCTTGCCGTCGTTCGCCCCGGCCCCGTTGACGTGAACGCCCGGCTTCAGCCATTTCCCCAGCACGACCGGTTCGCGGGCATTGGTCGCCGTGGTGACGATATCGGCACCCTCCAGGCAGGCTTCGACCGACTCCGCCGGCAGAATCGGAAAATCGAACTCTTCCGCCATCTGGCCGGCGAACCACGCGCGCTTTTCGGCATCGCGGCTGAACACCTTGACCCACTCGAGGTCCCGCACCGCCGCGACCGCCCGGATCTGGTCCGCCGAGATGCGCCCGGTGCCGATCAGAGCCATGGTTTTGGCGTCCGCGCGCGCCAGATGGCGAGTCGCCACGCCGGACGCGGCCCCCGTGCGGGTACGCGACAACCAACCGCATTCGATAAACGCGAGCGGCGCCTCCTGCTTCAAGGACATCAAAATCAGCAGATTGAACCGAATCGCCGAAGTGTAGCCCCGATAGCCGAACAGATCGCCGCCCGGCAACGCGCCCGCCATGACGTTGAGGGATCGTTTCGCCAAAGGCAGCCGTTGGCGCGGCAGATTGGCGCTCGCGGCGTCGCTCCACCGGCCGAAGGCTTTTTCGAGCGCCTCGATCGAATCGTTCATATCGACGAGGCCCTTGACCTCCTGTTCGGTAATGTAAAGAACCATGGAAATGCCTTAATAATTTTATGCCTTGAGCAGGCTGCGGACGGCGTTCGAGACGGACACGTTCTTATGCGTCGTATAGGCTTCGTGGTTATTTTCGATCTCGTCGAGATTGTAAACGTAATTCACCATCATACCGGCGGACTGATCGATTCCCTTCGCCGAGGTATCCCCCAGCCAATTGATGCGATCGATCCGCGCGCCGTTACTGAGGTGAAAATGCGCCACCGAATCCCAGGCCGTTCCGGTCCGGCGTTTGGCCTGCGCGAGATAGCGCGCGCACTGGCGCAGCAGGATCGGTTTCAACACAAACGATACAGACTTGTTATGCACCCAATCGTCGTTCGCCAAGATCGATTTGAGCACATCTTCGCCGGTATGCTCGCCATCCTGGGGGATCGTCATTTTGAGTGCCGCGCTTTCATCCGCCGTCAGGATCTGCGGATCGTCGGCCGCCAGCATCCGATCGAACCACGCCCTGAATCCCGGAACCGGCGACAGGGTCGCGAAGGTTTTCAGTCCTCGGAACTCGCGGGCCAACCTGTCGACCACGCGCTTGATCAGGAAGTTTCCGAAGCTGATCCCGACCAAGCCTTGTTGCGCATTCGTGATCGAATAGAAAATAGCGGTATCCGCTTCATGGGGGTCGGCTTGCGGCGTTTCCCGGTCCAGTAAAACCTGGACGTTGTCGGCAAGCCCGATCACCAGGGCGACCTGGACGAAAATCAGAGGCTCATCGGGCATGCGCGGATGAAAATAAGCAAAACACCGGCGATCCGGCTCGAGCCGGTTTTTCAGATCGTCCCAACTTTGAATCTCATGCACCGCTTCGTAGGCGATCAGTTTCTCGAGCAGGGCGGCCGAAGATTTCTCCCAGGTGATCTGCTTCAACTCGAGAAAATCCACATCGAACCACGTCGCCAACAAATTCTTAAGATCGGCCTCCAAGCCCCTGAGAACAGGATCGTTTTCAAGCTGCGGAGTCAATTCGGCCCGAAGGTCGACCAGAAACTTAACACCCTGCGGCAAGGCATTGAATCTGGTCAATAATTCTACCCGAGGCGCCAACAGGCATTGCCGTAAATCGCGTTCCGCGCGCAAGCGGGACTCGGAATCGGACGCATGCCCGACGGCCTTGATCGCAAGATCGACGGCGTCGTGGTCGATGTCGAAATCCTCGGCCAGCACGCGCAGGAACCGCGTCCGGCCGTCCATGTTCAAGGCCAGGTACGCTTGGCCCAAGGCCGCCGCCCGGGCGCGCGCCGAAACCTCGCCGCCGGGCGCCATCAGACAGGTCTGCATCTGCTTGCGCAAACCCGCGATGTCGCCTTCCGGCAATTCCGGCCGCCGGGCCGCGGCCTCCGCGCTGTATTCCGAACCGGAAATCGACCGCCATGCGGCTCGAAGGTTCCGCATGGTCCGATCCAGAAAACCGGAACCGTTTACGTAATTCATCGGTGCTTACTCCAGGCGCACGGAAACGCGTCCGATACCGGTATAATTCGGCCTAAAATCGGGTAATTCAAGTACGGGAACTCCATAAACTCAACGCGTTCCCGGCAGCCAAAAAATATCCCCTTCCCGATCGGGACGAGCCGGCGCGAACGTCGCCTGTCCGGGCACAAGCGTATAGCCGCGATAGTCCATCTCGCCCATGAATTTATGAAGCCCCGCCATGGAGTCGCCGGCCCGGCTCAGACGCTCGGAAACTTCGAGCATGATGGCGGGCCGGAACCGGGATAGCGTTTGGACGCCCCCCTCCAACATACGAAATTCCCAGCCTTCGATATCGGCTTTGATGAAATCCAGCCGCTCGATGCCGTGCTCGGCGCAGAAAAGATCCAGGGTCGTGGTCTCCACGTGTTCCCGATGGCAGGGCCGATCGCCGTCGGCGCCTCCGAAATGGCTCAGGCCGAAGCCGAACGCGCCGGAATTCTTAATCGGAACGTTGAGGGTTATTGTCTCGGCCTTGTCCGACAAACCGAGCGGAACGATGCGCACGGTATCGAGCCGGTTGATGTAGATCGCCGTCCGCAAAATCGAGAGGGCGTACCGGCCCGGCTCGAAGGTGAAAACACGGCCGTCCTTGGCGATGCGCGAAAACAGCTTGGCGAATTGCCCGGCATGTCCGCCGACGTCGAAAACAACGGCATCGCGGGGAATCAGCGTGTGCAGAACCGGCAGCAAGTCGCGATGGTGCTGCTTGACGACGGCCTTGAAAAGATGGGCGACATAAGACAGGCTCCGCCCGATTTGAAAGCCGCCCGCATTCGAAAGGGTCTCGTCCATACTTTTCATGCTTTATTCTAGCCGCCCCGTACCGGGACGGCAAATGTCCGGCCTGCCTTTGTTCTTGATTTTAGGGACTTTTCGGTGACTGCCGGCGCTCAAGCGCCGCCAAAACCGGCGGCAGAAGCTCGGGAATATCCTCGGCGATCAGGCCGACGCCGAATGAGCGCGCCGCCTCGCCGTGAATCCAGCACGCCGCCGAAGCCGCCTCGAACGGCGCCATGCCCTGGGCCAGCAGGCCGGCGATGAGTCCGGACAGCACGTCGCCCGACCCGGCCGTCGCCAAGACCGCCGGCGCGTTATCCGTAATCGTGGCGTCGCCCGCGGGCACGGCGACAACCGTATCGCCGCCTTTGAGCAGAACCGTCGCGCCGCCGAGCCGGGCCGCCGCCCGGGCGCGCGCCAGTTTCCCGCCGCGCACATCCGGAAATACCCGTTTGAACTCGCCTTCATGGGGCGTCAGCACGCACGCCGGATGCAGGGCCTTCAACAGCGTTTCCGGATCGTTTTCGAAGACACTCAAGGCATCGGCATCGAGCACGGTTTGCTTCTTCGCCTGCAACGCCGCCAGAACCCGATGCCGGGTTTCCGGCGAAACGCCTGCGCCGGGGCCGACCACCACGACGTTACGGCGCGGGTCCTTCAGGACGTCGGCGAAAGCGGCGGCGTCCGAAACGGGTTTCGCGATCGTGCCGGGATCGCCCGCGGCATAGATCGGAAAGGCTTCGGGATCGCAGCAGATCGTCGCCAGCCCCGCGCCGGCCCGCCGCGCGCCGCGCGCGGCCAGACGCGCCGCGCCCGTCATTTCGGGCCCGCCGGCGATCACCACGTGCCCGCGGGTGTATTTGTTGCCGCTCAAACCGGGCCGGGGCATCGACGCCAACCACAAGGCCGGGCGGTTGCGATATGTTTGAGGCTTGATGTCATCCAGCACGCTCTTGGGTATCCCGATTCCGACGACCGCGACGTCGCCGGCATACACGCGGCCCGGCAACAGAAACAGCCCCGGCTTGGGGCGAAAAAACGTCACGCTCAAGCGGCACCGGGGCGCGATCCCCATGATCTCACCGGTATCACCGTGAACGCCGCTCGGCACGTCGATGCCGACGCAGTCGATGCCGCGTTCGTTGATCGCCTCTATCACTTGATACGGCACACCCTCGATCGGCCGGGCCAACCCGGCGCCGAACAAGGCATCCACCACCAAGGAACAGCCTGCGAGCGACTTCATGCCGAGGGCTTCGACCGGCCCCGTCCAGCGCTTGGCGTTCGCGGCGGCATCGCCTTTGAGTTTCGCGCGCACGCCTAATTGCGCCACGCGCACCGGCCAGCCCGCCTCGGCCAGATAGCGCGCGACAACGTACCCGTCGCCGCCGTTGTTGCCGGGCCCGCACAAGACGCTGACCGGCCGAGCCCGCCACCGCCTCATGATGTGGCGCGCGACCCCCGCCCCGGCGGCTTCCATCAACGCGAGGCTCGCCACGCCGGCCCGGGCGGCCAGCCGGTCGGCCCGGTAACATTCCTCGACACTGAGAAGGACGTTGTCCATGATAATCGCGGCGTTTATGAATCCGAAAAAGTGCTGAACCACAGCACACTTAGACAATAAGAGGCAAATGATGATGACAATACAATTCGTATTTGCCCTTGACCCCGCTCGGGCCCTGTCGGCTATCTGTTTAAGGCATCCAGGGGGACCGCCATGAATACAGTCGATAAATGGGATCAACGATTCCTCGATCTCGCCAAATACATCTCGGGCTGGTCGAAAGACCCCTCGACCAAGGTCGGCGCCGTCATCACCCAGCCGTCCAACAAACGGATCGTTTCGACCGGCTTCAACGGCTTCCCCGCCGGCGTCGAGGATAGCGCCGAGCGCCTGACCAACCGCGAGATCAAGTACGAGATGGTCGTCCATGCCGAATTGAATGCCCTGCTCTTTGCCGGGAGTTCCGCGCACGGCGGGACGCTCTATGTTTACCCCCTCGCCCCGTGTGCCCGCTGCGCCGTGACGATTATCCAGGCCGGGATCAAACGCATCGTGGCCCCCAAACCCGATTTCACCAACGACCGCTGGGGACAAACCCTGAAGGTAGCCGAACAGTTGTTCCTCGAAGCGGGCCTCGACGTCGATTACATCGATCCCTAAAACAGATCCAGACACCCGCACAAATTATAAAATGTAACCCACACAAGGATAAAATCGTGTGCGTTCGGTCCTGAAGCAGCCCGCCAAACTGATCGCCCTCGCCATCTTCACGGCGGCGGTCCTGATCCTGATTCTGCCCGTTCCGGCCGGGTTCGATCCCAAGCTGACCCGGACGGCGGCGCTGCTGGTGGCCGCCCTCGCCTTTCTCGCCACGCATATCCTGCCCGAACAAATCACGTTTCTCGCGTTCATGCTGACCGTCGTGATAATGGGCCTGGCGCCGGTCGAAGTCGCCTTCGGCGGCTTCACGGCAAGTGCGATCTGGCTCGTGTTCGGCGGCAACCTCATCAGCTTGGCGATGCTCCATACCGGTTTGATGATACGGATCGGCGCCGTCGCATCGGTGTTGTTCTCGTTGAGTTACGTCAAAATCCTGATCGTCGTGACGTACGCCTCTCTGGCTGTGGGCCTGTTCATGCCGGCGACCGTCAGCCGGATCGTCATCCTGGTCCCGATTGCGCTCGCGATCGCCGACCGGCTGGGATTCCACGAAGGCCGGCCCGGGCGCCGGGGCATTGCGCTCGCCGCCGGTATCGGCACGTTCCTGCCCGGCGCCGGAATTCTGCCCGCCAACCTGCCCAACGTGGTGATGGCCGGCGCCGCGGAAACCGCTTACGGCATCCAGTTCACCTACGGAAAATTCCTGCTGTGGCATTTTCCGGTCAGCGGCCTGCTGAAAGCCGCCTTGCTCGTCTGCGTCCTGCTGTTCATGTATCCGGACAAACGCGACTTCTCCGCACCCGCCGACGACGGGCAGCAGGCCTCCATCAACATGCAGCAACGCCTCCTGCAATTTCTGTTGATCGCGACCGTCTGCCTGTGGGCCACGGATTTCGTTCACCGCATCGCGCCCGGGTACATTTCGCTGATGGTCGCGGTGATCATCCTGCTGCCCGCGCTCAAGCTCAGCCCGCCGGATGCCCTGCACGGCAAGGTCAACATGACGCCGTTTTTCCAGGTCGTCGGAATCTTGAGCATCGGCGGCGTCGTGCAATACAGCGGCCTCGGCGTGCATATCGCCCAGGCGTTGATCGATTTCACCGCGCCGAAACCCGATCAGTTGATCACGAACTTCGTCATTGTCGCGGGCATTTCGAGTTTCCTCTGCTTCGTCGCCACCGGCCCCGGCGCGCCGGTGGTGTTGGCGCCGTTGGCGCAGGATCTCGCGACCGCCATGGGGTTGCCCTTGTTCACCGTGCTCAACATGATGGTGTTCGGGGTTTCCATTCAGCTCCTGCCCTATGTCGGCCCGCCCTTCATCGTCGCCATGAGCCTGACCGGCACGAGCATGCGCGACGGGGTCCGACTCTGCGTGAGCATGGCGATTTTGAGCGCCGTGGTGCTCGGGCCGCTCACCTTTCTGTGGTGGAAAATCCTCGGATTTCTGGGATGACGTTTGATGAGCAACCGCTTTTCCCTTGAGTTTTCGGTAAAAATATTGAGGTTTTGAACCGCACGACCCGCGCGGAGCGCCCGCGGATATCTGTCATGGGAGATACGAATGTTCGCGGTTCTCAGGAAGCCGGCCAATTTTATCGCGTTTTTTTCGGTCGTCGCCGCGATCCTCGTTCTTCTGGCGCCGGTACCGGCGGGGCTCGATCCCAAACTCGTGCGCGCCGGCGCCGTGCTGTTCGCCGCCGTCGCCATCTACGCCACCCACGCCCTGCCCGAGCATTTCACGTCACTGACCTTCATGCTGGTGATCGTGCTGCTCGGCATCGCGCCGGCCAACGTCGCGTTTTCCGGCTTCATGACCAGTTCGGTCTGGTTGTTGTTCGGCGGCCTGTTCATCAGCCTCGCCATTCAGCACACCGGCCTGACGGAGCGGATCGGCAAGATCGGTACCCGGCTATCGTCATTGAGTTACCTGAAAGTCCTCATCGCCGTCACCTATGCCTCCCTGGCGCTCGGCTTTTTCATGCCCGCGACCATCAGCCGGGTCATCATCCTGGTGCCGATCGCTTTCGCCATCGCCGACGCATTGGGATTCGAGGACGGCCGCCCCGGCCGGGCCGGTATCGCGCTGGCCGCCAGCATCGGCACGTTTCTGCCGGGATACGGCATTCTGCCGGCCAACCTGCCGAACGTGGTGATGTCGGGCGCATCGGAGGCGATCTACAAGCTGCCCTTCACCTTCGGCGAGTTTCTGATCTGGCACTTTCCGGTCACCGGCGTTCTCAAGGCCGCGCTGCTGATCTGGGTTATCGCGACCCTGTTCCCCGATACGGTCGAGACCCCCAAGAAATCGACCGTCGATCTCATGCCGAACACGAACCGGCAGCGCTTGTTGCAACTTATCCTGGCCGCGACCATGTGCCTGTGGGCGACCGATTTCCTGCACGGCATATCGCCTGGCCATATTTCGCTGCTGGCCGCGCTGGTAATCATGATTCCCGGGCTGAAACTCATTCCGGAAGACGCCTTCCAGAAGAAAATCAACCTGACCCCGTTTTTCTACGTCGCCGGTATCCTGAGCGTCGGCGCCGTCGTGCAGCATACCGGCCTCGGCTCGATCGCCGCCAAAGTCCTGATCGACGTCATAAGCCCGCAACCCGGCCAAAATTTTCTGAATTTCCTAACCCTGGTCGGGATGGCGACGCTCATCAACGTGTTCGCCACATCGCCCGGCGCGCCGGTGGTTTTGGCCCCGCTGGCGCAAGATCTCGCGACCGCCATGGGCTTACCGGTGTTCGCGGTGATCAACGCCATGGCCCACGGCGTCTCGAACACGCTGTTTCCCTACATCGGCCCGCCGTTCGTGGTTGCCATCAGCCTGACCAAAGTCCCGGTCCGCCAAGGGCTGAAATTATGCCTCATCATGGCCGGACTCTCGATTTTCCCGCTCGTGCCGTTGACCTATCTGTGGTGGCGACTCCTCGGATTTTTCTGACCCCCGTCCTGATCGTCCCCGGCCCCCCGTTCGGCTCCCCGGCTGGTCCTTTTGCCTGATTTATTAATGCTTGGTAAGCATGCCGTTCGAATAGTCATGCGATGACTGCATTGCTGCTGCGCAAAATGATTTCTGGTCCGGAACAAAAATAAAACTATTTAAGGCACGTGACCGACAAAAAAGTTTGTACAAGGAATTGAATGATGGAAGTCGTACTTCACCGCCCGCACCGGTTGCACCCTGGGTTCCCGTTCACCACGATTTGGAACGGATTCAAAGGGTTTTTCGTGGCTCTAAACCGTGCCCTGGAAGCCCAACGTCTTTATACCCGCATGAGCAACTTCAGCACGGCCGAATTGGCGCGCCGGGGCCTGACTCGCGAGGAACTGCCTCAGTTCATCGCGAAAAAATACTTCTAAAACAGAAGTTTAAAGAAATACTCTCATACACCTTATGAATAGGCCTCCGGCGTTCTTGGCGCCGGTAGCCTGTCATAATGGCCTGTCATAATGGTATGAGAAGGGCTCCCGCGCATATCAGGAGAGTTTATTCGGGTTAAAATCCACTTTTTTGTTATAAAACCAGCTGAATCTCCAAGATTCAGGCAAACCGGCCATTTTCCGTCTATTTCATCTGCTGAAATCCGCGCATTGCTGCATTGCAAAAATATCTATTTTGCAGCGCACTGTTTGTAATATTCTTTCGGTTAATTGGGAGGCGAAGGAAAGAGGGTACAGATACCGTCAACTACTCGACGATTAGGAGATACATCATGACAAGCATTACCCAACACGCCCATGCCTACCTGGCAGGCCCTTCGCGCTTTAAATCCGTCCTCAAAGGAATTGACCGATTTTTCAGCCACGTGGCCGTCGCGATTGCGGCCTCGCAGGAAATCCAGGAATTGATGAACCTGTCGGACACCGCCCTGGCCCGTAAAGGCCTGAAACGGACCGATATTCCGCACTACGTTAACAAAAAGTACTTCCTTCGCTAGAAAATATTGAACGTCCCGCGATGCGATGAAGGGTTTCGGCCCTTCATCGCAAAGCGGTCCCCACGAGAAACCAGCTTAAATTTCGAGTTTCGGCGCGATCGATGTCGCCGCCGGGTTCCAGGCCTTCGGGCCGGCCCGCTCGTATTGCGGCGGATAGTCCAGATCCGCCCCCAAGGCGACAGCCGCGTGATAGGGCCAGCGCGGATTGAAGAGCATACCGCGCGCAAGCGCGACCATATCGACCCTGCCGCTCGAAACGGCCTCTTCGGCCTGATGAGCATCGACGATCATGCCGACGCTCGCGGTCGTGATCCCGGACTTTTTCTTGACCGCCTCGGCGAACGGCATCTGATAGCCCGGCACCGCCTTGATCGGCGCCTTCGGATCGACGCCGCCGCCCGACACGACCATCAGATCGAACCCGATTCCCTTGAGTTCGGTTGCCAGCACGGCGGCATCCTCGGGCGTCCAGCCGCCCTCGACGAAATCCGAGCCGTTGACCTTAATGCCGAGCGGCTTGGTTTTCGGCCACACCGCCCGCACCGCCGCGGCGGTTTCCAAGGTAAAGCGCATCCGGTTTTCGAGCGATCCGCCGTAGTTGTCGTCGCGTTTGTTGCTGAGCGGCGACAGAAAGCTGCTCAGCAAATACCCGTGCGCGCCGTGCAGTTCGAGATAATCCAAATCCAAGCGAATCGCCCGCGTCGCCGCGGCGACGAAATCCTCACGAATCTGCGCGATTTCGTCCGTGCCGAGCGCATGCGGCACCGGCCAACCGTCGCTTAACGGAATCGGCGAGGGCGCGACCGTCCGCCAGGCGCCTTTGTCTTCGGTCAGGAAACTCCGGCCTTCCCAGGGCCGTTCGGTCGAGGCCTTGCGCCCGGCATGACCGATCTGAATCCCGAGCGCACAATCGCTGACCGCGCGCACCAGCGCCACGACCTTCGCGATGGAGGCTTCGTTTTCGTCGGAATAGAGCCCGGTGCAATTGTGCGTGATTCGCCCCGCCGGATTGACGGCGGTCGCCTCGATCGTGACCAGACCGGCGCCGGACAGCGCCATCGACGGCAGGTGCGCCATGTGCCAGTCGGTCATGGAACCGTCTTCGGCGCTGTATTGGCACATCGGCGAAACCATGATGCGGTTCGGAACCTCGAGAGAGCCGATCCTGATCGGCGAAAACAGTGTGCTGCTCATGTTTCGCACCTCGTTGATTTTAGACAGACATCATATTGCTTGCAAAATTGAGCGCTTCGTTGTCCGGCGAATACGGCTTCCCGTAATACTTCACAATCCGTCATTGCCCGGCGAAGACCGGGCAACCCGGAGTCCCGGAAACTGGATGCCCCGGGCTAACGCCGGGGCATGACAGTCTAGGATAAGTCGATATCATCATCGTCAAACACGCACTAGAGATGAACCATCCCGACGCTCAAGCCCCCGTCCACATAGATTACCTGGCCCGTGACGAAGGACGCGTCTTCCGACAGAAAATAATGAATCATGGACCCTATTTCGCGCGGCTCGGCCAGGCGCTTCATCGGCACCTCGGCAGCGAACGCGGCCAGATCGGGATTATTGAACTTCAGCATTTCCGTCAGCGTCGGTCCCGGTGCCACCACGTTCGCGGTGATCCCGTCGAGCGCCAGTTCGAGCGCCCAACTGCGGGTCATGCCATACATGCCGGATTTGGCCGCGCCGTAGCTGGTGCGGGTCACGCGTCCGAGCGCCGCGCGGCTGGAGATGTTGACGATCCGGCCCCATTTCCGATCGCGCATGTGCGGCAGCACCGCCTGCACGATCTGAATGGACGCGCGCAGGTTCAATTCGATCACCTGATCGAACTGCTCCAGCGTCACGGTCTCGATCAATTGAGGATTGGCGATGCCGGCGGCATGCACCACCTTGTCGACCTTGTGCTCCGAGACGATCTTCTGCATCACTTCGGCGGTGTTTTTGCGGTCGAACAGGTCGACCTTGTAGCAAATACCGGGAAAATTCGGGTCCTCGTTGCGCGCCAGCGCGATCACGGTATGCCCGTCCTCGAGCTCCATGTCGGCGGCGGCGCGGCCGATCCCTTTGGTACCGCCGCTGATCAGCGTCGTTCTTTTGATCATTATGACTGCCTCGTTTATCGGTTTTCCGGCGTCAACAGCGATACACCGAGGGTCGCCCGGCGGATCAGCCAGGCGCTCGGCCTGTAGCGGGGATCGCCGTAAAAGTCGTAGAGCGCGCGCAGGATTTGCAGAATCTTATCCGCGCCCAAGGCGTCGCCGAATTCGAGCGGTCCCTTCGGATAATTCAGGCCGAGCTTGACGGCGGTATCGATATCCTCGGGGCTCGCCACCCGCTGCTGGGCGATATTGCACGACACGTTCACGATCAGCGCGACGATCCGTTGCGCGATGAAGCCCGGGCTGTCGTTGATCGCCGTGACCGGCGTGCCGCTCTTGGCCAGCAGGCCGTGAATCGCATCGCGGTGTTTCGCGTCCGTAATCGGTGTCGTCATAATCGTGATCCGGCCCGCGCCGCCGAACAGCGGATCGACCGCCACGGTGCGCACGGGATCGAGTCCTTGCGCAACCGCCGAGGTCGAGGCATCCATGCCAATGGGCGTCACCACGCAGATCGAATCGGGGCCGGGTTTCTTGGCCGTATCCAACTCGGCGCCGGCATCCTTCAATAGTTTAGCGACCAGCTTTTGGCCGTCCGCATTGGCCGGGCTGACCCAGACCGTGGCCTTGCCCGCTTTCGGCGCAGGCGTTTCCTCGGGCACCACGGGCTTGCCGTCCTCGTACGTATAGAACCCCGCGCCGGTCTTGCGGCCGTGCAGGCCGCCGTCCTTGCGCTGCTGGCCGATCACCGAAGGCTTGTACATCGGTTCCTGGTAGTACTGGTGGTAGATTTCCTCCATCACCGAATGCGCGATGTCGATGCCGACGAGATCCAACAACTCGAACGGGCCCATGCGGAAACCGGCGGAGTCCTTCATCACCCGGTCGATATCGACGAATTGGCAAATCCCCTCGCCGATGATTCTGAGCGACTCGGGGCCGTAGGCGCGCCCGGCGTGATTGACCAGAAAGCCCGGCGTGTCCTGGCAGGCGACCGTATGTTTGCCCATGCGCGTACCGATCGCCATCAAGGCCGCCACGGCCTCGGGCGACGTGCGCAGCCCGCCGATCACCTCGACCAGCTTCATCAGCGGCGGCGGGTTGAAGAAGTGCAAACCCGCAACCCGCTCCTGGTTCTTGGTGCCGGACGCGATGGCCGTGACCGACAACGACGACGTATTGGTCGCCAAGATGCCGTCCTTGGCCACGATCTCGTCCAATTCGGCGAACACTTTCTTTTTGATGTCCAGATTCTCGATGATCGCCTCGACCACCAGATGACAATCGCCGAACCCCTTGAGGCTGTCGACGGTTTTGATCCGATCGATGGTAGCTTTCGCGTCCTCGGCGCTCATACGGCCCTTTTCCACCGCCCGGTTCATCATGCCCGAGATGAATTCGACGGCTTTATTGAGCTGTGCCGTGTCGGTGTCGAAGAAGCGGACCTGCATTCCGGCGGAGGCCGCGACCTGGGCGATGCCTCGGCCCATGGTGCCCGCGCCGAGAACGCCGACCGTCAGGTCGGGGCGTTGGGGGTCGATCATGATGTGTTATTTTCCCTTAAATTCCGGTTTGCGTTTCTCGATGAAGGCTTTCATGCCTTCTTTCTTGTCTTCGGTCGAAAACAGGAAATAGATCGCCTTGCGTTCGAGCTTCAACCCGACATCCATTGAGGTATCGAGCCCGGCCAGCACCGTTTCCTTGATCATGCGCGCCGACAGGGGCGGCAGCTTGGCAATCTTGCCGGCGAGTTCGAGTGCGCGCGGCAGGACCTGATTGTCCGCCACGACCTCGCTCACCAATCCCATGTCGGAGGCTTCCCGGCCCGAGATGAACTCGGCGGTCAGCATCATCTTGAGCGCCTTGTATTTACCGACCGCGCGCGGCAGGCGTTGCGTGCCGCCGCCGCCCGGCAGGATGCCGACGCGGATTTCCGGCAGGCCCAATTGCGCCCCCTCGCCCGCGATGACGATGTCGGCGGTCAGCATCAATTCGCAGCCGCCGCCGAGCGCATAACCGTTCACGGCCGCGATCACCGGCTTCGGGCAGCCCGCGACCGTGCGCCAATATTCCTCGATGCCGCGCCCGAACGCCTCGACCGGCGAGGCATCCGCCATTTCCTTGATGTCGGCGCCGGCGGCGAAGGCTTTTTCATCACCCGTGATCACCACGCACAGCACGGCGGGATCGTTGCCGAGCCGGGCGAATTCTTCCTGAAGCCGGTCGCGGACCTCTTTATTGATCGCGTTGCGGGCCTCCGGACGGTTAATGCGGAGCAGGACGACGCCATCTTGTGGCTGTTCGACGAGGAGTACGGACATGATCTGTTGGTTTAACTGGTGAACCGATGTTTTGAAGCGTGGTTGATATTACCGGCCGGTCTATTGTATTGCAACGTCACCCGGGGATAACACCCGCCACACCGTACTCATATAGAAATCATGGCCCTCGATCCAGACACCCTTGAACAACTCGTCGAAACCGTCCGCCGGTTCACCAATGAACGGCTCATTCCCAACGAACGGAAAGTCGAGGAGTTAAACGACATTCCGCCCGATATCCTCCAGGAGATGAAGGATATCGGCCTGTTCGGCCTGACTATCCCCGAGGAATACGGCGGCATGGGCCTCGGCATGGAAGAAGAAGTCAAGGTCATCTTTGAAATCGGCCGCGCCCACGGCTCGTATCGGTCCTCGTTCGCCACCACCATCGGCATCGGCTCGCAAGGCATCGTGATCGACGGCACCGACGCGCAAAAGAAAACGTACCTGCCCCGCATGGCAACCGGCGAGTTGATCGGCTCGTTCGCGCTCACCGAACCGGAAGCCGGATCGGACGCCGCGAGCCTGCGCACGAACGCCA
Organism: Rhodospirillales bacterium; assembly: GCA_040904505.1. Taxonomy (GTDB): domain Bacteria; phylum Pseudomonadota; class Alphaproteobacteria; order Rhodospirillales; family CALINB01; genus CALINB01. The sequence goes on along the minus strand of JBBDTH010000113.1, from coordinate 1,951 downwards.
AAAAGGACGGCGACGATTACGTCATCAACGGTTCCAAGCGCTTCATCACGAATGCCCCAAGAGCGGGCGTGTTCACGGTCATGGCGCGCACCAACCCGGACGAAAAGGGCGCCGCCGGCATCAGCGCGTTCCTGGTCGAGGCCGGAACGAAAGGGTTGAGTATCGGAAAACCCGACAGCAAGCTCGGCCATCACGGCACGCTCACCTGCGACGTCAACTTCGACGACGTGCGTGTGCCGAAAACGGCCATCGTCGGCGGCATTGAGGGCATGGGCTTCAAGACCGCCATGAAGGTGCTGGATCGCGGCCGCCTGCACATCGCCGCCGGGGCTTGCGGCGCCGCGGATCGGCTCATCACCGAATGCCTGAACTACGCCATCGAGCGCAAGCAGTTCGGCCAACCGATCGCGGACTTCCAATTGATACAGGCGATGCTGGCGGATTCGAAAACCGAAGCCTACGCCGCCAAGTGCATGGTGCTCGACTCCGCGCGCCGGCGCGATCTCGGCGAGCGCATCACGGTCGAGGCGTCGTGCTCAAAATATTTTGCGACCGAGATGGTTGGGCGCGTCGCCGACCGAGCCGTGCAGATATTCGGCGGCGCCGGCTACATCACCGAATATCCCATCGAACGTTTTTACCGCGACGTGCGGCTTTATCGCCTGTACGAGGGCACCTCGCAGATTCAGCAACTCATCATCGCCCGCGACATGATCAAAAAAGCGCGCGAAAAAGCGGGGATGTTGTAAGGGCTTTTAACATGCGTCATTGCCCGGCCGGTGTTTGAGGGGGGCACCCCCTTTACCCCCGGCCGGACAATCCAGAGTCATAGACTGGATGCCCCGGACTTACGCCGGGGCATGACGAACCATAAAAAATTGATCTAGGAGGAAAAGGTAAGGAAAAATGGCAGAGAAGAAGGCATCCCCACCGCCCGAAAATCCCGGGCCGGACTATATCTTTCAGGAAGGATTGAAGAACGGCACGTTCCTCATCCAGAAATGCGATAGCTGCGGCACGTTTATCCACTATCCGCGTTTCCTCTGCCCGTCCTGCGGCTCCGACAAGACCAGCCAGGCCGAAGCCAAGGGCACCGGCACGGTCTATTCGACCAGCGTCGTGCGCCAGCGCCCGGAGCGCGGCGGCGATTACAACCTCGCGTTGATCGACCTCGATGAAGGTCCAAGATTGATGAGCCGGGTCGAGGGCGTCGATCCCACCAAAGTCACGATTGGTTTAAAGGTGAAGGCGAAAATCGTTACCGAAAACGATGCCCCCCTTCTCGTGTTTGAAAAAGCCTGAGGGAGGAGATCATGGCAGCAAACCTAAAAGGATCGGCCGCGATCGTCGGCGTCGGCACCGCGGGCATCGGCGAAGCGCACGGCCGCACGCATCTGGAAATCATGGCGGAGGCCGCCAACAACGCGCTGGCCGAAGCCGGCCTCACCATGCGCGACGTCGACGGCCTGTTCACCTCGACCCTCGTCAACTTCTTCCCGACGCTCACCATCGGCGAATATTTCGGCATCCGCCCGAAATACGTGGGCGGTACGAGTTTGGGCGGCTCGTCGTTCGTGAAATACGCCATCGACGCCGCCCTAGCCCTGCAGGCCGGGATTTGCGACGTCGCGTTGATCTGCTACGGCAGCAACCAGCGCACCGCCGGCGGCAAACTGGCAACCATGTCCGACCCGCCGGCGTCCGAGATCATGTACAAGCCGCGCTATCCGATCATTGCCTATTCATTCGCCGCCGCGCGGCACATGCACGAATTCGGCACCACGCGCGAGCAGTTGGCCGAGGTCGCGGTCGCGGCGCGTAAATGGGCGCAGTTGAATCCGGAAGCGTTCGAGCGCGGCGATCTCACCATCGAGGACGTGCTCGGCGCGCGCATGGTGTGCGATCCCTTGACCGTGCGCGATTGCTGCCTCGTCACCGCCCGCCCCCGCGC